>JAPLCP010000154.1 GCA_026392155.1 Armatimonadota bacterium | reverse complement strand
TCGCCGAGGTCACCGGCCGCACCCGCGTCAATTTCTACGACGCCGCCAAGCCCGGCCCCGAGTCCGTTCCCAGTGGAAAGAAATACGACCTCGCCACCCGGAAAGTGATTGAGTAGCTGTCGCTCTGCGGTATAACTTATTTCCATGTTCAAACTATCTATTGCACTCACACTCACGGCTTGTGCTTTTCTCTTGCTGCCTCTGGAAAAGAGCAGCAACGCGAAGCCTAGCAAGCAAGCTCCGCAGCAGCAAGCCATCAACCTGACGCGGCTCTACAACGACACCTGCGCGAAGTGTCACGGGGAGCAGGGCGAGGGTGGCGGCGGCGGGACGAAGACTCTCTTGACGCTGGAGAAGTTCGGCGCCGAGCACGACAAGCCGTTCTTCGATGCCATTAAAAAAGGCGTCCCGGATATGGGGATGGATGCCTACGGCCCGACCATGAGCGACGAGACGATCTGGGGGCTGGTGGTTCATCTTCGTGAGCTACAGAATAAATACACCGAGGCGCTGGTTGCGGGGCCGAAAGAGACCGACGGGGTCTACACATCCCAGCGTGCCAAGTTTCGCCTGGAGACCGTGGTGGAAAAAGGCAAGGGCCTCGCGGTGCCGTGGGGGATTGACTGGCTCCCCGATGGCAAGATGCTCATCACCAATCGCCCCGGCGCACTGCGACTGTCACAAAACGGCGAGGTTGGCCCCGAAATCACAGGACTGCCTGCCACCCGCGAGATCGGCCAAGGGGGCCTGATGGATGTCGCGGTGCACCCCAACTACGCCAAGAACGGCTGGGTCTACCTCTCGCTCACCGATCCATCGCCCACCGACCCAAAGGCGGGAATGACCAAGATCGTGCGCGGCAAGCTCAAGATCGAGGGCCTGACGGCGTCGTGGCATAGCGAGCAGACAATCTACCAGAGCAAGCCCGAGACCTACAGCCCCAGCGGTGTGCACTTTGGCTCGCGCATTGTCTTTGATAAAAAAGGCCACGTTTTCTTCAGCCACGGTGAGCGCGGCAGTGGTGAGAAAGCCCAAGACCTAGCACTGCCCAATGGAAAGATCTTCCGGGTCAACGAAGACGGCAGTATCCCTAAAGACAATCCTTTTGTCAAAGATACCAATCAGCTCCCCGCGATCTGGAGCTGGGGACACCGCAACCCGCAGGGGCTGGTGCTGGATCTCAAGGGCAACCTCTGGGACACGGAGCACGGCCCACGCGGCGGGGATGAGCTCAACGTGATCCAGAAAGGCGCAAACTACGGCTGGCCGATTATCGCCACCTCGATCAACTACAACGACTCTCCCCTCGCGCTACCTTGGCCCAAAGAGGGTCAGAACTTCGCCACCCCCACGCTCCGCTGGCTCCCGAGCATCGGTGCCTGTGGCCTAGATGTTATGCAGGGCAGTGCTTTTCCCGAGTGGAAGGGCGATCTGGTGGCAGGGGGCCTTGCTTTGGGCGGCCCGGTGTTTCGTATTCGGGTACAAAACGGCAAGGTCGTCGAGGAAGAGAAGCTCTTCTGGCGTCAAGGCCGCGTCCGCGATGTCGCCGTCGGCCCCGATGGCATGGTCTATGTCGCACTGAATCAGCCCGATAAGATCATCCGCCTCGTGCCGGTGAAGTAGACGATGCGCTCGCTACCCGCGGCGATCTTACTTGGCCTCCTAGCACTCGGTGCCGCTCCTGGCCTCGCGCAGGAAGGGAGCGGCCAGTCGGTGAAGGACAAGCTGCGCTCGACACTCCCTCCGTGAACGGGCTGACCCGGTGAGGGATCGCCGCTCCGTGCGAGTGGTGTCGAGGGAAAGTTTCAGTTTGCGCAGCGCTATGTGGACTCCGTGCAGGAGCGCCCCCGCTGGCGCACAACACTCACCGGGCGCGTCTCGCCGCGCTTCCAGGTAGGGGTGGAGTTCAATGCCAACGCGCCCGAGGCGAAGCTCAACCCGGTGGGGAATTACTTTATCCAGCCCGAGAGCGAGAGCCGTCCGGGGATCGTGGCGGGCTTCTCCAGCGATAGAATCGGGACGCCGCGCGGGATGAGCTACTTTGTCTCCGCGCAGAAGCAGCTCGGCGGTGAAAAGGGGCGGGTTGCGCCGTATGTCGGGCTGGCCTACTCGGAGTTTGGCCGCGAGGTTCTGGTGCCCTTTGGGGCGAGCTTTGCGCTTAAAGACAACTTGGTGCTCTTGCCGATGTGCGATGGCAAGTACGGCCACACGACGCTTTCCTGGTTCAGCAAGCGCGGCGAGAGCATCAGCCTGATCGCGGCCTTCAATAAACGCGTCGGGATTGCCTTCGCAAGGAATTTTTGAGGTTCTATATGAGATGGTTTCAAGAAAAAGCACAGCGCGTCACCGGCAAGCTCCCCGCCAAGGCGCTCTGCCTCGTCTGCTCCCAGAGTGGCGAGTCCGAGGAAGAAAAGCCCGCAGGTGCGGCGAGCTACAAGGGCAAGACGTATTACTTCTGCAACAAAGGCGAAGTGGAGCGCTTTTTAAAAGACCCCGAGGCCTATATCCCGGCTCCCGTTCCGCGCCCCGCGCCGCCCTTTGCTCTAAAAACACCCAGTGGCGAGACCGTCACGCTGGAGTCTCTGAAGGGCAAGCTGGTTTTAGTGGACTTCTGGGCGACCTGGTGCGTCCCATGCGTGAAGGCCATGCCGGATATGCAGAAGCTTCAGCTAAAGTACGCCGCTAAAAACTTCACGGTAGTCGGCATCTCGCTCGACGAAGAAGGGGCCAAGAAAGTGGTGCCGTTTCTGGCAAAGTCGAAAACCAAGCTCACCTACCCGATCTTGCTCAATGGCGAGACCATCTGGCAGGCATGGGGCGTGAAGTCGGTGCCATCGGTGCTCCTGGTCAAAGACGGGCAGATTCTTCAGCACTGGAGCGGGCAGATTGATGTCAAAGAGATCGAGAGAGCGATCCAAGCGCGTTTGTAGCCGCTAGGGCTCTAGGCCAGCGGGAATGCCGCTGGGAAACTGCTGCTCGATGGCAGCTTTGATGTGCTCGATGCGGTTTCCAGGGTTGGGGTGCGTGCTGAAGAACTCGGGCGTGCGCCCCCCACCGCCCGCCGCTTGAAGTGTCTCCATCACCCCGATCATCGCGCGGGGATCGTAGCCCGCCTGGGGGAGAAAGCGCACGCCGAGCTGATCCGACTCCAGCTCATCGTTGCGCCCATACTTCATGTTCACGGTTGAGGCCACCAGCTGCGCCATCTGGGCGGTTGCCGCGCTCCGTCCGGGGTTGTTGGGATCGTAAGAAGCCACGCCCGCCGCCCCGACGAGGCCCTGCGTGAGCTGCTGCTTGGCAAGCTGCTGCGCCCCGTGCCGTCCGACCACGTGCCCAATCTCGTGGCCCAGCACTCCGGCAAGCTCGCCCTCGGTGTGGAGCCTTCGCAGGAGCGCCTCGGTGATAAAGACCTGGCCGCCGGGGAGCGCAAAGGCATTGACGGTTTTCTGATCCGCCAGTAAATGGAACTGAAACTTGTAGGGACTCTCCTTCACGGCGGCGCGCACGATGCGCTCCCCTACTTCCTCGACCTTGGCTACCGCGGCTCGGTCGCGGCTCTCCCCGCCGTACCGCGCCGCTACCTCAGGAGCAGACTGCAACCCAAGGGCGATCTCCTGATCGGTGGTCATTGCGAGATGCTGAACTTTGCCCGTGTACTCGTTGTTGCTACGGTTGCCTGCATAGCTGATCATCGTCACAATGACAATGATCAGAGCGATCATTAGTTGCGGAGAGCGTCTCATCGTGTCTATTTTACCAGAGCCACAAACTGCTCGATGGCCTCGCAGGCACGGGCAATGCCGTCTTCTTGCTGGAGCTGCTCGCCCACGCGGCGGCAGCGCTCTTGTAGCATGATGTCTGTGAGAAGCGGCTGGAGCGTAGCGGCGAGTGTCTGGGCGGTGCAGGCATCGCGGTAGACCGTACGTCCCAGCCCGGCGCGGGTGATGCGGGCGGCGTGATCTGGCTGGTCGTGGGCAAACGGGACGATGACCTGTGGCTTGCCCGCTCGCAGCGCCTGCCCCGTCGTCCCCACCCCGCCTTGGTGCACATTGACGGCGGCTCGTGGCATGAGAAGCGAGTGTGGCGCATAGGGCACGGCGAGAATGCTCGGCGGCAAGTTCGGTGGCACGGGCTGGCCACGCCCCGTGAGCAAGACCGCGCGGGCATTTAGTGCCTTGGTTGCCTTCACGGCTTCCTCAAAGAAGTTCCCTGCCGTCATCACGGCGGAGCTGCCTAGCGTAAAGACAATCGGCGGCTCGCCTGCCGCCAAAAACGCCTCCAGCTCTGGGGAAAGTGCCGCATCTTTCCCCTCCAGCGAGTCGTAGAAAGCAAAGCCGGTCTGAACCGTGCTCTGCGGCCAGTCGGGCTGGGCGGCCCCCAAGGCCGAGGAGAAAAGCGCCAGCGTCCCGAGCGGCGAGAACTGCCCCTCAATCAAGGGGTGCTTCTTGCTAGGGGGAAGGCCCAGCTCGGTGCGAAGCGCGTCCACGGGCCGCAGCCAAGGGCGGGTCAGCTGCCAGCCAAGTTTGTAGGCGAGGCGCACCAGTGATTTGGGAAGCTTGGCAAAGCCCTGCCAGCGCGGGGTGGTGGGGGGAATGCAGGGATCGTGTACAGAGAAGAAGACAATCGGCTGGAGCACGACCGAGAGAAAGGGCAGGCCGGTTTTCTCCGCGAGCAGGGGGCCAGGAAAGACAATCGTGTGGCTGATGAGCAAGTCCGCCCCGGCGCACGCCGCCGCTAGATCCGCGTAGGTGTCGCGTAGAGCAGGCATCGTCCACTCATCCATCACCGCACGAGTTCCCTTGCGTGCATCCATCACACGCTCCGCCAGCTCGCTTGCCTTCTCCGGCGAGGGCGCATCGGGACGGAGCGGCGCAAAGCGCAGGCCTGCTGCCTCCACCTTGCTCTTGTAGATCGGGCACGATGCCAGGGTGACGTCATGGCCCCGCGCCTTCAGCCCTAGGCCAATCGCCAGAAACGGATGTAGATCGCCAAACGAGCCCAGTGTCGCGAGAGTGATGCGCATAAAACTCCTTGGCCCAGTGTACTACACCTGCCTCCAGAAGCTCCAGCATAAATCGGCGGGAGAGAGATTCATCGCCCGCCGGGTAAAATACCCGTGTGATAAATAGCGACGATATCTACGATGTGGCGACGAAAGCCGCCGGGCCTGCAGGGGAGCTGCCCCTGACTGAGGAGATGCTGCGAGAGCGCCCGTCCGGGGATCTCTTTGGGCTCTCGATGAACGCGGGCATGGGCTGGGAGCCCTCGAAGGTGGTCGGGCGGGAGTTTCTGGTACTCTCGACCCTCGGGGGGATGCGCGGCGAGGACGGCAAGCCGATTGCGCTGGGCTACCACACGGGGCACTGGGAAGTCGGCTTGCAGGTGCGTGAGTGCGCCGAGGAGCTGGCGCGGCGCGGCGCGATCCCGTTCGCTGGGTTTGTCTCCGACCCCTGCGATGGCCGCAGCCAAGGCACGACCGGGATGTTCGACTCTCTTCCGTACCGCAACGACGCCGCGATTGTCCTGCGCCGTCTGATCCGTAGCTTGCCGACCCGGCGTGGGGTGATCGGGGTCGCCACTTGTGATAAAGGGCTCCCCGCGATGCTCATGGCGCTGGCCGGGATGCGAGATTTACCCTGCGCCATTGTCCCCGGTGGCGTCACCCTGCCCCCAGAACATGGCGAGGACGCGGGAAAAGTCCAGACTATCGGGGCGCGGTTCTCACACGGCCTCATCACGCTCAAAGAGGCCGCCGAAGCGGGCTGCCGCGCCTGCGCAACGCCCGGTGGCGGCTGTCAGTTCTTCGGCACCGCAGCCACGGCCCAAGCCGTCTCTGAGGCGCTCGGGCTGACGGTTCCCCATGCCGCGCTCGCGCCCAGCGGCCAGAAGATCTGGTTCGATATCGCCACCCGCACCGCCAACGCCATGCTCGCACTCGATGCCAATGGAATCAAAGGCCGCGATATCCTCACCGATAAGAGTATCGAGAACGCCATGCTGGTACATGCGGCCTGCGGCGGCTCGACCAACTTACTCTTGCACATTCCCGCCATCGCCCACGCCGCCAAGCTCAAGCGCCCGAGCGTGGACGACTGGATTCGGGTGAATAGATCCGTGCCGCGCTTAGTAGACGTGCTCCCCAACGGCCCCAACGACCACCCCACCGTGCGGATGTATCTCGCGGGTGGCGTCCCCGAGGTGATGCTCCATCTGCGCAATTTAGGGCTGCTGCATCTGGACTGTCTGACGGTCAATGGCAAGACGGTGGGCGAGAACCTGGCCGAGTGGGAGACCAGCGAGCGGCGCGAGAAAGTCCGCCAAGTCCTGCGCGACAAAGACGGCGTCGATCCCGACGACGTGATCTCCGACCCGGAGCACGCCCGCAAGAAGGGCCTCACCAGCACCGTCTGCTTCCCGATGGGCAACCTCGCGCCGGAGGGGAGCGTGATAAAAGCAACGAGTATCCACCCGTCGGTGGTGGGCGCAGACGGTGTCTACCGCAAGACCGGCCCCGCGAAAGTCTTCACCAGCGAGCGTGATGCGATTGCAGCGATCAAGGGTGGGAAAATTATTGCGGGCGATGTGATTGTCTTAACCTGCCGTGGGCCGCTCGGGACGGGCATGGAGGAGACCTACCAGCTCACCAGTGCCCTGAAGTTTCTGCCGTTTGGCAAGGAAGTCGCGCTTATCACGGATGCAAGATTCTCCGGCGTCTCCACAGGAGCGTGCATCGGACACATCGGCCCCGAGGCGCTGGCAGGCGGCCCCATCGGTAAAGTCCACGACGGCGACACGATCGAGATTATCGTGGATCGCGTGAATCTCACCGCCTCCGTGAACTTAATCTCCGACCCCGACTTCGCCACCCGCCCGCTCCGCGATGATTTAGCGCCCGACCCGCAGCTCCCCGACGACACCCGCCTCTGGGCCGCCCTCGTCACGGCATCCGGCGGCCTCTGGGGCGGCTGCGTCTATGACACCGAGAGCATCCTCGCCAAGCTGAGATAAAATATCCGCATGAGCCTGACAATTTCTCTGCCACCGGATATCGCTCGTCGCATTGCCGATGAGGCGGCTCGTGAAGGGCTGGATGCACCATCACTGGTGCTTAAGATCCTGCTGACATCACCCGGGGGCTCAGGGATGAGCGAGTGCGAGGCGGAGCTGGTTGCACAAATCCATCGCTTGAGTGCGCCCAAGTCGCTGAGTGAGCAGCGGCGCTACCAAAAGCTCCGCAGAAAAAACCAGGCGGGTGCACTTACGGAGGCAGAACGTGAGCAGCTTTTTGCCCTCATCGACACCGATGAGCTTCGGGCAGCAGAGCGACTGGAGTACCTTGGCGAACTGGCACAGCTACGGGGCGTTCCGGTACGCGAGGTCATGAAGTCCCTGGGCCTGCGAGTGCCCGGTGTTGCCTAGTCAATGGCCCGACGGAGACGCCCCACACAGCGGCAGCGGGAGATTATCACAGAGCGTGCCGAGGCATGTTGTGAGTACTGCAAAACGCCTCTTGTTCTCGCCAATGTTGAGAACTTTGAGCTAGAGCATATTGAGCCTGTCGTTTCGGGTGGCTTAACCGTACTGGAGAACCTGGCGCTCTCCTGCCCCGGCTGCAACGATATCAAGCAGGTGTAAACACAAGCCCTTGATCCTGAATCGGGCGTGTCCGTTGCGCTTTTTCATCCACGTCAGCAGCTCTGGGAGGAGCACTTTACCTGGAGTGTAGATGGGCAGATGATCCAGGGCAAGACTCCCTGCGGTCGTGCCACCATCGTGGCACTACGACTCAATCGCATCGGACTCGTCAATCTACGACGTGCGCAGTGGGCACTGGGAATCCATCCGCTCTAGGAGAAGCAGGGCTGTTCGCCTTACTCTGGGAGGAGTTTCTGGACGCCGTTGTTCCGCGCCATCGCTTGAACCAGCGCTTTCTAAATGCTGTAGGCCACATGAAAAAGGCACTTCTCTTCGAGGCAATGAAATGTGAATGCCGCTTCTGCTACCCATAAACGGTGAGGTCGGGCTCTTGGATAGCCTGCTTAAGCTTCTCGACGCAGTCACTGAAGTGGGTGATGCGGTTGCGGCCCCAGCGCTTGGAGTGGTAGAGCGCTTTATCTGCTTCGTCAATGAGCTGTTGCTCGCTCTGTGTACCTGGCCAGAGGGTGGAGATGCCCACACTGATGGTGACAGCACGCTTGGGCCAGGGAGCTTGCTCGATGAGGGTACGGAAGCGCTCGGCGATTGCGCAAGCCCCTTCGTAGTCTGTATGCGGGAGAATGATCGCAAACTCCTCTCCCCCATAGCGAGCCACACAGTCCGTACGGCGAGCGGTGTCTTGGAGAACCTGAGCGATCTGCTTGAGAACCATATCTCCTGCGGGGTGCCCGTAGGTGTCGTTGTAGCGCTTGAAGTAGTCTACATCCAGTAAGATCACAGAAAGTGGGACATGGTAGCGTATACTCTGGTGGTACTGCACTGTCAGGTCTTCCCGGAGCTTACGGTGGTTCTTCAGCCCCGTCAGGCCGTCCACGGTTGCTTGTGCGGCCAACGTACGATTGATCTTCGCTAGCTCCTCTTGCCGTCGTTCAAGCTGCTGATAAAGATCGTTGAGCTCGTCAAGCTGCTTTTGGGCCATGTGCTCATAGTTACACCGCTCCGTAATATCGTCGAAGGTAGCAACGACGGCGTAGGGAGTATCTTCACCAAGACGAAAAAGCGGAGCTGAGTTGATGGAGATCCAGGTCAGCTCATCATTGGGTTTATGCACTCCCATGATCACATCTTGCTGAGGGATTCCCTGCTGGAGAGTCATCATAGCAGGGTGCTCTTCGCCTGGAAACGGGGTTCCGTCCTCACGAACCGCACGCCAGCAAGGATCACACGAGGTCTTTCCCATCATCTGGTCACGTGTCAAGCCCAAGACTTCCTCGGCACGGGGATTGCAGATCACGATCTCTCCACTCTTCTCTTGCACCACGAGGCCATCGTGGATAGCCTGTAGTATGGCAAGGTGGAAGCGCTCGTCCGCTTCCAGAGCCGTCCTCATGCGTGTTTGGAGCTCCATCTGCGTCATGACCTGTCGGGCCAGAGCTTTCAGGGCCGCAAGCTGCTCAAGGCTGAGTGTGCGAGGCGTGCGGTCAATCACGCAGAGAGTTCCCAAAGCGTATCCCTGCGTGGTGACAAGAGGTGCCCCTGCATAGAAACGAATCCTTGGCTCACGAGTCACTAAGGGATTATCCACGAAGCGTGGATCGTCTAAGGCATCTGGCACTACCATTACTTCGTCGGGCTGGAGAAGAGCATGGGCGCAGAAAGCCCACTCACGCGGTGTCTCGCTCACCCCTAGGCCATGACAAGACTTGAACCACTGACGGGTCTCATCGACGAGGCTTATCAGGCTGATGGGAGTATTGCAGATCAGCGCCGCCAGCCCCGTGATATCGTCGTACGCGGACTCAGAAGGCGTGTCTAGGAGATGCTGATTTTTGAGCGCCAAGAGGCGTGCTGTCTCGTTACTAGACTCCATAAAATTCATTTTACGATCTCCACCTCGAAGAAAAAAGCAATGATAAGTCTAGAGGGGCGAGGAGATATATCATCTCATTACTGCTTTTAGTGTCGGAGCAATCTCGCATTTTTTACAGAGTTCATCGAAAGAAAAATCTTCGCTCTCCAGCTACAATAGAGCCCTATGACGGAGAAAGAACAACGGATTGAGGCCCTGCGCGAAGAGGCCCATAACTGCCAGGGCTGTGGGCTGTGGGAGACGCGCACCAATGTGGTCTTTGGCGAGGGCAACCCCAATAGCCCGCTGGTATTGGTCGGGGAGGGGCCGGGCGAGACAGAAGACAAGACAGGCCGTCCGTTTGTCGGTCGCGCAGGTCAGCTTCTGGACGAGTGCCTCTACGCCTGCGGGATCACGCGCAAGCATATCTTTATCACCAATGTCGTCCGCTGCCGCCCGACTCTTATCGGAGAGACAGGCCGCCTGCAAAACCGCCCGCCCACCGCCGATGAAGCCAGCGCCTGCGTGACAGGCTGGCTGGAGCCGATTTTAGGCACGGTGCAGCCCCTCGTCATCCTCTGCCTCGGTGGCCCCTCCGCGAGCATGGTGATCAAGCGCGGCTTCAAGATCACCAGCGAGCGCGGCCAGTTTTTCGAGAGCCGGTACGCTCCCTACGCCATCGCCGCTCTCCATCCTGCCTACATTCTCCGCCAAGAAGGAGCCGCCTACGACCACGCCCGCGAGCTACTGATTGCAGACATCGAAGCCGCCCGAAAGAAAGTCGTCGAGGCAAAGAAAGAGCCCCCGAGGACATTGTTCTAGCGACCAGGGGCGCGGCCCCAGAGGCGGACGAAGCCACAGTTTTTGGACTCGGGGTTGTGCGACCAAGTCTGGGGCGAGGAGACGATGACTTTATAGGTTCCTGCGGGGATCACGGCGTTGGGCTGGACGCGCCAGTAGACATTGAGGGCACCACCCTGCCCCGATGAACTCGTGGCGCTCCAAGGGCCGTAGGTCTTGCCGCTCGACTTCTCCACCAAAGCAATCGTCCCCGGCGCGGCACCACGCCCTCCATTCCAGTGATAGGTCTCGATCCGGGTGACATTGACCGCCTGAGGAAACGTCAGCCAGAGCGTCCCTGTTGGCCCATTCAGAACTCCCCCAATATTGTTGTTGTCGTAGAGTGCGACCTCGGGCGCAGGTGCTGGCACGGGGTTTAACGACGGTGTCGAATTCTCACGGAGAGTGCTGGGCGCGTAGCTCTTGCCAGCCCCCGACAGAGTGGCTTTTGGTCGCGCGGTGTCGGTCTCTAAACGCTCGCCGGTTGCGACACGTGCTGTGTAGCGCGAGGCAGTACGCTCGTCGCGATCCATCCCGTGTGCGATAATGACCTCAACTGGCCCGGAGCTGGTAGCACTAAGGCGAAGCTGAAGGCGTTTGGTCGGATCGAACCGCACGAGGCTCCACCAATCGCCAGGGGCTTTCTGAATCCGCTCTACCGTCGCGCCGCCGATCTCCCCAACATAGCCATGCTCTGTGTAGCCGACAGTCTTTCCCGCACTGTCCACCAGCGCCACATTCACGGGGCAGTTGACAATCGCCACTCCAGTGAGCTTGCGCTGCTTGAAGCCATTACGGATCAGAAGTGTCCGCAGGTTCGGATCCTGGACACTCTTGAGCTTTTCTTTATCCACCTGTGGCAGCTCCGAGACCCACTTTCGCTCGTCGTCGGTGAGCGAGCGCTGGCTAGGGTTGACATAGTTGCCCCCCACGGTCGGGTACTCGGGCTTGCCATCGTAGGCACTACTGCCGCGAATTCCCCAGTAGCTCCCGTAGCTGTGGATCTGCGCCCACTCCGCCGTGGTATATGACTTGGGAGTCTGGGTCATCCAAGGATCCAGCACGATGCCATCGGTGATCCAGTCACTGCCCTTGGGATAGATCACCACCGCCTGGTGAGGAAAGAGCGTCCAGAGCATCCCCGGAGCCTCCACGGGCCCGTAGTCAAAGCCATCGAGCAGAGCACGGATCTTTGGGTCGGGGCTCCACTTGATCGAGTCGAGCAGCGCCAGAACCCGCGCCTGATAGGCTCCACAGACCCAGTTGTCAAAGCGCGATGTGAAGGGAATCGAGCTGGCAATATTGGTGAGATTGCCGCCCAGCCCTGTGTAGCCCTTCGGAATCTCCGACAGATAGCGATTCAGGATCGCATTGAGCCGTGCATTGGCACTCAGCGGCGGGGAAGTCGGCTTAGTATCGACGACATCGGGTTTCTTTGTCCCCAGAAACGCCGAGACCTCCAGCCCACGGGTTCCGACATTATAAGAGCCCGTCATGGAAATGCGGACGCTTCCCTTCTGAGTCACTGCCCCAATTGGTGCCGTCAGATCAAAATCAGTGCTCTCGCCCGCCTTGATGTACTTTCGGAAGGTCTTCACCTCACCACTGGCTTGTACGGTGACAATCACATCGGCTCCAAAGCCTCCTGTCATGGTTGCTTTGCCCGTCACTCTCAGCGCTCCATTACCCAGAGCGCCTTCGAGTGCCCGACGCGTGGTAAAACCAGGCGTATCTGTCACCTTGCTAATAAATGCCCCTGAGATGGAGTACGTGATCTGCATCCCATTGAACGGCTCAGCAGGATAGACTCCTGCCGTCTGAACTAAATTTAGAACATGGCCTCGCATAAAGTGCCCCCTTACTACAGACTTGTTATAAGTGTTTTTCCGGGGGATTTCCTCAGCTATTTAGCCGATTCTCTGTTAATCCGGTGTGCTGATCGCGGTGCTGCCAGGCCCAGATTTTTTGATCACTTGCTTTGTCCCAGATTCGTCAGGCTTCTTCGTGCCTCCGGGTGCGGGGGCCATGAACCGAAGCACAGCACTGGTTTCCCAGCTCTTCAAAGAAGGCATCGCTGGTCGTGCCTTTTTGAATGGCTTGTCTTTTCGGCTTATATTCTTGCTTCCTCTTAGGATAGAGCATGGGACACGCCAAAAAGAATACAGTGCGGAAAGAAATTTTTACGCCGAGGCAGCTTGCTGGAGGGCATGCACCGACGGCGTGCGCTTAAGCTGGTGGGTGTAAAAGCAGATATCACGGGCGAGGACCTCGAAGCGTGGGTTGAAGCCGCCCCACAGTAGTTCTACACCAGCACGAGAGAGCTCCCAGCCCTGCACAACCGTCCGGTAGAGCGCAACAATCGCTCCCGAACGGTCACAGTCCTGGCAGCAGTGGAGATAAGTTGGGGCAGCACAAAGGAGTGTTAGGAGCCGCTCGACCGTGGGAAAGTCCGGGAGTTCTTCATCCATTGACACCAAGATATAGTCTAGTCCGATTTCCTGACAGAGTGTCGCCTCATTCCCCATGATCTCAAAAGACTGGCGCAGGTCCACGATTTGCTGAATCCCTCGTGCCTTGAGAACCTGAAGCTGAGCCTTGGAGGGGACTCCTCCATAAAAAAGATCCTCGGCGACCTGTCGAACTCGCACAGAGCGCCGTACTTTTATTCGTAAGAGCATCGCCGCCATGGGGCTGGCAAAGAGTGAGCACACCTTCTTCATAACATCCCAACTTCCAAGTTTGCATCGTTGCGCTTCTTGCGATTCCTGTAGAGATCAGGGGATGCTTATACCACTTCTTGTGGTAATTTAAACTAATTTTGTTGGTAACATTCTTGGTTTAAGATGCAACAAAAACTAGACTACTCATCATTAACGAGTAGTCTTACCAGTTTAAGCTTAATTTAGTATTATCGCTGTCACGGAGGCGGCGGGAACTTCTAAGCGAAGCGTGTTGCTCGAGAGGATTGCTCCAACCAGAGGCTGTGGTGCAACGGTATGGGGGCTCATCGCCGTGTTATGGGCATCCAGAGTACTTGCCGTCAGTGTGCGGCCTGTCACGGAGGCAAAGTCAGTGCCGAGGTTCACCGTGAGCAACTGCGCCTCTGTCGGGTGGAGGTTGCAGAGCGTGAGCAGCACACTGCCATCGGCGGCCTTGGACGCGGAGGCATGGAGCGCGGGAAGCGTCTTGCCCTCCAGGGTGTACTCGCTGCAGCTTAGGTGTAGCGGGATATGGAGCGCATCCTGGTGGCCTTTGTACATCTCAAAGACATGCCACGTCGGGGTTTTAATCAGCGTCGGGCCATCGGTGAGGAGCACGGCTTGCAAGACATTGATGGTCTGCGCCAGATTTGCCATGTGTACCCGCTCGGCGTGGCTATGGAACAGATGCAAGTGAATCCCCGCGACCAGCGCGTCTCTGAGGGTGTTCTGCTGGTAGAGAAAGCCGGGGTTCGTGCCGGGCTCGACATCAAACCACGTGCCCCACTCATCCACGATCAGCCCGATCTTGCGCTGGGGGTCGTAGTGGTCCATCAGGGCACCGTGGCGCTCCAAAAGCTCACCCATCTTGAACGTCCGCTGGAGCGTGTCAAACCAGGCAGCCTCACCAAAGCCCGTGGCGGGGCCTTTCTCGTTCCAGTTGGTGGTGTAGTAGTGAAGCGAGAGCCCCTGCATCATGTGGTGTGGGGTGTTCTTGAGTAGTGCTTCCGTCCAGTGGTAGTCGTCCACATTAGCACCGCAGGCGATCTTATAGAGCCGGTTGCCACCGTAGTTGCGGCAGTACGTGGCGTAGCGACGGAACTCATCGGCATAGAACTCAGGGCGCATGTTGCCGCCACAGCCCCAGCTCTCATTGCCGACGCCCCAGTACTTGACATTCCATGGCGTCTCTCGGCCATTGGCCCGCCGCTCGTCGGCGCGGGGCGAGATGCCATCGAAGTTGACGTACTCCACCCACTCGGCCAGCTCCTGCACGGTGCCGCTGCCCACATTGCCGCAGATATAGGCCTCAGTCTCTAGCCGCTCACAAAGATCCAAGAACTCATGCGTGCCAAAGTGATTGTTCTCGGTGACCCCGCCCCAGTTGGTGTTGACCATGCTCGGGCGGCTCTCACGGGGACCGATCCCATCGCGCCAGTGGTACTCATCAGCAAAGCAGCCGCCAGGCCAGCGCAGGTTGGGAATCTGGATCTCTTTAAGGGCCTCGATCACATCCTCACGAAAGGTATCGTCGGCGTTCCAAAAGCCCCCGTAGATGCAGCGGCCCAGGTGCTCAGAGAAGTGACCGTAGATATGCCGGGAGATCGTGGTGACAGCTTCGTCGGGATGGAGAGAGAGCGTGTTCATGGCGGGAATTATACCCTCAGAAAAATCGGTTGCACTAAACATTGCAATTCGGTTATACTGGCGGCGGTTGGTATTGGTTCACTGTTTGATCTCAATGTCTATCTGGCCAAGGAGGCCAGTTTCCATGAAGAACATTTCCTACTCCTCTCCTCGGAGAGCCTTTACGCTGATTGAACTTCTCGTCGTGATCGCGATTATCGCGATTCTCGCCGCTATTCTCTTCCCTGTTTTTGCTCAGGCTCGTGAAAAAGCCCGCCAGAGTGTCTGTTTGTCTAACTTGAAGCAGATTGGCACCGCCATGATGATGTATGTCCAAGACTACGATGAGACATTCCCCTCACAGTCGTATGATGGCACCAGCTATGCTGCCTTGGGAGGGCAGCCCGTAGATGGTATGCCTGTAGTGGGCTCCGGGATCGTCAACTCGTTTGGCTGGAACTACAAAGACCGGGTTTTGCCCTATACGAAAAACGAGCAGATCTGGCTCTGTCCCACCAATATCCCCAATGGTACTCTAAGAACAGCGGCTCCTAATATTGGCTATCACTTTAACGGGAATGTCTTTCTGCCACAGGGACTCGCCCTCGCGTCTATAGTGGCACCTGCAAATCTCTACATCGGACGGGAGAGCGGCAAAGGCTTTGTCTTTAACCGTGCCTACCTGCGCCCGATTCCTGGCCGCTGTGACGACGTGATTGCCTACGAAGTCAACCCGGCCAACTACATGCCCCACTCAAAAGGCTACAACCTCCCCTTCGCCGATGGCCATGCGAAGTGGTACCGCTCGGGTGGAACCAAAGCCTTGGCACACTTTCCTAAGGACGAAGACAGTAGTGTTCTAAGGAATCCCGGCGTGGCTTACTGTACGCCGTAAACAATAGAGTAAAAACGATGAAAATTTGCATCTTTGCATTGATCGTCTCCGGAGCAGCAGGTAATGCCGCACCTGCGACCCTAAATGGCGGCGCTGCTGTGGGCCCGGATGGTAAGCCGCTCACCGGGGCTGGGAAGTAAAGATAAGAATAAGAGCCGGGGGCAAGTTGCCCCCGACTTTATTTTTTAAGAACCATCTCAGCGCTCTCTTTGAGAGCGGTGGCATCAGCGCTGAAGCCTAGGCGCTCTAGCTCAGCAGCAAGCGCTTTGAGCTGGTCACTGAGCTTGGTAGCGTCTTCTTCTGAGGCAATGATGACATCGCCGGTGCGTGTTTCACCTGTGGGTAAAGGCCGATTGTCGCGATCCTTGGGCGTAGCGCTCCAGTGGTAGGTCTTGCCGCGCAGAAGTGCCGCCGCAACCCGCCACTCCTCACGCCGGAGCTGGGTCTTGACCACGGACTTTCCGCTGGCATCGGTGAGCTCAACAGCGTAGTGGTGCGCACGAGCGGCGGGCTTCCAGGTAATCGTGGGATGAACGGAGAGCGAGCGACTCCCGCCTTTGTTCAGAGTGAGTGTGCCTGGGTCTAGGAGACGCTCTCCTGCGAGCGACTTGGCCTGTGCAGAAGGCGCAGGAGCTTTCCGAAGTGCCTGTACTTGTTTCTCCAGAGCGGCGATCTTGCCCTGATCCTGCGCCAAGCGTCGCTCATAGGCAGCCTGAATGACCGCGACACTTCCCGCAGGCTTTGGCGCCGATTCCGCCACCACCGGGGCAGGCGTTGGCGTGACGCGAGACGGGGCACGGCGGGAGAGCGTGCCGTAGATAGCGCCCAGCCCCAGTGCATTGACTCCCAGAAAGAGCGAGGCAATCAGCAGTGTCGGGCGGGGACGAGCCACCGTCTCCGAAGGCTTTACCGGAGCACGACGTGGTGTTTTAGGCGGAGGGGGAGCGATTTTTTCAGGCATAGGAACAGGCTCGGGAGCGCTGGGCACTTCCAGCGGAGGCGCGACAGAAAGGCGAAGAGGCGGCGGGGAGTCCAGCGTCTCAGGCTCCTCTTTCACCTGCGTCATTACCAGTGCGGGAGAGGGAGCAGAAGGAAGCGTGTTGGCAAGTTGCTGGAGCATCTGAAAGTCTTGCCGACACTGCAAACAAGCCTCTAAGTGCGCTTCAATCGGGCTCTTCTCCCGTAGGTTTGCGCGCTCCTCGACATAGCCTAGGAGAAGCTCGTCGCTGGGATGTGGTGTGAACCCGACAACACTGCGATAAAACATCGAGACTGTCTTAAGCTCGTTCATGACGGGTGACCTTGCCCCCAGAGCTGAAGCTGGGTCTGGATCTGGTAGCGTGCACTCTGCCGGTGGTGACGAACACTCTCGGGTGTGAGCTTGACCAGCTCTGCGAGGCGCTCATCATCGCAGGGGAGCTCGCGCAACAAGAGCGGGAACGAGCGTATCCCGATCTCCAGCGCCTGGGCTAGCTCCGCCTCCGAGACAATTCCCTGCTCCGTGAGGAGCAAGAGTAGACTCTTGCCCTCCTCGTTGCGTGCTCCGAGCACCAGGATCAGGCGCTGGCGAACCGGAAGTGTCTGAAGCTCCTCCCAGAGCTGGCGTAGCAGATAGACCGCCTCAATTTTCTCCGCGAGCAACAAGCGCTCATCTACCGAAGCCAAGACAGGCTGAGGAACTTCATTGAGCGCCGCCACCACGGAGACCAGTGGCATTACCGGAACCAGATGGCCCATTCCCCCCAGTAAGCGCTCCAGAAGCTTGGGGAGGTAGTCGGCGGCCTGGAGATCTAGCCCCTGTAGGAAGGGGCGAGCCAGCGCGACGGGCTCGGCCTGCAGGCGACTCCAGCGGGGGCTGCCTATCTGTCGCCGTGCTTTCTGCATCCCCGTGAGAAGAAGGCCACTAGGATCTTTTCGGAGCTGAAACCGGTCGGCACAGTTGCGGAGAACATAAAGAATAAGAAGCTGAAGCTGCCGCCTTCTAGGGTTGCGCTCATTGAGCTGCTGCGCCGCAAACTCGTAGGCCACCGACTCCGTCAGGCGCTCCAGATCGGGGAGCGGGGCTCCTTGTTCGGGAAGCAGGCTGAGGCACTGGTGAAGCCTGCCTTGGGCCTCTTGCTTCAGAGCGCTCTCCCGAATCCCCTGGGTCTCCAGCGTGCGCTCCAAGTGCGGCACCAGAAGCTGCTCTAGCTGGATGAGGCTACGCCGGGCGGTTTTTGTGTCTTGCGCTTCCAGAAAGCGTGCCACTAGACGTTGCCGTTGCCACTGCCTCCGATCCCAAATCATTGCCATCGTGGACATTGTACCAAATCACTAAAGTGCGGCGGATTTTATGGCTTGGAGCGTCGTGACGAGCTTTTCTAGCGCCTCGGGGCCGTCTTCAGGCCGCCAGGCAGGGACATGGACAAAGGCGCAGGGGAACGCAAGAGCCGCATGGAGCGCTTGATAGGCGAGGTGGTTACACAAAAATGAGCCTGCCGAGAGGCTTACCTGCACCGGCAACGGGGTCTTGCTCTCCAAAGCCAGCGCGACTTGTCCGACATTGAGGCTGGCAAAGTAGGCATCCGGGCCACCGGGCACGATCGCCACATCGCGCGGTTGCTCCCCTAGGTTATCGGGGAGCCGGTAGTCGTCCCAGTTGATCGCCACTTTCTCGAGGCGCACCGTCTGCGGCTCACGGCCCGCCTCGCCTAGCATGAGCCAGAGCTTCGGCGGCTCAGGAAGTGCCACGAGAGCCGCCTGCGCCGCACTCCACGCCTGCGCACGCACCACCGGCAAGACCACCAGAGAGATCTCCGGGTCGCGCACTGCCCAGCGCAGTGCCGCCTGCTGGGAGCCATTGACCGTGGAGCTACCAAAAGGCTCAAACGCCGTGACAAAGACCATCCGAAGAGCTACTTACCCATCGCCTTGACATTCGCGAGGCAGCGCTCGATTCCCTCAAGCGCGGGCAAGGCATCGTCTTCATACTCGACGATGTACCACTCGGTGTTGCCGTTGGTCTCGCACTCGGTGAAGATCTCTGCAAAGGGAACATCGCCATCCCCGACCGGTGGGGCGTAGGAGTCGTTGGCAATATCATAGTCTTTGAGGTGGATCGTGAGGGCGCGACCGGGGTAGCGGGTCAGAAAGTCCAGCGCCTTGCCCGACGAGCCGCCATGAAGCGCATTGCCGGTATCGAACTGCATCACGATCTCTTTGTTGGTGTTGCCAAAGAACGTGTCCCAGGGCAGCTCCCCGCCTTCGGTAAACGGCTTGAACTCCGTGTGATGGTTGTGGTAGCCCGTCACCATGCCGTACGGCGCAAGCTTTGCACTAATCTCATTGAACACTTTGGCCGTTTCGAGCCACGCCTCTGTAGAGCTGGTCCACTTGGAGGCTAAACCGGGGACGATCAGAAATTTATTGCCTAGGGTCTTGTGGAAGGCCACCGATGCCTCAAAGTTCTCCCCAAGGAGCGTGTCAATTCCCACGTGGGCACCCGCGCACTTCAGGCCATGCTCGTCGAGGAGCGCCTTCAAAGTCGCTGCATCGTTGCCGTACCAGCCGGCAAACTCTACGCCCTCGTAGCCCATCGCCTTGATCTTCGCCAGCGTCCCCGCCAGGTCTTTCTCACACTCGTGGCGCACCGAGTAGAGCTGCACTGCAATTGGAATTCTAGTCATGCTCTCTGGTTCGACGGTGTGCCAAGGATTTCCTGCCCGGAGCTCTTTGTGTTATCGGGGCTTGAGATGCTTGTCGAAAAAGCCGGTGACAATCGGACGTAAGTCCATGGCGAGGGGCTTTTTGTTCCAGGTTTGCAGATCAAATGTATGGCCTGCGCCAGGGACGACAATCAGCTGGTGCTCTAGCTTGAGTTCCGTGAGGCGCTTGTCTAAGTCGCGGGACTGGTCAATGTCCACCGTGGTGTCTTTATCGCCGTGGAGAATCAGAGTCGGCGGGATGCCGCGCCTCAGGTGCGTGATGGGCGAGGCGAGGGCGCGGTCGGCATCAGAGATCGTGGGCTTGTTGCCAAAGACAGCATCCGAGGGCACACGTTTTTCCAGCGGCGTGCCGTCGGGGGAGATCTGCTTGCGGCTACGAATATCGGAAATGCCGTAGAGATCCACCACGGCCTGAACGCGGCTAGAGACTCCAGGATAGGGCATAGGCGGCTCCAGCTCTTTAATGCCATCGGTGACGCCCAGCATCAGCGCCAGATGTCCCCCTGCCGAGCCACCGATCACCCCAATATGATTGACATCAATGCCTAGTTTCTCCGCGTTGGCCCGAAGATAACGAACCGCGTTCTTACAGTCCCAGACATTGGTCGGCCAGCGTTCGGCCTTATCCAGACGGTAGTCAATGCTCACACAGACATAGCCCGCCTTAGCCAGAGTCGTGCCGATATTAAGCTCCCGCCCCGCGGACTTGCTCCCGCCGGTCCAGCCGCCACCGTGGATAATCACCACACCCGGCGAGCGCGTTCCCGGCGCACGGTTTGCTGGGAGGTAGAGGTCGAGCTTCTCTTTCCGATCCGGTGTGAGAAACGCGACCTCGCGCTGAATGACGACATCCTGATAGCTCATGCCGTCATTGTACCGCTAGATATCGAAGCGGAAGTCGGTAAAGCTCTGCTTGGAGCCATCCTTGAAGGTGATGGTTCCCGAGCCGTCCCGATCCCAGGTGATGGTCGCGGGGAGCAGCTCCGACGAGCCCATGACGATCCCTGTGCCAGTGCCCTCTGCGGTGTAGTTGAGCTCGATATTGAAGAGCTTGTCGTTGTTGTAGCGCACTTTTGTCGTGCCGTCACTCCTGTACTCACTATCGTAGTAGCGCACGTTGCCCTGCGCATCACGGAAGCCATTCTTGGCGACAGTCACCCCGTCGATACTGGAGATCACCATGCTATAGGGGCCACGCGCCGGATGGGTTCCCTGGACATCGTAGCGCAGACCAGTGCTATCGAGAATCACGCTGGAGGTGGCGCTGTAGCCCTTATGTGGCCCGGCAGTGATCTCGATAGTCGAGCCCTTCGAGTACTGTCCCTGCTCTCCGGGCGTGTAGAAGTCGCGCACCTTCCCCGCCGGTTGGGTCAGCGCGGAGTCGCTGAAGAAGTCCTCGCCTCCTTCGACCGGAAGGACCCAGAGCTCATAGAACTCGTTGTAGACCGCTAAGCTTTCTGAGCGTGTTGATCGTGATGTGCCTGATACAGCGCCTTGGCTCTGTTGCTTTGAGGCGAAGCCTTGCTCAACAGCCGCCACAATCTCTTGCTTCGTGACACGCGTTCCGGCAGGGGGGGACGAAACACTTCCCCCACCGCCACAGCCTGCCAAGAGCGTGAGAGAAGCGGCAGCTCCCAGTAAGATTTTTAGGCATTTCATAAGAAACCCCCTTAGTTATCTGCCAAGATAATCGCGCCCAGATCCTGGCCGACACCCGGATCACCCACTGCGACAGCCGTGCGAATCTGTCCCGCCGTCAGGGTTACCGAGCCGCTATCAATGGCAACGGTCTTGGTGCCTGCGGGGGTGATGCGAACACGGTAGGTGCCTGCGGGGACATTGAGGTAGCTGGAAGCTCCCTTAAAAGGCACGTTGGAGAAATTGGGCGTGGCGCTGGCGAGGCTTGCGGTTGGAGCGGTGACATAGATATCCACATTTCCCGCACCCGGAGCGGAGTGCACAAGACGCAGCTTGATATTGCCTGCGGTGGGTGGGGTATTGTTGTCGGTCAAGACAAGGGGCTCGATACTGGCGAGGCGACCGGTTGCCAGAACCGTGGTGTCGGTGTTATTCAACAGTGTGAGATTGGCATTGATCACCGTCGTGGAGGTTCCGGCGGCATTGACCTTGACATTGCGTGTCCCTGCAAACACCCCCAGGTAGGGCGAGCTGGCCTTGTAGGGGACGCTGCTAAGCTCACGAACATCGTCTATCAGGACATCAACCTGAGGCGCATTGGGCGAGGCATGAACGACACGAAGTCGTGGTGAGGTGCCACTGGAGCTAGAGCCACAGCCGACAAGGGCTAGGGCAAGGGTGGATAAACAAGCAATCGTAACGAGGGGACGCATGGTGCATCTTCCTTTCGGTTTTTTTATTTAACGTGAGGTCAGAGAGTGGTGGGCAGTTAGCAATGCAGGCTGTCTTCGAAAGAGAAGCCCCAGTCCAAGACAGAGCATCATCTGGCACCAGAGAAGTGTTTCCATCGCCTCAGAATGGAAGCACATGAGAGAGATCAGGACTACCGCCACGGTAAGCCCTGCAGCGATCGGCCCTCCTTGGAACCGAGCACGTAGCTGCCAGCTATAAAAAAGTGGCAAGAAGCCTAAGATCGGCAGCAACATCCCCCGGTGAACCATGAGGTAGTCTGTGACCAGCAGCGAGAGCGTCTGCTGGATAAGCGGACTCTTACAGGTGGTCCCAGCGAGATAAAGCTCACAAAACGCGAGGAGTAGGTGTCCTAGCACAGGCAGCCCCACGCAGGCCAGCGTGAAACGAAGAGCCATTACCGACGAGCCCGCTCTGCCCTGCGGAGAGCCTAGCCATGCTCGCTTTAGCCGCTCCGCAATGGGGTTAGGTGCTCCAAATCTTCGGAGGGCTTCTTTCTGAGCCTCTTCACGAGAGAGACCTCGCGCTTGCTGATCGGAAATAAGAAACTCAAGATGCTCACGAAGCTCCGTAATATGCAGAGCCTGAACTTCCTTGGGAAGATGCTTCACAAGTCGCTCCAGATAGATCTGGAGCACTTTACTATCCGATAAAGGAAATGCATTAAGCCATTTGGACACCTGGATTACCTCTTAGTATCTTATCCATAGCACGCTTAAAGTTCTCCCACTCTTGTGTTCGTCTTTCGTGCTCTTTTAAACCCAAATCGGTGATGGTATAGGTCTTCCGGGCAGGACCACTTCCCTGAACCTCCCATGCCCCCACGATAAAACCCGCGTTTTCGAGAGTTCGCAATGCGGGATAGAGCGCCCCTTCCCCCACCTGAAAGAGCTCCTCACTCAGACCTTCAATGGCACGAGCGATTCCATAGCCATGGTTAGGAGCACTAACCAGAACGGCGAGAATCAGGGTCAGGGTGTCGCTTTTAGCGCTATCTTTACTAGATTTCATGAGCTTCATGCATCCAGTTCAATTGTACATCTATTCTTGATGTATGTCAATACAAATTGAGAATTTAATATCGTGACTCATAACAGACGAAAAAAAGAGTGCGTTCCCTAAAACTTAGGAAACACACTCTTTTGGGGAGCCTGGAGAGACGACGCGCTACTTCAGAAAGATCTCGATCACCGGAACCGTCACATTGGGCTTCTGGATCGGGAGGCGCAGGGCTAGCGACGCTCGCTTGTTGTCCCCCGAAAAATCGTGCTGCCAAGGCTCGATATCTTTCATGAGAACTTCCGACGCATCATTAAGAAGCTGGGCGTACTCGACACGTGCCGGATCGAGGCCATCGAGATAGAGCTGACCGAAGGGCCAGGCGAGCACGTGGACATAGAGCCGGTTGGTAGTGGGGTTGTAGGTGTAGCGGCAGTCTTGAGGAGCAGCGCCAAACTCAGCAGGAGCCTGGGTGCAGCCGTAGATCGAGCGCGAGTGGCGCTTCATCCACTCGCCCATACCCTGGAGGCGATCCAGAGCGCGCACATCAAACTCACCGCGCCCGGTCGGGCCGACATTGAGCAGGAGATTGCCGCCCTTGCTCACCGTGTCGATCAGCATCTGCACCAACATCTCCAGCGACTTCCAGCTGGACTCATCTCTATGGTAGCCCCAAGAGCCGCTAAAGGTCTGGCAGGCTTCCCAGGTGACCGGCTTGCCCTGGAACTGCACCCACTGGCGCGGCTGGAACTGCTCAGGGGTCTTGATATCCCAGCCCGCTTCCAGGTCCATTCGGTCATTCAAAATAATATGGGGCTGTAGCTCGCGAATCAGCTTATAAAGATTCTCGCTGTCCCAGTCCGCGCGGCCTTTCTGGGGCGGGTAGGAGAAGTCGCACCAGAGAATATCAATCTTGCCAAACTCGGAGAGAATCTCGCGCACTTGGCCGTGGAGATACTTCGCGTAGCGGCTCTGGTCGCGGCCCGCGTTCAGCGCGTCTTTGTCCGGCGAGCTGCGCTGCGGATGGACGCCGTCCACCACAAAGTCCGGGTGGTGCCAGTCAATCAGCGAGTGGTAAAAACCCGTCTTGAGGCCGTGGCCACGGAAGGCATCCACCATCGGGCGCAAGAGATCGCGCTTGGCGGGGGTGTTGGTGGCCTTGTAGTCCGTCAGCGCCGAGTCCCAGAGACAGAAGCCTTCGTGGTGCTTGGTGGTGATGACAAAGTACTTCATCCCCGCGTTCTCCGCCGCGCTCGCCCAGACCTCAGGGTCGTAGAGATCGGGATCGAAGAACTTAAAATACCGCTCGTAGCGCTCATCGGTGAGCTGCTCGTAGTTCTTGAGCCACTCATGGCGCGCGCCCAGGGCGTAGAGGCCCCAGTGGATAAACATACCAAAGCGGTCGTGGGTAAACCAGGACGTATCGCCGGGAGTCGGCTCAGGTTGTGGAATCGTCGTAGACATAGCTTATTATAGCCGGAACCACGAGTCCTCGGGGACACTTGACAAGAAGCTCATTTCCTTATATGCTTTGTAAAACAAAGTTCTTTGTATTTATAAAAATATGCACGTCAAGTTTATCCTCCCCGCTCTCACTGAGGCGAAGTCTCCGCTCTTTCGGCCCATCAAGTACAGCCTTTTTCCGCCGCTTGGGCTGGCGACACTGGCGGGGTATCTTCCCGACGGCTGGGAGGCGACGCTTGAAGACGATCACGTGGAGGTGCTGCACTTAGACGATACACCCGATATTGTGGCGATCGAGGTCTACATCACATCGGCGCGGCGGGCCTATGCGCTCGCCGATCACTACCGGGCACGCGGGGCGTTTGTCTGCTTGGGTGGGCTGCACGTGACATCGCTCCCCGATGAAGCCGCAGCCCATGCCGATGCGATCTTTCTGGGGCCGGGTGAGGACATCTGGCCGCAGTTTCTCAAGGATTTTCAGGCGGGCCAGCCCCAGCCGCGCTACGCCTCGGTGAGCCGGACGCTGGAGGGAATGCCGCCGATCCGCCGGGACTTGATCAAGCGCCATCTCTATCTCGTCCCCAACTCGATTGTGGTCTCGCGTGGCTGCCCGCACCACTGCGACTTTTGCTACAAGGACGCGTTTTTTGCGGGCGGGAAGCACTTCTACACGCAGGCCGTGGACGAAGCCCTGGCGGAGATCGAGCGGCTGCCGGGCAAGCATCTGTACTTTCTGGACGACCATCTCTTTGGCAACGTGCGCTTTGCCAACGCGCTCTTTGAGGGAATGCGCGGGATGGGGCGGGTCTGGCAGGCGGCAGGGACGGTGCAGGCGATCCTGCGCCCCGGGCTGATCGAGAAAGCCGCCGAAGTCGGGCTGCGCTCGCTCTTTGTGGGGTTCGAGACGCTCTCGCAGGAGAACTTAGCCGAGCAGCACAAGGGACAGAACCTAGGGCGAGACTACAACGCCGCGATTAAAAAGCTCCGCGACTGCGGCGTGATGGCCAATGGCTCGTTTGTCTTCGGGATGGACGGCGACGGCCCCGATGTCTTTGAGCGCACCGTGGACTGGGCGGTCTCGCAGGGAATCGAGACGGCGACATTTCACATCCTGACACCATATCCCGGCACCGCGCTCTATAAGCGCATGAAGGCCGAGGGGCGGCTTCTGCACTCCGACTGGGACCGCTACGACACACGCCACACGGTCTTCCAGCCCCACGGCATGACCCCGGAGCAGCTCGAATACGGCTACTGGCGCGCCTACCGCGAGTTCTACTCCTGGCGCAAGCTCTTCGCCGGGGCATCTGTCAAAGAAAACCTCCCGGATCGCCTACGCCATCTGGCCTACGCGGGTGGCTGGAAGAAGTTCGAGCCGCTCTGGGACACGCTCATCCGCCTCAAGCGCGTCACCGGCATGCTCCCCGCGCTGGAGCAAGTCCTCACCAGCTTTGGAGCACGTCACAAAGCTGATCTCTCGCCGCGTATGCCCCCGAAACAGCGGCTCCAGCACCTACCGCTGGTTTCTGAGGATTAGAAAAACAAAAGCTTGCATAAAATCAAAAAGCTTGCTAAACTATTTTAGCAAAGATGAGCAGAGTAGCAAAGTCCGCCTCTCGCCGAGTCCGTCTGGAAGATGTTGCCCTCCAGGCGGGGGTCTCCGTCGCCACGGCGTCGCTGGCGCTGAGCGATAAATCTGCGCAGTACCGCATCTCCACCGATGTGACGGCGCGTGTGCAAAAAGCGGCCCAAGACCTAGACTACACCCCCAACCGGCTCGTGCGCTCGATGCAGCGTGGTCAGACCCATATTCTGAGCTTCTTCAATGGCTACCGCACCCGCACGCCGCAAGATCTCTACATGAACACCCTGTGCACCGCGCTGGAGCGGGCTGCGGGCAGTCAGGGCTACGATCTGCTCATCCACTGCGATTTTGCACGCTCCCCGGAGCAGATCTACCAGCACTTAAATGGCGGAATTGCGGATGCCGTTCTGTTTTTCGCGCCACAGGTAAACGACCCTCTCTTAGCACTCCTTAAGAAATCGCGTCTTCCCACGGTGCTCATCGGGGGCCAGGTCGACGGAACGCTTCCTCAGGTAACGGACGATGTGGAGTCTAGCATGCGGCTTGTGGCGGAACAGCTCGTTGCGCAAGGGCACCATCGGATCGGGGTGATCCACGACGACAGCAACAGCCCCAACTTTCCCCAGCGGCTTGGGCTCCTGCGTAAAGAGCTTGCCGCTCTGAAAGTGACACTACAAGAGGACTGTCTTTATTTTTTAGGGGAGATCGGGGCGCTCTTGCAAAAAGACGATGCTCCCACAGCATTTTTCTGCCCACGAGATAGCCTTGCCTACCAGCTTCTGGACATCTGCACCGAGCACGGGATCGCCGTCCCAGATCGCCTGAGCGTGGTGGGCTACGATGGCCTCCCCTGGGGCGCGATCAGTGGGCACGTGGTCACTTCGGTAAAAGTAGACATTGATGCTCTGGCACAGGCGGCAGTGGCCAGAATGGTGGCGCAGCTCGGTGGCGAGAGCGAGCTGCCCCTGATCCAACTTCTTCCCACAGCCCTTCTCGTGGGAACGACGCTAGGAGCCGTACCGACCGGGACGACTCTCAGTACAGATCGAAGACCCGGTCCCTGACATTATGAGATGAATCTATGAAAAATCAACGAAGTATCCGTCGAAACTTCACACTTATCGAGCTACTTGTGGTTATTGCCATAATTGCAATCCTTGCAGCCATTCTCTTCCCCGTCTTCGCACAAGCACGCGAGAAAGCCCGTGCGATTGCCTGTATGTCGAACATGCGCAACATCGGTCTTGCCACCATGCAGTACATTCAAGACTATGACGAGGTCTATCCACTAGGGTACATGTGGGATGGCGCCAGCTGGGGAGGCACGATGTGGACCGTCGGACTTGGCCCCTATCTTCAAAAATACGGAGCGAGCAACACCCAGTTTGTTGATGGTGCTGTCGGAGGGAACTCGGTGCTCGTCTGCCCCTCGTTCCGCCCTGCGATTGATGCCAATGGTCAGCCCATACCGGGTGGCCAAGTTGGTATCGGCTACTCTATCAACAAGACCCAGCTCAATACCCCTTGGAACACGGGGCTTCCCGCGGGGCTTCAAGGGTTTGGAGGCGTTTCCCAAGCCACTCTGATTGCTCCCGCGAACCTGGTCGCTTTCGCTGAGACAGCCGTGGTGGGAGCCAATGGTGATGCCAATATTGCCCGCGCGGCGGACCAGGCATGGTGCGACCCCAATAACCCCGTTCAGGCTTCCTGTGGGCCTTTCACCTTCCAGCCACTCCTATGGAGCAACAAGCCCAATCAGACCACGGGCTGGGACTTCGACATCCCCGGTGGGTTTGCCGGGCAAGGCAACGGCGACTACCAGCGACGCCGTCGCCCTGACTTCCGCCACTCGCAGCGCTGTAACGTGATGTTTGCTGATGGCCATGCAAAAGCCGTCGGCCCCAACACACTGACGGCAAGGATCGGTTCCGCCGATGACATCTGGCACAACCACAACTAGGCCAGAGAGACATCACTCCGGGCGGAGGAAAATTTCCTCCGCCCTCTTTGCATTGCTTGCGTTGCTAGGAATACTGGCTGCGCTTGCAATCCCCTACACGGGCAGCTACAAAGACCGACAGTATCGCCCGGCCTCTTTATCGGCACTGCTCAGCAAGCAAACCACGCAGACCAACGATCCCGTCTATATCTACTGGCTAGGACGGCGCCTGTGCGATGCGGGAAAGTTTGAGCAGGCTGTCGGCGTGCTGGAGCGAGGAGTCAGTCTCGATCCCAGCTCACCACGCCTGCGTGAGCAGTGGACACGCTCACTTCTGGCAACGGGGAAAGTCTCCGTGGCCTACGGACAGCTCACCGAGTTTGTCGCGACGCACCCCAAGCTTGCTGCAGCCCACTATCTCCTCGGGACGTTCCACTACACCCAAAAAAGTATAGAAGCGGCCCGGATGTCTCTTGAGAAAGCCGCCGCTTTGGAGCCAAACTACCCCCAGGCACTCTCGATGCTGGCCAATGTCCAGATTCAGCTTGGGGAGAAAACACAGGCCCAGAGCATCCTGCGCCGCGCACTCGCTCTGCGCCCTAACGCGGCCCTAGACCATCTCCAGCTTGCCACTCTTCAGGTGACAGAAGCCCCACAAGAGGCGCGAGCGGAGTTCTTAAAGGCACTCGCACTCGCTCCCCAGAACCCTCTCTGCCACGAAAAATACGGCGCGTTTTTGCTCCAGTCCGGCGAAGGTGCTACTGCCGAGGCATCTCTGCGCCAAGCCGTGACACTAGCGCCCGAGAGCGCCTCCGCAAACCTGCTTCTAGGGCGCTGCCTTCTCCAGAATAACAAGCATGAGCAGGCGATTTTATCTCTTGAAAAAGCGACGAAGCTTGCACTGGGTGACCCGGTGGCGGCTCAGGAGCTACGAGGGGCCTACCAGCGCCTAGGGCGCTCTTCGGATGCCGCGTACTGGGCACAGGAGACAGAGCGGCGACAGCAGCGCATTGCGGCGCGAACTGCGCTGGAAAATGAGCTCCGAGTGAACCCAACCAATCGCGAGGCCCACACCAAGATGGCACAGCTTCTTGCCTCCGTCGGAGCGGTAAATGACTGTATCCGTGAGCTGGCCATCGCCTCCCGCGAGCGCCCCGACTCACCTGTAATACTGACAAGAGCCGCCGAGCTCCTCACCGGTGCCGGTCAGGCAGGCGTGGCAGTGCCTCTTGCGCTTCAGGCCACACAACAAGCGCCCAATAACCCTCAGGCCCACGAGGCGCTCGGCAATGCTCAGCTCGCACAGGGACGCTTGCACGAAGCGAGTATCGCCTACTTTGCGGCTTCCGGTGGTGATGCCACACGCTTTGCGCCCTTTGAGAAGCGCATGGAGGCAGCTAAGAGACAGCTTGCCGCGCACCCAACTCCCCCACTTCTCTGCTATAAGAAAGCGCTCGAAGCATCTACACCGCAAGACGCCGAGCAGCAGCTCACGCAAGCGCTCAAAGCCGATCCAGAGCACACGGCGAGCCTGCGCCTCTTGCTCCAGCTCCAGGTGCAGCGCGGGGACGATAGCGCGGCGCAGGAGACCGGCCAGCGCCTTTTGGCACTGATTCCCAACGAGGGAATCGGAAGTGCACTGCTCGCAATTGTCTTGCTCAAGAAACCGGGGTCACTCTCACAAGAGGCTCTGGCACAGATCGAGCAGCTTTTTAGTAATGCCGCCGCTGACCCCAGCGCAGCTCCGATTCTTCCGCTAGGCTACGGCCTGCTGGCACTTCAGCGCCGCGATAAAAAAGCGGCGCAATCGTTTTTCCAGCAAGCGATCGCCCTCGGAGGCGCGAACTCCACGGTGGCAAAGCTCGCACAAGAGCAGCTACGCCGCCTTACTCTCTAAAGAAAGTCAAGACTCTAAAAATTATGAAAAATCAAACCAAAACCCTCACCCTGACACTCGTTTTCGCCGTACTCGCCACTCTGCTTAGCGTTGGCTGCACCAAGACGGAGGCCCCCAAGCCCACCGGGACACCTGTTCCCAAGATGGCACCGGGCCAGGCCGCAGGGATGCAGTACATGCGGCAGAATGGAGGCAACCCGCAGGCGGGTCAAGCAGGGCAAGGCGGTCGCTAACCTGCGCTGCCCCTACGCTTTTGGTCTAGTAGGGCTTTTGGTGCTACTCGGCTGCCAAACGACGCCCTCAGGCCCGACGCCCCCGCCTGTCTCGCCCATTCGCTTTGTGGATGTGGCGGCGCAGGCAGGGCTCCGCTACACCTGGACAATCTCAGGGAAGCGCCCGCTCAGCGCTCTGCCTTTAATTGGCAATGGAGTGGCATTTCTCGATTACAACCGCGATGGCAACTTAGATATCCTGCTGGTGGGCGAGAAGCCGGGTCTCTTTCAGGGAGCTGGCAAAGGCGCGTTTACCGATGTCTCCGCCACGGCTCTGCCCACACTCACAGGGCAGTTTAGTGGCTGCGCGGTGGGCGACTACGACGGCGATGGCTTTGAGGATCTCTACCTCTCTGCCTACAAAGGCGGCGCTCTGCTTCACAACCAGCGGGGAGAGCGCTTTACCGATGTCACGGTGGCGTCAGGACTCACCGCGCAGCCGTGGGGAACCGCCTGCGCCTTTGTCGAGACACAGCGCGGCTCCGGACGGCTGGATCTGATCGTGGGCAACTACGCCAAGTTTGGAGCCGACTACAACACGCAAGAGCTCTGCTCGGTGCGTGATAAACAAGGCAAGCCGATCTTAACCGCCTGTCCCCCACGCTACTATCCGCCCCTCAAGCCCACTTTCTTTCGCAACCAGGGCAAGGGAGTCTTTACCGAGGCAACGGCCAGCAGCGGCTTCGCCCGTGCGATGGGACGAACCCTCGGGATCGCGGCAGCGGACTTTGATAGCTCCGGTCAGCAAGCCATCTCTCTGGCCAACGATGAGCTAGAGGGCGATCTCTTCACCAAGCAGAACGCGCCGTTTGTCAATGTCGCCCGGCGTGCCGGAACCCACACCGACCGTGAGGGCAATGTGCACGGCGGCATGGGCACGGACTGGGGCGATTTCGACAACGACGGACTCCTCGATCTCTTTGTCGCCACCTATGCCAACGAGGCCAAGTCTCTCTATAAAAACGAAGGCGGTGGTCTGTTTACCGATGTGGCCTACAGTGCTCACACAAGCCCCGCGGCCTCGCCTTATGTGACTTTTGGGTGTAAGTTCTTCGATGCGGACAACGATGGCTGGCTAGACTTAGCGCTCGCCAATGGCCATGTCCAAGACAATATCGAGCAGATTGATACGGTGCAAACCTACCGGCAGCCCACTCTCTTGCTGCATAATCTCGCCAAACAAGGCGGACAGGCAGGTTTTGCGGATCTCTCGAAGCAAGCCGGGGAGGCACTGCAAAAGCCCATTGTCGGACGCGGCTTAGCGACGGGCGATTTTGACAACGACGGCCGTGTCGATCTGCTCATCGCCGATAGTGAAGGCAAGCCTTTACTCCTCCACAATGAGTCTACGATAAAGGGCAACTGGCTGGGAGTGAAGCTCATCGGAACGCGCTCCAATCCTAGCGGCTACGGTGCGGTGCTCACGCTCACGGCTGGCGGTAAAAAGATCGTGCGTCACTGCCACGCCGATGGCTCATATCTCTCCAGTAGCGATCCACGGGTTCACTTTGGCCTTGGCCAGACAGAGAAAGCGGAGTCTCTCACGGTCCGCTGGCCCTCCGGAAAGACTCAGACGGTGACCGGGCTTGCTACCAACCAATATCACATTCTCAAAGAAACTCCATGAAGCTTATTCTTGACCCTAGCCAGCACTTTCAGACACTGGAAGGCATTGGAGCATCGCTTGCCTGGAGCGGCGACCCCGTCGGAGAAACTTGGAGTGAGGCGGCGAAAACCCAGCTCGCCGACTTGCTTTTTTGCCCAGAGCGTGGCGCGGGGCTCTCGGGCGTACGCTTTAATATTGGGGCGGGTGGGGCGTGGGCGGAAGAGAGCCCCCTAGATCCGTGGCGACACCCAAAGTGCTTTAAACGAACCGCCGAGTCGGCCTTCGATCCCAGCTGCCACGAAGGCCAGCAGTGGTTTCTCCGTGCCGCAGCCGAGCGTGGCGCATCGTGCCGGGTTGCCTTTGCCAATAGCCCTCCCCTTTGGCTGACCCAAAACGGGCGTGCCACCCACGATAAGAGCGAGAGCCAGAAAGCGCTCACCACCAACCTCAAGCCCGGCGCGGAGCCTGCCTTTGCAGCGTTTCTCGCGGAGGTGGTCGAGCACTTTGAGCGCGTGGGGCTTCCGTTTACAGCGCTCAGCCCGGTCAATGAGCCGCAGTGGGCCTGGGAAGATGCCACCCAAGAGGGCTGTCGCTTCAGTAACTCGGATATTCTCGCGCTGGCTCACACGCTCCGCTTGGAGCTCGACCGCAGGAGCCTCGCCATCGAGCTAGACCTGCCCGAGGCTGCTGACTTGCGCTTTTTAATCGACGGCCAAGCGGAGGCGCTGGCAGTGGTCTGTGAGGGAAAGCTCTGTGGCCACGGCTACTGGAGCTACGATCCACCCGAGGAGAGCCGTCGGATTCGTGAGGCCGTTCGTCGTGCCATTGCCCAGCACGTGCCGGGTGGGCGCTTCTGGCAGTCCGAGGTCTGTGTTATGGAGCCGGGGCGCGACTTAGGAATGGAGCTGTCGCTACGAGTTGCTCGAATGATGCACCAGGACTTTGTCCACGCCGATGCCAGTGCTTGGTTCTGGTGGCTCGCCCTCTCGCCGTATGACTACAAAGACGGCTTGATCTATCTCGGAGACAACGAGGCGATCTCACCCAGCAAGACCCTCTGGGCACTGGGAAACTTCGCGCGCTTTCTCCGCCCCGGCTGGCGACGTATCTTTGTCACTCCCACCGAAGCCGACGGGCTCTATGTCTCTGCCTGGTGCGACCCGGCCGGCGAGCAGCTTGCCCTGGTTGCCATAAATACCACCGACCAGGAACGCACTTTGGAGCTCTCCGAGAGCTATGCTCTCACGCCGCACATCACCGACGGTAGCCGCGACCTTGTGCCCGGCGAGGAGCTTGCCCCCGGAGAACGACTCCTTGCTGAGCCCTACTCCATCACGACCTGGACTCCGTCACGGTGAGCCCCTCCGCCGGCACGGGGCGGATGATCCGGCCCGCACCGGCGTCTTTGAGGGCGGCGATGGTACGCTCGGGCTCGAAGGTGAGACACAGTACCGTCCCGCCTTGGCCCGCTCCGGCGAGCTTGGCCCCGATGGCCCCGTTTGCCAGCGCCACTTCCACGAGCTTATCCACCGCCGCGCCGCTGGCCCCGAGGCGAAACTGGACTTCTTGGTTCTGGTTCATGAGCGCTGCAATGGCCTCCCAGTCGCCCTCCAGCAAGGCTTTCTTGCCGTCACGGGCGAGCTTGGGCACTAAGACATCATAAAGCTCACGCACCTCGGGGTCGTTGTCGAGCCAGCGCTGCCGCACGGGCTTGTGGGCCGCCCCTGAGTGATGCTTGACCCCCGTGTGCGCTAGCACAAACGGCAAGGAGTCCGCGTGTGGCACCAAGTCCATCAGCGGCTCCACGGTGGCGTAGGGTTGGGCATCCATGGCGATATGGCTGCCTTTGTCGCGGAAGTCCATGTAGTTCAGGCCGCCAAAGACCGCCATGTGCTGGTCCTGAAACCCACAGATCACTCCGAGAATCTCGTACTCGATCTTGCGGATCGCGGCGGCGATGGCGTGCTTGTGCTCCACCCGCCCGATTTTCTGGGACACCGCACCATAAACCGCGGCCATGAGCGCCGTCGAGCCTGCCAGTCCTGCCTGCATGGGAATCTCCGTGCTGGTCGTGAGGTGAAAGTGCGCTTCCCCCGGATCAATCCCCATGCCCCTCAGCACGGCCTTCGCCAAGTCCAAGCGCGGGAGCTCTTTCGAAGGCTCGAGGTCGGCCCTGCTCGCGATAACTTGTCGCTCGCCATTATCGGCTTCTAAGATCAGCGCCGCCGAGTCGGTGTCAGAAAGGGTGCAGGTCGCACGCTCGGAGAGAGAACAAGAGATTACAGAGCCGCCGTACATGTCGGTCGGGTTGCCCAGCACGCCACAGCG
>JAPLCP010000157.1 GCA_026392155.1 Armatimonadota bacterium | reverse complement strand
TGCCGAAGTCACCCACCGCTGCGTCTTTCACTCCGCGTTTGGGATTTTTCTGATCGAGGAGCTTTTCGGGCAGACGCTGACCAACTCCGACGGCAAAGAAGTCTTCGTGCGCGATATCGCCGAACAGCACGTTCTCGAAGACCTCAGCTGCATTCCCTCCCTCTCCGACTGGCTCAAAGAGGTGCCCTCGCAGTCGTGGATGGCGGGTGCACGCAAGCTCAAGGCCAGTGAGATCGAATTTGTCCCCGCACGAGGACACGATTGAGAGAGGCACGGGTCGCAGGGGTCTTGCTGGGACTGGCGGCGGGTGATCGGATTGGTGGGCTGGTGCGGATGGCGCTTCGTTTGGTGCAGAGTTTGGTGCACTGTGAATGTCCACACCTAGCTCATTGCTTGCGTTTCATGCACCTTTGCTTCCCCACCTCTACGAAGAAACAGTGCAGAGCTCTGCTCTAGGGGGGCGCTGAGAAAATATTCGATGATCACTATGCTTTAAATTGGGAGTGCCCATAATAAACCCGGAAAGTATTGGGCATATCTCTTAGAGTGCTTGATGTGAAATATTAAAACGGTATGAAAATCTTCATGACTTCTTCATTTGGCGGCCCTACTCTACATCCTAAGCAGGCTCAGGAGCCTGTGGAAAAGAGGAGTCTGAAGATGAAGAAGCGATTACACATTGCGGCGACGGCGACCCTTTTTCTGGGCGTGGGAGCCTGTGGGGGCGTGAGCTCGGTCTTTACCCCCATTGGTGCCGAAATTCCGGGACTAACTCGGGCGGAGCAAGAGCTTTTTGAGGAAGGCAAGACTGTCTTTGCCACTACGGAAGACGTAGACGAGGGGCTAGGGCCAGTCTTTAATGGCCGGAGCTGTGGCGAGTGCCACTCGGCGGGTGGAGTCGGGGGCGCGGGTGAGGATTTGGTGCTCTCACGAGTGACACGGATCGGGGCGGGCTCGGGGGTGAGCTACTCGGACTTGGCGGAGCTGGGTGGCCCGGTTCTTCAGAGGCGCACGATTGCCGAGATTGATCCTACTTGCACGATTGCAGCTGAAGTGGTTCCTGCGGGAGCGGAGCATGTCTCGCGGCGCATCACCACACCGTTGTTTGGGGCTGGGCTGATCGAGGCCATCCCTGATAGCGAGATTCTCAAGAACATCAAGAGCGGCGACCCCGACGGCATCACGGGAGTGGCAAACTATGCCGTGAGCCCCACCACGGGCAAGCACCAGGTCGGGCGCTTTGGCTGGAAGTCGCAAGTGGCGACCCTGGAGCACTTCTCCGCGGATGCTTATCTGAACGAGATGGGAATCACGACTCCAGTGTTTCCGATGGATCTTTTGCCGCAGGGGAAGGCGCTCTACGATGTCGTGCCCGAGCCTGAGGACGATGGTGGGGACTTGCTAAAGTTCTCCAACTTTATGCGTCTGCTTGCTGCACCCACTCCGGCACCCGCCACCCTGGCAAGTGGGCGTGGAAGCCAAGTCTTTACCAAGATCCGGTGCGTGGCGTGCCATGTGCCGACGCTCCAGACGGGCACTAGCAGTGTTGCAGCGCTCTCGAACCGCCCGGTGAATCTCTACTCGGACTTGCTGACCCATGATCTGGGAATGGGCGATGGGGTGGTGCAGGGGAGCGCGGATGGTAGCCACTTCCGCACCGCGCCACTCTGGGGCCTACGGCTGCGCACGTTCTTTCTCCACGATGGCCGCGCCACGACCGTGGATGGGGCGGTGCGGCAGCACGGCGGCGAGGCAATGGCGGCAAAGCAGCGCTACGAGTCGCTGAGCGCGGCGGATCGTACGGACTTGCTGGAGTTCCTCGGGACGCTCTAAAAGCAAAAAACGCCCCTGGCTCCATGAAAGGAGCCAGGGGCGTTTTTTTTCGTTACCCCTTGAGAGCGTCGGCGCCGCCCACGATCTCGGCGAGCTCTTTGGTGATGCTGGCCTGGCGGGCACGGTTGGCCGCGAGGGTCAGACCGGCGATCATCTTTCCGGCGTTGTCAGTGGCGCTGGACATGGCGGTCATACGAGCACCATGCTCGCTGGCCACGGACTCAATCAGTGCCTGGTAGACCATGGTGTCCACAGAGCGGGGGAGCATGTTCCCAAAGAGCGTGACGGCATCAGGTTCGAAGATGTAGTCTTCGCTGCCGCCTGCGCTCTCATCAGTTTCTTCGGGAACCATCGGGAGCATCTGGACACTCATGGGCTTTTGCACGAGAGCGGAGAGAAACTTGGTGTAGACCAGGTAGATCACGTCTACTTCACCGCTGGTGTAGAGGTCCCGCGCTTGCTTGGCAATCTCTTGGGCCTCCGCGAAGCTGGGGTTGGTCATGCTGAGCACAAACTCACCGGCGATGGTATAGGGGCGACGGCGGAAAAACGTCTGGGCCTTGCGTCCTGCGAGTAGCAGCTGAGTTGTCTCAGGCGTGACGGCACCTCCGTTGAGGCCACCGGTTCGTAGGACTTCCTGGACTTTTTTCAGCAGGTTGGTGGAGTAGGAGCCGCAGAGTCCACGGTCGGCGCTGATCACCACGATCCCCACTTTTACGGGCTCGCGCACTTCCAAAAGCGGATGGGTGATACTCCCCGCGCCTGCCTTACTGAGGGAGCCCATGACTTCCTTCATCTTGTTGGCGTAGGGGCGGGCCGAGACCACACGGTCCTGGGCACGCTTGAGACGGGCAGCGGCGACCATCTTCATGGCCTTGGTAATCTGCTGAATGTTCTTAGCGGTGCGAATACGACCGCGAATCTGACGCATAGAGGGCATAGCGGCCCTATTTTACCATAGTTGCCGCAGCGAGTGTGCCATCGTCTTGGGTGATTTCCCAGAAGAAGCAGCCCGCGAGTCCGGATTTTTTGGCCAGCGCCGCTTTCAGTGCAATGGACTCGGGATCGTCGTAAGAGATCAGCTCGTCGCTGGTGGGGGAGACAAGATAAGGAACGTGCTCTTTGGGATCGCGCTGCTTCTTCCAGCCTTTTGCGGCGAGCGGCAGAATCTCCGTGTAGCCCGTGTACTCATGCGCGGACTTTCCCGTGGTTTTCTCACCAAATCGACGTGCCTTGAAGCCGCGTCCATAGCTCGCTAGCCCGAGCAGGAGCTTATGGGCGGGCCAGCCGCGCCCACGCCAGTAGGCAATCGCCGACTCACAGAAGCTGTAGGGGGCGTTATGACCCGCTTCACTTCCCCACGGCCCCGCATAATCATAGGCCATAATATTGACGTAGTCTAAGAGTGGCAGGAGAGCGGGGGCATCGTAGTGCTTGCCGTTCCACTCGCCTCCGGGCACGGCGGCGGTGAGCAGCGTTTTGGGCAGGTGCTTGCGGAGCGCCTGCGCCAGCGCGACGAGCTTCTGCGGGGCACCGGGCGTGTCGGGGAACTCCCAGTCGATATCCACCCCACCGTAGCCGTTTTTCTGAACCATGGCCACGATATGTCGGGCGAGTGTCTCCGTCTCGGCTTTGGCGTAGGCAGGGCCACTCTCTGCACCACCCACGGCCAGAATTGGAACCACTTTGGCGGCTTTTGCCCGCTTGCAGAACTCCGCTGCGCCGCGGGGGGGCTTGAGCGTGCCGTCGTCGTTGAAGAGTGCAAACGAGTGTGTCAGGTGCGTGTAGCGCTTGTAGGGCACTTTCGCGGGGGGCATTGCCTCCACCCAGTCGGGGTAGTAGCCTAAGAGAATCATATCCCCGATGCCTTTGCCGCGATTCCGGCGAGCTTGGCTCCATCGGCGCGGGGGAGGTGCGGGCAGCAGTTGCCACCGACCGGGAAGAGCTTGCCAGGGTTGAGCAGCTCATCGGGGTTGAAGACCGAGCGCAGGCGCAGCATGGTATCTATGTCGTCCTCGGTGAACATCATGTCCATAAACTCTTGCTTTTCGAGACCGATTCCGTGCTCGCCCGTCAGTGCTCCGCCGACCGCGACACAGGCACGCAAGATATCGGCGCCTGCCTCTAAGACGCGCTTGACTTCGTCGGGATCGCGCTCATCAAAGAGCACCACGGGATGCAAGTTACCGTCGCCCGCATGAAAGACATTGGCGATCTTAAGATGGTGCTTAGCCGCGATTTCCTCAATTTCTTTGAGGATAATCGGGAGCTTGGTGCGCGGCACGACCCCGTCTTGCGTGGCGTGCGACGGTGCCAATCTGCCCAGACAGCCTACGGCTTTCTTGCGTGCCGTCCAGAGCTTGGCACGTTCGGCGGGATCGCTGGCCACCTCCACGCGGAGCGCCCCGCCATCACGACAGAGAAGCTCAACCCGCTCGGCTTGAGCCTCAATTCCGACCTCCGCTCCATCTACTTCGACTAAGAGCACCGCGCCGGCGTCCGTTGGCAGGCCCAGCTTGTAGTTCTCCTCCACGACGCGCAGAATGGTCTGGTCAATCATCTCCAGCGCGGCGGGGACAATCCCCTCGGCGATGATGGCGGAGATGAGGTTAGTGGCCGTGGCGACCGAGTCACAGACCACGAGAAGCGTACGGATCGCCTCCGGGTTGGGGACAATCTTGACCGTCGCCTCCGTGATAATTCCCATCGTCCCCTCAGAGCCCACGAGCACCCCAATCAGATCATAGCCGTGGTCATCGGCATCTAGCTCCATGATCTGCCCATCGGGGAGCACCACTTGGACGGCAAGAATATGGTTGACCGTCACGCCGTACTTGAGCGTGTGTGGCCCGCCCGCGTTGTTGGCGATATTGCCCCCGATCGTGCTGGCTCCCTGCGATGACGGATCGGGCGCGTAGTGATAGCCCTCGCTCGAGACTGCTTTGCTTAGATAGGTATTGACCGCGCCTGCTTGCGCCCGGACGCGCCGGTTGGGAATATCCACCGAGAGAATCGCGTTCATCCGTGAGAGGCAGAGTAGCACCGCGTTTTCATAGGCCATCGCCCCGCCCGCCAGACCCGTCCCCGCGCCACGGGGCACCATAGGCACGCTGAAGTCTTTACAGAGCTTGGCAATCGCGGCAACTTGGTCCGTGAGGCGTGGCAGCACGATCACACCAGGGCGTGCCTTGGCGAGTGTGTAGGCATCGGAGGCATAGGCCTCTCGTTGCGCATCAGCGAGGCGGATACCATCTTCTCCGACAATATCCTTGAGGCGGTTGATAAAACGCGGATCCATGCGGGTATTGTACCTGCATGCCAGAGCAACAAGTCACCCATGGCCCCGGTGGGCGGATTCTTACCAACATAAATGTCTGGTCGCCCGACTCGGAGTGGCTGGTCTACGATGTGCGCTCGGATCGCGATGGCTCGGTATTTGACGGGAGCGTGATCGAGCGGGTTCGGGTGAAGACCGGCGAGGTGCAGCGGCTCTTTGAGGCGAAAAACGGGGCACAGGTTGGGGTGGTGACGCACCATCCGAGTGAGAATAAAGTCGTCTTTATCCATGGGCCGGAGAACCCGACCCCCGACTGGAGCTACGGCATCTCGCACCGGCAAGGCGTGATAGTCCACACCGACACACTGGCCGCCCTCCCACTCGATGCACGCGATCTCACGCTGCCCGGAACGCCGGGAGCTTTGCGAGGCGGCTCGCATGTGCATGTCTGGCACCCGAAGGGCGACTGGCTGAGCTACACCTACAACGATGCGCTGGAGAACAGCGGTGCGCGCGAGGTGGGTGTGTGCTTCCCTAAGGCTGTTTCGGTGCCCAAGACCCACCCACGCAACCATGACGGCACGCACTTCTCGCTTCTGGCGACCAAGAGCACGCCCAATCCCAAGCCCAACACCGACGAGATCCGCCGCGCCTTCGAGGAGGGCTGGGTAGGAAGCTCCCGCACCCTGGCGTTTCTAGGGGAGCTGTCTGACGGGAAAGTCGAGATATTTCTCGCCGAGGGGCTGGAGACGCAGCGCCCGACCCAGCGACGGCTGACCCACACGAAAACCGGCGTCGCGCTCGCGCCGCGCCACTGGGTACGCTCGTCGCCCGATGGCTCCCAGCTCGCCTTTCTCATGGCCGATGACGCGGGGATTATCCAGCTCTGGCTCGTCTCCCCAAGCACCGGAGTGCTGCGGCAGCTCACGCGCAACGCATTCCCCATCGCCTCCGCCTTCACCTGGCACCCCGATGGCTCCCGCATCGCCGCCATCGCCGACGGGAGTGTGGTGACAATCGATGTCGAGACAGGCAAGCTACGTCGCCTGACAAAGCGCACCAGCGATACGCCCCTAGCACTGGCCTGCGTCTTCTCGCACGACGGCAAGCAAATTGCCTTTCTGCGACATCTCAGCGGCAGCAACCAGCTCTATACGGTGCAGGGATAGGTGGACGGGACACCGAACCTAAGGGGCATGGGCGCACTGGACTGGGTGGTTCTCGCGGGCTATCTCATTGCAACAACATTCTATGGCTGTCTTTTTCTGCGAAAGAATAAAGATAGCGCTGCGTTCATGGCCGCCGGGCGCTCGCTGCCGGGTTGGGCGGTGGGCCTCTCGCTCTTTGGCTCCTATGTCAGCTCGATTAGCTTTCTGGCCAACCCTGGCAAGAGCTACGATAGCAACTGGAACCCGTTTGTCTTTGCGCTCTCACTTCCGCTGGCCTGCTGGCTGGCCGCCAAGTTTTTTGTCCCGCTCTACCGCGTAGGCGAGCAGATCTCGGCCTATGAGCGCTTTGAGAAGCGCTTTGGGCGCTGGGCGCGGGTCTATGCGACTCTGTGTTTCTTGCTGGTGCAGGTGGCGCGGCTGGGGACGATTCTCTACCTACTCTCGCTTGCCCTCCAGCCGCTTGTCGGCAGCCTCCCGCTTCCGGTGCTCATTCTCTTGCTGGGGCTGCTCGTGACGATCTATCCGATGCTGGGGGGCACGGAGGCGGTGATCTGGACCGGCGTCGTGCAAGCGGTTGTGATGATCATCGGGCCTCTGGTCTGTGTGGGCGTGATCTTAGCGGGTGTGCCAGGTGGCTTTGGGGCCGTGGTGAGCCAAGCGAGCACTGCCGGAAAGTTCTCGCTGGGGAGCCTCGCCCCCGACTTTGCCAGCTCTAGTTTCTGGGTGGTGCTGCTCTACGGCATGGCGATCAACCTCCAGAACTTTGGGGTGGACCAGGCCTATGTCCAGCGCTATCTCACGGCAAAAGCCGACCGAGATGCCACGCGCAGTGTCTGGCTGGGGGGCCTGCTCTATGTGCCCATCGCCGCCCTGTTTTTCTTTATCGGCACCGCACTCTGGGCGTTCTACCAGGCCCATGCCAGTGCGCTACCGCCCGGCACCAAGCCCGATGCCGTCTTCCCTTGGTTCATCCAGACCCAGCTTCCTGTCGGGCTCAAGGGCCTCGTGCTGGCCGCAGTCTGCGCGGCGGCGATGGACTCGAACCTGAACTGCTCCGCGACCCTCTTTGTCCATGATCTCTGGGCCAAGCGCGAGAGTGCCACCGAGGCGCAGAAGCTGACGATGCTACGGCTTGCTGTGGTGGGCTTTGGCCTACTGAGCATCTTAGCCGCGATCGCCATGATCTCGGTGAAGACGGCGCTGGATGTCTGGTGGGACCTGGCGGGTGTGCTCTCAGGCGGGATGCTGGGGCTGTTCTTGCTAGACCGCTTGGTGCCAAAGGCAAGCAAAGCCGCCGCCCTTCCCGCCACGATTGTCGGAGCCCTCGTGAGTATCTGGGTGAGCTTCTCGCAAAAGCCCTACTGGCCTGCCTCCCTGCCCAAAGCGCCGCTTCATAGCCTACTCACCCTCACCGTCGGAACGCTCACGATTGTTGTCCTAGGCGTGCTGCTCTCGCAAAAAAAACAGCCCGAGGGTTAGCTCTCGGGCTGATTTTTTCGGTAGATCTACTTCATCTGAGCTTTACCGCGCTCAAGACCAAAGCGTAGCTTGGCTCCGGCGGGCAGCTCGGCACTGGCATCGTAGCGCAGGGTGGCTGTGGAGGTGTTGGGAGAGGGAGCCGTGGTGAGGATCGCGTGGAGCGTCTCAAAAGAGCCTTCCGTGAAGCTTGCCTCAGGCGTCAGCTCCGCACTGGCGGTGTAGGCACTCGTCTCGCCGACACGGGTAAGCGTGACGGGCCCTGCAATCGTGGTTTTCTGCTCCGCCACCCGCTCGCCATCGGTGACACGCATGCTCATCTCGATATTGCTCAGGGTAAACGACGCAGGTAATGTCGCTCCCTCGGGCACACTCACCTTTACAGCCCGCGCCACGCCCTGCGCCACATTCCAGCGTGTTGTGCCCCGAGGAGGGCCACCCGGTCCACCGATACTCCCTGGCCTGCCACCCACGCCGCTTGGGCGACCGCCGATGGTGCGGTCTTCAAAGGTACGCGTGTGTGTCTGCTCCGTCGTCACCGTTCCCGCGCTCGTAGCCCGTGAGATACCGACCAGCTCACCGCCATCGAGCCCGAGCAAGTTGGAGAAGCTCTCCAGACCCGTGCCAGCACCCGCGCCGCCACAGCCGCTCAGTGCGACCAGAGCAATTAAACTAAAACCGGACTTCGTGATGTTTTTCATCGTTGTTACTTTTCCTCTTGATAGGAGTATGGGAGGACATCATGAAGAATTCATGATGAACCCAAAAAACAAAGAATTTCTTGTAGAATAGCCTACCTAAGATGAGGAAATTATGAGTTCGCTGCCGCTCCTTCCCTCGCCGCTGAGCGATTCTGTCCCCGGCGTCGTTATTGATCATGTTCCCGCGAGCACGGGAGTCTATATCGGTTCACCCGGCTTGGCCGTCCTCCCCGACGGCACCTACGTCGCCAGCCACGATGCGTTTGGTCCCAAGAGTACCGAGCACACGCGAGCGGTCTCTCAGGTTTTTCGCTCCAAGGACAGGGGCAAGAGCTGGGAGAAAATCGCGACAATCCACGGCGCGTTCTGGTCGAATCTTTTTGTCCACAGAAAAGCGCTCTACTTACTCGGCACGGACAAGCACCATGGAGATATCGTGCTCCATAAATCCACCGACAGTGGCGTGAGCTGGAGCAGCGTGGTCTTACGTAGCGAGGGTGAGTACCACTGCGCGCCCGTGCCGATTGTCGAGCATCAAGGGCGACTCTGGCGGGCGTTTGAGTGGCGCAACCCACCGCAGGCCTGGGGCATCAACTACCGGGCGGGGGTACTCTCGGTTTCCATAAACGCCGACTTGATGGATCCAAAAAACTGGAGCACGACCAATTTTCTCCCGAGTGAGCGCACCTGGAACGGCGGGGACATGGGGGCGTGGCTGGAGGGCAATGTGGTGGTCGCACCGGATGGCTCGCTGGTGGATATCCTGCGCGTCCAGACAAAATCCCCCGACGAAAAAGCGGCCTGGGTCAAGATCTCCCGCGATGGCAAGACCGCAACCTTCGACCCCGACACAGGCTTTTTTTCGTTCCCCGGCGGCGCGAAGAAGTTCGCGATCCGCTGGGACAAAAAGAGCAAGCGCTACTGGAGCCTAGCGAGCATTGTGGACGAAAAATACCGGGCTCCTGATCCCGGCAAGATTCGCAACACGCTCGCACTGACCTGCTCCGCCAATCTGCGTGACTGGGAGGTGCGCTCGGTGATTCTCTCCCACCCGGACACGGTCCACCACGGTTTTCAATATGTCGAGTGGCTCTTCGATGGCGACGACATTATCGCCGCCTGCCGCACCGCCTACGACGATGACTTTGGTGGGGCGCACAACAACCACGACGCCAACTATCTCACCTTCCACCGCATCCCAGGCTTCCGCACGCTCTGAGTACTAGCGCTGGAGGCGCACCTGTCCACCACGTAGAGCAAAACGAAGCACCGCTCCGGCGGGAAGCTCAGTGCTGGCATCGTAGCGTAGAGTTGCGGTCGAGGGACTTGTCTGGGTTCCATAGCTCGCACTCTATCCCCGTGGCGTTACGGCTACGTTACAGACGCTTGCAGGATGCGCTACAATAACGAAAGAAGTTTAGGAGAGAACTCATGCCACTGCCTTTTTTTATCCCGCTGATCCTGACCCCGCTCGTCTTTGCCGTCGCTAAGAAAGTGACGGATAAAGCACAGGAGGAGGCGGACGCTGCCAAAGCCGCTGAAGCACCAGCCGTTGCCGCTGACATCCCCGAGGTCTCCCCAGAGCCCCTCGCGATCGTTGAGGAGCCAGTGGCTGTGGAGCCCATTGTTTTAGACGCCGCCTTGCCGCTCTTTCCCCTCACTGCCTCCAGCGCCACGGAAGGCCACGAGGCAGTGCTTGCGGGCGACAGCGATCTGGAAACTTTTTGGCAGAGCGCCGAGCCGCGTGGCTGGCTCCAGCTCACGCTCCCGAGCATGCAGGAAGTCCAGCGCGTCACCCTCTCCGAAGCAGGCGGCGAGCAGATCCAGCTCTTCGCGGTCGAGTACCGCCTCACCGATGATGGCCAGTGGCGCACGCTCTTTGCCGGGGAGAAAATAGGCGCGTTGCTGGTCGAGGAAGTGCCGCCCACGCTCGCACAAGCCGTCCGTGTCCAGATCCTCGCCAGCGATGCCCCTCCCGCTATCGCAGAGTTCGCGGTTGCGTAGGGCCTGACCGGGGGCCTGAAAGGCCCCGCCGTCTAGTTTGCGACGATATTGACGAGCTTGCCGGGGACGACGATCACCTTGCGGATGGTCTTGCCCTCCAAGTCGGCGCGGACTTTCTCGCTGTCCCGCGCGACGGCTTCAAGCGCGTCGTTGCTCAGCCCTGCGGGAAGCAGGAGCTTCTCGCGGACTTTTCCATTGACCTGCACCACGACCGTCACTTCGTCATCGGCGGCCAGCGACGGATCACTGACGGGCCACGGGCCACGAAAGAGGAAGCCCTGGCCACCCAGTTTCTCCCAGAGCTCGTCGGCCAGGTGCGGGGCGAGCGGGGCCAGTAGGAGGGTCAGCCCCTCAGCGGCTTCTCGTGCTGCGGGATGGGCCACGCCACCGGCATTACAGAACTTGCGCAGGGCATCGTGCAGGATCATCAGACCGGAGACAACCGTGTTGAAGCGGAAGCTCTCAATATCCGAAGTCACTTTCGCGATGGTCTGGTGGAGCTTTCGGCGCAGCGCTTTCACCTCGGCGTCGGGCATGGGGGCCCAGTTGTCAGGAAGATCGCCGCTCAAAACGGTCGAGATTGCCTCGGGCGTACCCGGTGCAGGCGGCGCAGAGACAATCCCACTCACCGTGTCCCAGACACGTGATAAGAAACGATACGGACCGTTCATGCGCTCCTCAGACCACTGAATCGAGTCCTCAAACGGCGCTTCAAACAGCACGAGGGTACGGAGCGAGTCCGCACCGTACTTTTCTGCCATCTCATCGGGGGTAACACTGGTGCCCTTGGACTTGCTCATCTTCATCCAGACGAACTCGACATTCACGGGCTCGATAGACTCAGGAGCATCCAGGGGGCGACGGATACGCTCGGCTGCCAGGGGCTTGTTGCCCTCGGCCTCCCAGCGCTTGATCCAGACATCGCGGTCGTAGGCAACCAAGTCATCGGGCTTGATGGACTTAAAGCCCTCAATGCCAGTCTCAGGATCACGCACCCGCTCCGACGGTGTCAGGGCATTGAGCATTCCCTGGTTGCGGAGCGCCTTGGCCGGCTCATTGGCTGCGGTCCAGCCGTTGTCGTAGGCGAACTTGGTGAAGAAGCGGCAGAAAAGTAGGTGCCCGACCGCGTGCTCTCGCCCCCCGATGTACATATCAATGGGCATCCAGTAGTCGCTGGCCTCACGGCTCCATGCCTGCTCCGCGTTGTGCGGATCGGCGAAGCGCAAAAAATACCAGGCTGAGTCTACGGAGCCTGCCATGGTATCCGTCTCGCGCTCGGCGGTCTGCCCGCACTGGGGGCAGACGACCTTCACCCACGCCTCCACACTGGCAAGCGGCGAGCGGCCATCGGGGCTGGGGCGGTACTCTTCCAGATCGGGGAGCTGCACAGGAAGCTGATCTTCGGGTACGGGAACCGTTCCACAGCTGGGGCAGTGGATCATCGGGATGGGCGTGCCCCAGTAGCGCTGGCGCGAGAGCAGCCAGTCGCGGAGTCGGTACTGGACTTTTCCTCGACCGTAGCCCTTCTCCTCCATCCAGGCGACAACCTTAGGAACAACCACGCTCTTGTCCTGCGGCTCGCCCGAGAACGGTGAGCCTAGGGACTCTCGAAAAACGCCGCCGCTGGCAAAGGCTTCGGTCAGCTCGCTCTCCGAGGGCGTATCGGCTTCGGCATAGACCAGCACAATCGGCAGCTCGAACTTGCGGGCGAACTCAAAGTCGCGCTGGTCGTGGGCCGGAACGGCCATGATCGCGCCCGTGCCGTAGCCCGTCAGAACGTAATCGGCGATCCAGATGGGAATCTGCGCCCCATTGACCGGGTTGATGGCGTAGGCTCCGGTAAAGACTCCCGTCTTCTCTTTGCCCTCCGCCGTTCGGTCTTCGTCGGACTTCTTCGCCGCCTCGGCAGCGTAGGCTTCTACAGCCGCTTTCTGGGCATCAGTCGTGATCTCCGCGACCAGTGGATGCTCAGGGGAGAGCACCATAAAAGTCGCACCCCAGAGCGTGTCTGGACGTGTCGTAAAGACGGTGATGCCCCCCCCGCCCCCGTCCGACGGGGGAGCTAGCTTGAACTCAACTTCCGCACCCTCGCTTCGTCCGATCCAGTCGCGCTGCTGGGTCTTGACACCCTCAGGCCAGTCGATCGTCTCCAGGTCATCGACCAAGCGATCCGCATACGCTGTCGTCTTCAAGAACCACTGGTGCATCATGCGCTTCTCAACCAGGGCCCCCGAGCGTGCGCCCCGGCCATTGACCACTTCGTCGTTGGAGAGCACGATTCGATCTTCGGGATCCCAGTTCACTGGGTAGCCCTGACGGTACGCCAGTCCTGCCTCATAGAGCTTGATGAAAATCCACTGGTTCCACTTGTAGTAGCCGGGATCTGTGGAGTTGATCTCACGGTCCCAGTCGTAGCTGACACCTAGAATATTAAGTTGCTTTTTATAGACCTCAGCTAGCTCGGGAACCGCCTGCTTGGGGTTCTTTTTCTTGCGAATCGCGTCCTGCTCGGCGGGCTGTCCGAAAGCGTCCCAGCCCATCGGGTTGAGGACATTGAAGCCCTGCATCGCCTTGAAGCGGGCCACGACATCGCCGGGGACGTAGTTCTTGCAGTGCCCGACGTGCAGGCCAGAGCCCGACGGGTAGGGGAACATCACGAGCACGTAGTACTTCTGCTTGTTCGTGTCCTGCGTGGCCTTGTGCACCTTCGCATCCGCCCAGCGGGCCTGCCACTTCTTCTCAATCTCGCGGAACGGGTAGCGCCCGCCACTTTCGTCAATTACAGCTTCGCTCATAGTCGTATCCCCAAAGTATACCGCCTCTGTCGCCGGGGAGAGCTTGCCTGTTAAAATCGGCGCCTGTAAGCCTCGTTCCTCAGCTAAGAAATCGCTCTGCGATTAAACTTTCGGCGGATTCAATCGGTACAATAGCCTGTGAACCTACCGACTTCCTACAAGCGCTGGCATCTCTATGGCGCGGGGCTGGAGA
>JAPLCP010000196.1 GCA_026392155.1 Armatimonadota bacterium | reverse complement strand
GTTTAATTTGTATTTGTTGTAATTTTTAATGATGGGAATGCTAATGCGCTTGCCTGTTTCTTTTTTATATCGGCTTTTACTGCCTGAGTTTAGGGCATTATGTACGATTGGATAAGATTAAAAAAATATGAAAGGGAACTTCCCCTATGGTTTCATGTTTTTTTCTTGTTGATAATTATAATATGAGTAAGGGACGCGAACCTTTTGAGATGTGGAACGTCTCTGATTTTGAAATTATGACTGCTTCTGAACCGATCACGCTACCAAATCTGGAAGACGCTTTTGAGAGTGTTAATCTGGAGACCACACGTCCTCAAGAGGAGGCTGTGTCGCTCGTGCCTGGTGACTTTGCCCTCAAACACCAGATCCTCCCGATTATGCTTGATCAGGGGACTCTGGTCGCAGCCATCGGAAGTCCGCTTGCCCTCGGTGCTGTGGATGAGCTTGGGGTCTTGTTGCAGCGGCCCACGCGGGCAGTCTTGGCACCTGCCGCTGTTATTAAAGAGAAGATCGAGGAGATTTTCTTAGAGAAGATTCTCGCCGGTATTCCAGGACAAGGCGACGATGCCAACCTGATAGATGCCGACGAAAACACGGATCTTGCAGATCTGCAAAAGATGGCGGGTGAGACCGCTGTGGTGCAGATGGCCAACCTGATCTTTGCGCAAGCGGTGCGCGATGGGGCATCGGATATCCATATCGAGCCCTACGAAAAAGAGATGAAGGTGCGCTTCCGCATTGACGGCATGCTGCGCGACATGATGGCACCACCCAAGCGCATGCACGCCGCGATCATCTCCCGCCTGAAAATTTTAGGCGAGATGAATATCGCTGAGCGCCGCCTGCCCCAAGATGGGCGCATCAAAGTGACGATTGCGGGGCGCTCCATTGATGTCCGCGTCTCCATCGTCCCGACGGTCTTTGGGGAGCGCGCGGTGATGCGTATCCTGGATAAAGGCACCGCGATGCTGGGGCTCGCCGAGCTAGGAATTCAGCCGGACATGCTGGAGCGGTATCGGCAGATTATCAAGGTGCCGTATGGGGTGATTCTTGCCACCGGTCCAACGGGAGCGGGTAAGTCCACCACGCTCTATGCCTCGCTCCAAGAGATCTGGTCTCCGACGACCAATATCCTGACAATCGAAGACCCTGTCGAGTACCAGGTGCCCGGCATCAGCCAGATTCCCGTACGTGCGGCCATTGGTCTGACTTTTGCTAATGGACTGCGTAGTATTGTTCGTCAAGACCCTGATGTGATCATGGTAGGAGAGATTCGAGACCACGAGACGGCAGAAATTGCCATCCACGCCGCCCTCACGGGGCACCTGGTTTTCTCCACGCTCCACACCAACGACTCCCCCGGCTCCGTGACTCGTCTTCTCGACATGGGAGTGGAGCCCTATCTCGTGGCCTCGTCGCTGATTGGAGCCGTGGCCCAGCGCCTGGTGCGGCGTGTCTGCCCGAGCTGCGCCGCGCCCTATACTCCCGAGAGTGAGATGCTCGAAGGCGTCGGGATCGCCCCGAGTGACTGGGTGGGGACGACTCCCTTTCGTAAGGGTACCGGCTGCGAGAAGTGTCAGGGAAGTGGCTACAAAGGCCGTGTAGGTCTCTACGAGCTCTTTGTGATTGATGAGCCGATTCGGCGCATGACCGTCGACCGGGCTAGCTCCAATGAGATGAAAGACTACGCCATTAAAACCTATGGAATGCGGACACTTTTAGGCGATGGCAAGATTGCCGTTCTTGCGGGGAAAACCACGCCCGAAGAAGTCTTGCGCGTCTGTCAGAGGGAGACACTCTAAGCCATGTCCGCGCTGAGTTTTTCGTATGTTGCGATGGATGCCGGCGGCGCACGCCGCACGGGTGTTATCGAGGCGGAGACCAAAGAGGCGGCACTGGCGCGGCTCGATGCGGAAGGGCGCTTTGTTCTTGAGATCGCAGAGTCGAAGTCCTCCGTGGTTGCGAGCGCGGGGGCAGCGACGTTTGGTAGCCGGCGGGCACCATCGCGGCAGGAGCTTGCTCTCTTTACGCGACGTCTCGCCGATCTCTCTCAGGCGGGCTTGCCCTTGGACCGCGTTCTACAAGTGGTTGCCGAGCAGTCCGAGAGCCTGACGCTTAAAGAAGTCTCGGAGCAGACCCTGGAAGATGTCCGCTCGGGAATGCCGGTGAGCCAAGCGCTTGCCAAGCACCCAAAGTTCTTCAACGATGTCTTCACCCAGACCCTGCGTGCCGGTGAGGCCAGTGGGCAGTTTCCTGAAGTGGCGGGTCGTCTGGCAGACTTTCAGGAAAAAGAAGTGGCAAGGCGCAGCCAGATCAGCGGTGCGCTTGTCTACCCGGCCATTCTTGCTTTCACGGCAGTCTTTGTGATCTTGTTCTTGCTCTTCTTTGTAGTGCCCAAGCTCTCGGGGGTTTTCAAAGACCTCGGCAACAATCTCCCCGTGACCACCAAGATCCTTCTGGCAAGCACGGACTTTCTCTCCCAGAACTGGATCCTGGTTTTAGGTGTCGTGATCGGGGGCTATGTTTTGTTGCGAGGCTGGCTGGCGACCGCCAGTGGCGCGTATCTGCGAGATAAGTTTCTGCTGAAAGCGCCGCTGATTGGCCCCGTGGTCATGAAAGCGACGATCTCGCGCTTTGCGCGCGTTCTCGGTACACTCGTCTATGGAGGTGTTCCGATCTTAGAGGCGCTCGACATTGCCGGACTCTCTGCCGGAAATAGAGTCTTCCAGCTCAGCGCCAAAAAAGTGAGTGAAGAAGTTCGTGATGGGCGGCCTATTGCCGAGTCTATGCGCGATACGGGGACATTCCCTCCCGTGCTAACACACATGGTTGCCATTGGGGAAGAGACGGGGGACTTACCTCGGATGCTGGGACGGGTCTCCGATAGCCTTGACTTCGAGGTTGATACCGGGATGCGCCGTCTAGTTTCTTTGGTGGAGCCCGTGATCGTTCTATCCATGGGAATCTTTGTGGGGTTTGTGGTTCTTTCGGTGCTCTTGCCGATATTTCAAGCGCAGGAAACAGTGAAATAGATGAGAAGACAAAAACGTGCTTTTACGCTGATTGAGATGCTGGTCGTGGTATTGATCCTGGCCATTCTTGCAGCGCTGATCGTCCCCCGTGTGGTTAACCGCACCAGTGATGCCAAGCGTGCCAAGGCGGCGAGTGATATCGCCACACTCTCCAGCTTGCTGCAGCAGTACCGTGTAGATACGGATCAGTTCCCCACCACGGAGCAGGGCCTCAATGCCCTGCGCGTCCAGCCCGGTGATGTCAATGGCTGGCGTGGCCCCTACACCCAAAAGGAAATCGCGGGTGATCCTTGGCAGAATGAGTATGTCTATGAGTCCCCCGGCCCCGATGGTCAGGACTTCATTATCGCTTCCTACGGTGCGGATGGCGCACCGGGTGGCGAGGGCGACAACTCGGATATCACGAGCGAGTAGCTAGATGTTTTCCTCCCCCCTAACCCCCGCGCTGCGGGGGGACAGCAAGGAAAAAACCTCTTTTCTCCCCCGTTCGGGTACCCCGCGTAGCGAGGGTGGTGGGGCTGGGGGGGCTTTCACGCTGATTGAGGCGACGGTGGTAATCACGATCCTGGCTCTCATGGCAGCGCTCGTGATTCCCAATGTCGTTGCTCTTAAGCGCTCTCAGGACGTGCAGACGCTCAAAGCGAGTGTCTTGCGCTTGCCTGTGGAGGCCCAGAATGAAGCGCGTCTGAGCAAGAAAGCCGTGACGCTTCGGGCAGAAGGCGGTGACACGCTCATCATGGAGCGTGCGGCAGAAGAAGGCGAGTCCCCGACGGAAGTGAAGCGCATTGCTCTCAGTGGGGGACTGACGCTGGATGCCGCGCAGGCCGAGGGGCAGAGTGTGGATCTATCGTCGTGGGAGTGGACTGTCTACCCCGACGGCTCTGCCGTGCCAGGGCGCTTGGAGCTGGCAGAGGGAAATCGCATCTTGAGTCTGCGCCTGCCCGGTGAGGGAGAGCTTCCACGCTGGATCAGCGCCAGCTCCTCTAACGCTACCGAGTCCGGTGAGGAGCGCTGGAGCGCTGGGGAGCTTGAACAGCGTGGCTAAGGGGGCAAGAGCCTTTACCCTTATCGAGGTGCTGGTGACAGCAACTCTGGTAGGGGTGGCGGTGGCGGGGACGCTCACGGCGATTGGGTCGCTCTCGCGGGCCGATGTGTCGGCGCGGAATGCGGAGCTGCTCCAGCGGCTGGCAAGCCAGAAGCTCGCGGCTCTGCGGATAGAAGGGGATCTGCGTACGGCGGAGACCAGCGGGGATTTTTCGGCAGAGGGCTATGCAGATGCCGACTGGAGCTTGGAGCTTCAGACCACCGACGACGCAAACGTGGAAGAGGCGACGATCACGGCGACGCGGGGAGACTCCCAGCAGGCGCTCAGTGAGCGGGTTTTCTTCCCACCTGAGACAACAACGACAACCGGAACGGGCACAAGTGGGCAATAAACGACGAAAGGTACGGGCAGGGATCTCTCTGCTGGAGCTGCTGGTGGTGCTCGTGATGATGGGCTTCCTCACCTATGCGCTCACCTACGCCTTTACCGGAAGTATTGATGTCCAGCGCCGCCAGGCACAGCGCCAGAGCGAGCAGAACCCCACCGCGCGTGTCGAGCGGCGCATCACCCGGCTCCTCAATGAAGCAATTCTCTCCGAGGACACCGCCGATCGAATGACCTACTTTGTGGCGGCAACCGAGGGCGATGGAGCGCTCGGAGCGGATCGCCTGACGTTCACCTCCACGGCTCTGGGACTGCCCCTCACGACGCAGCAGAGCACGGATGATTTTGAGACACAGCATGAGGCACGCGGTCCCCAGGGCGGAATCACGGAGGTCTCGCTTAGTACGACGGCAGTCGGGGATGCGGGGAGCAATACCGGGCTCTTTGAGCGTCTTCAGACCCCCGCCGATGGCGATGTGACGCAGGGAGGCAGGGAGTCTCTTCTAGAGTCGTCGGTCACCAGCATTGGTTTTGAGTTCTATGATGGGACTCAGTGGGTGACGGCTTGGGACACGACGGAAGAAGGTGGCACGCGGCGGCTCCCGGCGGCGGTGCGGGTCAGCTACACTCTGGCAACGGACACGCAGAATCAGACCCATAGCTTTGTCGTCCCGGTTCCCACCAGCGATGTGGATGCCGACAACCCCGCCAATGCGACTTCGACGGGAGGCACCGCATGAGCACCCCCCTAGCCCCCGTCCGACGGAGGAACAATCGTGGTCAGCGTGGGGGCGTGATGGTGCTGGCGCTGGTGGTGCTGGCGGGGCTGCTGGCCATGCTGGCGGTCTTTGCGGCCAACCAGCGTGCCTACCTCACGGCCACGCAGTACACGCTTCGGGACCGTCGTGCGGAGGCGGCGGCGCGTAGCGCACTGGCCATGTCCCTCTCCGCGCTTCAGGCCGTCAATACGAATCTGGTGAAGCTCGATGATGACTGGGCGACTCTGGGAACCAATGGCACGGAAGTCACGGAGCTGACGGGCGGCGCGACCTACCGTGTTCAGATTTTAGATGCGGGGAGCCGCCTGAACATCAACACCCTCACCGAAGCCCAGCTACAGAACCTTCCCCTCACCTCCGAGCAGACCGCGAGCCTTCTCGACTGGCGCGAGACGGGGGCGACACCACGAACTGAAGGCGCAAAAGACAGCTACTACGAAGCGCTGACGACTCCCTATAATGCCCGGCTGGGGACGCTGAAAAGCCTAACGGAGCTGGCTCTGATCAAGGGCTGGACCGCGAGAACGCTCTACAGCCCCAATGCCGAAGACATCACGACCAATACTCCTCTGGAGGATGCCAATGGGAAACCGCTGGCGCTGGCGGGAGTGCTGACGGTCTCTAGCGGCGCCCCCAATACGCTCGCTGCTGGGGGAGCCCGCACCAACCTGAACCAGCAAAACCTCAGCCCACTTACCCTAATTCAGCTTGGGCTCCCCGCAAATCTGGCGACCCAGGGGCCGTTCACATCGTTTGCCAACTTGCTCGGGCGGGCGGGTGTCGCGACCCAAGCTGCGCAACAAGTGCTCGACTCGGCGACCTTTACGACCGAGACTCGCCTGATAGGAAAAGTCAATATCAACACGGCTTCTGAGTCGGTACTTGCCCAGCTACCCGGTGTGACGTCAGACATTGCCAGCGCGATCATCACCCGCCAGAGCACAGGGTTTGCCACTCTGGGGGAGCTCTCCAGCATCCCAGGACTAACGGGCACGACTCTGGGCCAGGTGGCCGATGCGGTGTGTGTGGGGAGCGATACGTTTCTCGTAAGAGTCTGGGGAGAGAGTGGTGGTGTTGGTGTGGCCTATGAAGCCGTCGTTGGAATTCGCAACAGTCGTGCTCTGGTGATTCAGCTAGAGCGCATCAATACGACCAGTATCCCCGCGTGGTGGAGCTGGGAAGAGGCAACGACAACGTCGGTGTCTTCAGGAGGGAATCAGTGAAAAGGAGAGCGTTGCCAACCCTCCATCTGGAGTGGGCTCCGGGCTCAGTGCTGGCGATGGACCGTGCCGATGACCGTCGCGCACGGGGCACGAGCATTGATGAGCTGGGACGATTTGTCCGTGGCCATAAAGAGGCCCTGGTCGGGGTGAGTCGGAGCTGTGTCTTTCTGAAGGCGATTCGCCTCCCTAAAGCCACGCCCGAGGAGCTTCGTCGGCTTGTCAATCTTCGACTGGGGCAGCTTTTCCCTCTGCCTGCCAGTGAGCTTGCCTTTGATGCCTACCAGACCGACGATCACAACCTGGAAGGCTGGCTCACGGTCGTGGGGGCGATGCGGGCAAGTGATCTGGTGAAGCTTCGTATCGAGCTCGCAGATGCGGGTCTCAAGGCGACGGCGATTTTTCCGGTTGCGCTGGCCTCTGCTGCTGTTGCCGCACGTCCCGATGCCCTGGTGGTGGATAAGCTACCGACAGGAATGACCCTCGATGTGGTTCAAGACGGTGTGGTGCGCTTTAGCCGCGTGGCCTCCGAAAATGCCAATGTGGGGCAAGAGGCGCAGCGCACTCTGATGTCGGCGGGGGTGGGTAATCTCGAAGTCGTGCGGGGGCGTGCACTGGAGCTGCTTCACCTTGCGCCTGAGTTCTCGTTCACGCTCAATGAAGACCGGGCTAAGCTGGAGAAAGAGCAGCTGGGTGCCAAGACACGCCTCTCGATCTTACTCTTGATCTCGTCGTTAATGCTCGCGGGCTTTATCTGGGTAGAGCACTCCGAGGCGCAGTCGAAAGTGAATATTGCCAAGGCGAAGTGGGAATCGAAGCTCAAGACCCTGCGGGCAACTCGGGACGCGGAGCAGACCAAAGCCAATCGTGCCACGAGCATGAAGACGACTCTGGATCGTGCGTTTCTTCCGGCCCAACCTCTGAGCGATATGGTTCTGGCGGCCAGTAGCGCACTGCCTGAAGGCTCCTGGCTGATTGGGATCAATACGGAGCGTGGGAAGCCTGTCCAGCTTCGTGGCACTGCCAAGCGCGGGGAACTTGTTGCCAAGGCCGTGGACTCACTGAGTGCCAGCCCACGCTTCCGTGATGTAAAACTCGTCTTTGCCAACGGGGCCAAGGTCGCCGAGCAGCCGGTCGTCCAGTTCAATATCGTCGCCACCGCTGTTGGCAACCTTCCCATGCCTGTCTCTGAGAAGGCAGGTAAGAAAGGCGCACGAAGTAGCTCGTCACGCGCCAAGGTTGCCTCGGTAAGTGGCACAAGTGCTTCGGGAGGGACACCGTGACAAATTCTTTCCTCAACTTCAAGAACCCACAAGAGGCGGGGCCGAGTGCCGTGATGCTCGCCGCACTGGTCATTCTGACGGGCTCGCTCGGCTACATGCTCTTGGTGAAAAAGCCGACCACCGAAGGAATTGCCATGGGAAAAGAGCGTAGCCGAAAAGAGCTTCTAGAACAAATTGAGCGAACCCAGCTTAGTGGCCAGCAGACCCGTGCGCAGCTCTCCGCTCGGCTCTGGCAGGGCGACCCCGACACGATCGCGGCCGCTGTCTTGGCACAGCTCACGCAAGAAGCCACCGCACGAAAGCTCAAGCTCTCCGCGTTTCGCCCCCAGCGAACTCAGACATTGCCGGAGCTGTCCGAGCTTCCCTTTAGCGTCCAAATCTCAGGGCCATACCCTGCGGTGCATGCCTTTGCCGCCACGCTGGACCGTCCTAGCAGTAAGCTCGCGCTTCGCTCGCTCCAGCTCGCCTCCAGCGATGCCGCGTCGAACGCGGTAACAGCCACACTAGGGCTTTCTGCTTATGCGCCGAGTCAGCCGCCCACCGTGAAAAATACGCCTGCCAAACAGGAGGGAGCCGCTCGTGGCTAAGATTAGCAAACCCACTGCCTGGTTCGCGTTTCTGGCGCTTGTGGGAGGAGTAGCCTTCTACTTCCTCTCGGAGCCGGATGCCGCGACCAAGCATAAAAAAGGCCGTATCACTGGGACACAGGTAAAGGCTCCTGATGGCTTCACCAAGCTGGACATGACCGCCAAGTTCCCTCGGTTCTCCGCGCCGTTTCGGGATGTCTTTACCCCCAAGATCATTCTCAAGAAGACGCAGCCACTCGGGGCAACGTTGGACAAGACTCTCCTTGAGCCCAAGAAGCCTACCTGGGGCCTGACCGGGATCTTTGTCCAGAACGGCGTCCGACTGGCACTCTTAGAGAATGCAGTCACGGGAGAAAGCCAGCTGGTAAAAGCCGGTGAGAAGTGGATGGGACAGCCAATTCTTGCCATCAAGTCCGATAGTGTGATGTTTAGCAATGGCACCCAGATGGTCTTTGCGGAGCCGCCTGAGGAGAAAGCTCCTGTGGACACATCGCCCGTCTTATTACCCGGAGCGCCTACCATCCCTAGTGGGGTAACCCTTCCTGCCCTCCCTCAAACCGACCCTGGTCAGCAGGGTGGCGGTGGCCGAGGTGGCCGCCGTCAGCGTGGGAATCGAGGAGGAAACTCGGATATGAGCCCGATCAGTCTTAACTTGCCGCCTGATGTGGCAACGACGCAACCTACAGGAAATTCCTAATGAAAACAAATCTTTTAGTTCGACATTTTCCCCTGCTACTGCTGGCTGTAGTCTTAACGCCCTCCGCGGCTCATGCTCAGTTTGATCAGTTCGGTGGTGGCGGCTTTGGTGGGGGCATGGACTTCCCCAAGCCTGCTTGGGAGCAGTTCAAGCTCAACCCGAAGACCCGCCTCAAGCTGGACTTTCGCAATGCCAGCATAGATGCCGTTCTGAGTGTTTTTAGCAAGGCTAGTGGTATCACGATTGTTAAAGACCCCTCACTAACGGGTGGCATCACGCTCCAGAGCCCAACGGATCAGACTCTCAAAGATGCTTTTGCACAGCTCAACGCGATCCTAGGGCTGAAGAACTTTGATCTGACCAAGAGCGGCAATTTTTTGGTCATCAAAGGACGGCCCCAGTCGAGTCGGGGGGGAAGCACAGGCCGTGGGAGTGGATTCCCAACAAACTTTGACCCCAGCATGTTTAGTGGTCGTAGCTCTAGTAGCTCTAGCTTGGCCCCGAAGGTCTATGCCCTTAAGTACGCCAGTGCGACTCAAGTGGCACGGGTGATCAACGATGTCTTTGCAGGCTCGGGCCAGCAGGCGACGAATCCCCTGGCGGCTCTGGGGTCACTCTTGGGAGGGGGTGCACCGGGGGGCACGGCTCCTGCGGCACCACCTGCCGCGCCGGGCGGCGGTGGTAACGGCCCCAGTGCTGGGCCTGGCCCTAGCCCTGACCCTGATCCCCAGCGCGGCGGCTTCGGTGGCTTTGGTGGCGGCGGTTTTGGTGGCGGACAAGGGGGCCGTGGTGGCTTTGGTGGCGGTCAGACGGGTGGCTTTGGCAGCATGTTCGGTGGCGGTGGCTTTGGGCGCGGTGGAAATACCTCCGTGGTGCGTGCCTCTGCCGATGACTACTCCAACTCGGTGATTGTCAATGCACCTACCCGCGAGCAAGATCAAGTGGCGGATCTGATTGAGCAAATCGACAAGCAGACCGATCAGCCGCAGAAATCTCAAGTCTTCCCACTCCAGTTTGCCCTGGCTGCGGATCTAGCCACGGTTGTCCAAAACGTGCTCGTCGCCAATGCCCCTCGGGGACGGGGGGGGGCAACCACCCAGCCAACCATTGATCAGCGCTTTGGCGGTGGTGGTTTTGGGGGCTTCGGTCGTGGGGGGACGCAGCAGGGGCAGGGAGGCTTTGTGGTGACTGAGGCCCGCACGAACTCTTTAATCGTCACCAGCACTCAGGACAACCTTGATCTGGTGGTCAAAGTGATTAAAGAGCTGGACAAGCCCATCACGTTTGAGAATAGCACCTTTGTGGTGACTCTGGAGAATGCCCGCGCCGATCAGATGGCCGATGTGCTAAACCAGAGCTTCGGGAGTCGCAATGGAGCACGGACAAACACGCGCTCTACCACCGGGCAGACGGGATCCGCAGCACGAAGCAATACCACGAACCGCAACACGGGCGGCAGCAATGCGCCAGCCTCGCTTGGACGCGCCCAAAATGTACCGGACAACGATCCCATTCAAGTGGGGCTGGCCGATCCGATGGCAGCGGCAGGTGAGCTCGCTACCAACGTGACCGTGCAGCAGGGCTTCGGTGGCTTTGGTGGCGGTGGCTTTGGTGGCTTTGGTGGCGGCGGCTTTGGCGGCACGACACGGACACAGCAGAGTGCGGGAACCCGCGGCTTGGATAGCCAAGGGCGCGTGGTAAACCTGCGTGACCTGACAGGCCAAGTGACCGTGATTCCCGATATTAACACCAATAGCGTGATCATTGTGACATCACCGGAAAACCGAGCACTTATTCAGCAGATCGTCGAGCAGCTGGATAAGATCCCTGAGCAGGTGATGATCGAGACCGTGATTGTCGAGGCCAGTCTTGATGCCACCGATAAGCTAGGTGTTGAGTGGAACTTGACCCAGGGAGCAGGAAGCGTCTTGGGAGCCTTGGGAGCCAAAGACACCAAGGGGGCTGCGACCTCCTCGTTTGGAGCACAGGCGACGACGACACAGCCACAGGGACTCCGCTACACTCTCACGGGGGGGCAGTACGGTGCCTTCATGAATGCACTCAAGACCGATGCACGCTTCGAGGTTCTCTCAACCCCACGTATCTTCACCAGTAATAACTCTACGGCGGAGATCAATATTAGCCAGAGTTTGCCCTATGTGACCAGCACACAGACCAATGCCAACGGTGTCTCGACATTTAACTACTCGTTCTTAGATGTGGGAATCATCCTGACCGTCACGCCCCGTATTACATCCAATGGCTATGTCACGATGGATGTCACCCAGACCGCCAATGACTTTGTGCGCTACACGGACTTCAATGCCCCCGTGGTCAATCAGCGTGAGGCACAGACCACGGTTAGTGTCAAGGATGGGGAGACGATTGTACTGGGAGGAATCATTAAGAACTCCATCTCCGCGACCACCAACAAGTTACCTGTGCTAGGTGACATTCCGGTACTTGGCAAGCTCTTCCAGTCCAACGGCACGACTAAGAGCAAGACGGAGCTACTTGTCTTTCTGACCCCACGCATCGTGCGTGACTCTGACGAAGCCCGCAAGCTCCGCGAGGATACCCAGAAGCTGATGCAGTCCAAGCTCAAGGACAAACTCCCTGAGTTCGGGATGCCCGAAAAGGACAAGCCCAAGCCAGGCGATAAAACCAAGCCTGCCGATAAAACCAAGCCAGGCGAAAAGCCTAAAGAGGGCGAGAAAAAGATCGGCGGCTAGGCGTTTTTTTAGAGGCGATATAATGAGTCCGGCATGGGAAGTCTCTCGTGCCGGATTTCTTTTGGGTGGCCCGCCCCAAGCGCTCTGCGGGCTCTGCACATGCACATCGGTGTTTTGACCCTCTCCGTCTCTATCGGCTATGCCGACTCTCTCAAAGATAAACGCCAGGCGATAAAGTCTCTGGTGGCTCGCGTTCGCAATAAATTCAATATCTCTATCGCGGAAGTAGATGAGCTGGATACATGGCGACGAGCCACTCTGGGAGTCACGGTGGTTAGCAATAGCGCGGTCTTTGCGACCCAGGTGCTCCAAAAGGTGATAGATTACATAGACAACGATGCCAATGTCGTCCTAGATGACTACGGTATCGAAATGATTTAGGAAGAGGGCTCTTATGCCAACACTGCGACAGGCACGGGTTGCCGAGATGATCAAGCGCGACCTGTCCGAGATTTTGAGTAAAGACGTGGGCGATCCCCGCGTCGCACTGGTGAGTGTGACGGATGTGGAAGTGGCGCAGGATTTCTCCATTGCGAAAGTTTTTATCTCCGTGATGGGGGATGAAGAGGAGAAAAAAGGCGCGATGAAGGCACTGCGCAACGGCGCGGGCTTTATCCGGGGACGGCTGGGGAGCATGCTGGAGCTACGCACCGTGCCGATGCTGGTCTTTCGCTTCGATGAGGGCATCGAGCGAGGTGTTCGGATGTTTGAGGTTCTCCGTGAGGAGAAAGCCTTCGCTGCGAGCCTGCAACCTGCTACTGAAGAAGAACTCGCGGCGGTTCGTGAGGCGATGGCGGCGGAGGACGGCGACAAGTAAGATGGCGATTCCCAACAATCCCCATGCCCCGCTGGATCGGGAAGGGCTTGATGAAGCCGTGCAGGCAGTCTGGAGCGCGACCAAGATCGTGCTGGCCTGTCATGTCAACCCCGATGGGGATGCTATCGGCTCGATGCTGGGCTTCGGGCTGGGGCTGGAGGCGCTGGGCAAAGAAGTCGTCTTTCTTTCCGTCGATGGTCTTCCCGAGAACCTGGCGTTTCTCCCCAGCGTGGAAAAGCTCCAGACTCATACGGATCGCCTCGACTTTGAGCTGGGCGTGGGGCTCGATGCGGGGGATCTGAAGCGCCTGGGGAGCAGTGCAGATACCATTCTCTCCGCGCCGCTGGTGATGGACATTGACCACCACGTGACCGGCGGGCAGTTTGGTCAGGTGCGGCTACTTGATGCCACCACGGCGTCCACGGCGGAGCTGGTCTACGATCTGCTACTGGCACTAGGCGTCGAGATCACGCCCGAGATCGCGCAGTGCTTGCTCTGTGGCGTGCTGACCGACACGGGGGGCTTTCGCTTCGCCAACACCAAGCCCCGCACGATGGCCGTTGGGGGGGCACTGATCGCCGCCGGAGCCTCGCCCACCGTGATCTACGAGGCTATCTACGAAAACGCCAGCTTTGGCGCACAGAAGCTCTTGGGACGCGCGATGGACCGCATGGCCCGCAGCGACGATGGCAAGCTGGTCTGGTCGTGGGTCGTCCAGTCCGATTTCACCGAGTTCGGTGCCAACGACAAAGACACCGACGGAATCGCCACCGCGCTCCGTGCCGTCCGTGGTGCCGAAGTCGCGATCTTTTTGCGCCAGATGCCCACCGGCAAGATGCGGGTCAGCCTGCGTGCCCAAGACCCCTGGGATGTCGCCTCTGTCGCCGCACAGTTCGGCGGAGGCGGCCACCGCCTTGCCTCCGGCTGCTCCCTAGACGGCCCCCCCGAAGCCGCCATCGCCGCCCTTCTCGCCGCGCTTACCGCTTAAGATTCCCCAGAGTGTTCCCCCGATGAGAAGTGCTTTCGCTTCTCATTGGGAGACTTCTTCTGGCGCTACTACTTACGTTTCTTTGAATAATTTTTTATTTTTTTTGTGATTTTATTATTTTATTAATAACTAATTCTAAAAGATTCTCAGCCTGAAGAATGTCATTTTTTGTGAGTGATAATGGTGGCGAATTTCTTTTTTGAGAAAATCTACTATAAGTAATCATTACTATGTATTGACCGCTTTTTGATATTAGCAAAATACTGTTTTTTGTTATTTCGTTAATATTAACAGATTGTAGTGTTGTATCTCCAATATTTTTTTTGTTAGGAGTCCCATTTAT
>JAPLCP010000063.1 GCA_026392155.1 Armatimonadota bacterium | reverse complement strand
GATGGTGGTGTGGGTTCACATGAAGAAGCTTTTTTCTTTGTGTCATTTATTATGCTGTTATCAGTATTATCAATTTCACGTGTTCAACAGAAATTACAAATACTAATGTGGGCTCTGGTACCCTTGGTTCTGTATGCAAACATAACGACAAACCGCCGTACTGCTTATGCCGCAGTGGTTATTGCGTTACCTGTTTTGTTTCTATCTGCTTATAAGGGATTTCCTAGTGCTAGAAAAAATATTATTCGCGTATTGATGGCGATTATTGTTATTTTTCCTCCATATTTTATTGCTTTTAGAGATAGTAGTGGTGCTATAGGAGGTCCAGCGCGTGCTATTAACTCGGCAATTGCGCCTAATGAGCGAGATTCTAGCTCTGATATTTACCGTCAGTCAGAAAATTATGACCTGATGTTTACAATGCGATCTTCTCCTGTCTCAATGACTATTGGTTATGGGTATGGAAAACGATTTTTCACTCCTGCTTCGTTGGACTCTATTAAGGATATTTATACTTGGTATACTTTACTTCCTCATAACCAAATTCTTTGGGTTTGGATGCGTCTTGGAACGATAGGATTTTTAGTATTCTGGGGTATGATCTGTGCCATAATTGTCTATGCATGTCGGATTATTCGTTTTAAAGAACAAAAAATCGGTGAGAATGCGGATCCTTATCCCCGTTTTGTGGCTCTCTATACACTAGTACTTGTGGGGCTGTTACTTGTTTTTGGCTTGCTTGATCTTCAGCTCTCCAACTTCCGCAACATGATCTTCGTGGCCATATGGATAGGGGCAATGGTTGGAATCACCCCCAATGCAATGACACTTAATGATCCCAAGAAGCGACGCTATCGCCCTGGAGTGGGGGGGCAGGAGCCTGAGCGTAGCCCCAAGCCTACGCGACACCGACCTGCAGCGTCACATCTCCCATCAAGGAGCGCACGATGAGTGTTCAAAATGCCCGTGTGGCGAAAAACATGGTAGGTATCTTGGTGACTCAGCTCTTTGCCTGGGCGATGAGCGCTCTGGTGACCTATTACCTGCCGCGCTATATACACGATAGCGGTATGGGAAAGCTTGCCATTAGCTCCGCGATGGTGATGCTGATCGGTGTCATTGTTCCATTGGGCACCTCACAGGTCTTGATTAAGGAAATTGCTCGAGACCGTAGCCGTGCGGGCTCGCTATTTGTCTCCGCATTTACTCTACGTTTAGTCCTAGGAGTTATAGCAATTCCTCTCGCTTACCTTGCTGCCTGCTTGATGGGATACTCTCTAGAGAAGCGATTGTTGATTTTGGTAAGCATCCCTGGCATGGTTGTCTTCGTGCTAAATGATGTTTTTGCGAGTGTTTACCAGGGATTCGAAGAGATGAAGCGATTTAATCGGGCTACAGTGCTTGATAAATTTGTATTTGGAATTGCAACTCTCTTGTTGATCATACTGCATGCGCCACTTTGGATGATTGCCGCAATCTCTGCGGTTACGGGTCTTGTGACCTTTATCTACTATGTTTCAGGGATGGGGGAACTGCTCAAGACGATCAGCCTACCTAAGATTGCCGACATGAAGGCTCTAGCCATGGCAAGTTTGCCATTTATGGGTCTTCTGGTCTTTCGTACCCTCTATGGTCAGACTGACCCCATCATTCTTGGGGCTGTGGCAACGGATGCGGAGGTGGGCTGGTATGCCATGGCATTTCGGCTCGTCGGAACCGCGATGTTCTTTCCCATGGCTCTTGTCATGACACTCTTACCAACCCTGGCTCGGCTACATGGGGCGGGGGATCGAGCAGGCTTTGCGAGCCTCGCAAGGAAAGCCCTTGATATCACGCTACTGGTTGGCCTGCCCATTGCAGCTGCTGCGATCTTTCTGGCAAAGCCCATCGTCAATCTTCTTTATGGCTCTGCAAATGCAGGGGCGGTGCCTGTTCTCTCGGTTGGTGGAATCGGAATGCTTCTGTATTTTGTAACAGCAGTGCTGGGGCTTCTCGTCATGGCAATGGATCGTCAAGCCGTGCAGATACGTGGCTCGATCATTGCCTGCCTCTTTGGGATTCCACTCTGCATCCTCTTTTCCTGGGGGGGGCATCGGCTCTGGGGTAATGCTGCCCTAGGTGCGATGATCTCGGATGTGGTTGTCGAGGTCTATCTGGGAGTCGTTTACTGGCGTGCTCTTCCGCGTGGACTATTTAGTGGGGGGCTTGCATCACAATTGATGCGCTATGTCTTTGCTGCAGTGCCGATGATTGTGGGGCTTTTTCTCTCTCTGGGAACGAATATGGGGCTCTGGGCGGTTTTTCCTTGTGCCCTGCTCTATCTTGTTGCCTGTGTTCTCTTGCGCTGTTGGAGCCTGACTGACCTGAAGGCGCTTCAGGGAATGCTGGTGCGGCGTACTGCCTAAAAGCTGGTAGTCGCTTTACATAAAGACATTAACCTTGGCACAGAACTTGTAAGGTTGAATAGATATGAAACACAAGCTTCAAACAGCATGGGTGCTCTTGACCAGTCTCTTCAAGACACGCCGTTGTTCGCAGCGTGGCACTTGGATCCGGGTCTGGGGCAAGCTTCAGATTGAAGGCGATGTGAGGCTTGGGAAGCGGGTGCGGATTCGAGCCACCCACGTGCCTGTCGAGCTGGCTGCAGGCCCGGGAGCTCTCATTGAGATTGGGGAGCAGTGCTACATTAACTCGGGGGTCTCCATTGGGGCGCAGCAGCGCGTGACTATCGGCAAAAACTGCGCTATCGGTAACTACTCCCTGATCATGGACTCTGACTTTCATAGTACGGATGATCATACGAAGCCCGGGATTGCTGCTCCTGTGGTGCTTGAAGATGACGTTTGGCTGGGGGCGCGGGTGACGGTGCTTAAGGGCGTTCGCATTGGCCGAGGGGCAGTGGTTGCGGCGGGGGCTGTCGTGACACGCGATGTTGCTCCTTGCACCCTCGTGGCCGGGGTACCTGCACGATTGATTCGTTTTCTGGAGAAGAAAAACAAGTGATGGAAAAAGTGATCTCACAGCAAGAACCAGGACATCACCGTATCCTAAATGCCTTGGGGGACGAGCTGGGACTGAGCTGGGTGCCCTGGCGACTGATGCTAGCCCATGCACTAGTACGGCCTTTACCCGAGGATATGGCAGGACGTTGGCGGCGGATTGTCTATCAGAGTGCCGGGGTCAAGATCGGCCCAAAAACGATGATCCGTGGAGTACTTTATCTTCGTGGGGGGCGGCATGCGGTGCGCAACCTGACTATCGGACGTGACTGCTTGATCTATCCACCTAGCTCGATTGACTGTTGTGCGCCCGTGACCGTGGGCAATAATGTGACATTTGGGCCCGGCGTGACTATCGTCACAGGCACACATGAGATCAACGATCCGTGCCATCGGGCAGGATCGCTGCTTCCTCGCCCCGTAGTCATCGAAGATGGGGTCTGGCTCTGTCTGGGAGTGATGATCCTGCCGGGTGTGACCATTGGTCAGGGAGCGGTGGTTGCCGCAGGAGCCATTGTCACCAAAGATGTCCCACCACACACACTGGTGGGAGGAAACCCCGCTCGGGTGATTCGCACTCTAGAGATGGAGGTGCGGAGATGAGCCTGATGACAGATGCGAAACGGGTTCTCTTTTTACAGTCCCAGACGTTCTTTGGTGCAGACTCGGCAATCCATGCACAGCTGATGCAGCACCTCAATCCTAAAGAGGTGAAAGTATATGTGGCTTGTAATCATCGGCCCGACCCCAATGCTCCTATGACCGTGATAGACCGCATCGAGAAAATCCCAGGAATCTTGGTTCGTCCCACGGAGTTTGGCCCCTCGTTCTTCTCGCGTTCCCTTAAGGAGCGGCTCTGGTTGGGCCTCACACAAGGGCCACGTCTGCCACTGAGCCTTCTGGCGCTGGCACTCTATATTAAGCGTGAGAAAATCCAGATGATTCACTGTACGGAGAAGCCACGTGATGCTTTCTATGGCGTGCTTCTGGGCAAGCTCACCGGAGCTAAGAGTATCATTCACATGCATGTGCGCCATGCCGGTTGGTTCAGCCCGATGGTACGCTGGGCGCTCCGTCATGCGGATGCTGTAATTGGGGTGTCGGAGTTTGTCTCGCGGACAGTTGTGGAGGCGGGTATCCCGGCAAATCGGGTGCACACGGTGGTCAATGCGCTAGACAACCATGATGGCGCCTGGAACCCCCGCACCGATGCGGCGGAGGTTCGTCAAGAGTTTGGAATTGCCCCCGATGCCGTTTTAATTGGAGCCTGCTCGCGCCTCTTTCGCTGGAAGGGCCAGCGGGAGCTCTTAGAGGCCGTGGCGGAGCTTCTGCCGGAGATTCCCAAGCTTCACGTGATGATCGTCGGGGAGGATGATACCGGTGCTCACCCCGGAGGCACGAGCTTTCTGGCGGAGCTTGAGCTTCTGGTGGCGGAGAAAGGAATCGCGGATCACGTGACCTTTACGGGGTTCCGACGCGATATTCCGCGCCTGATGAACGCCTTTGATATCTATGCCATGCCTAGCTTTGAGGAGCCCCTGGGAATGGTGTATCTAGAGGCAATGGTACTGGGAAAGCCCGTGGTGGCCTACAACAATGGGGGTGTCCCCGAGATCGTCGAAGATAACATTACTGGTTTATTAAGTGAACCCTACGATATTGCTACACTGGCACACTCGTTGCGTACTCTAGCACTGAACCCGGCCCTGCGTCATAAGATGGGGGCAGCCGGAAGGGAGCGTGTCCTTCGCGAGAGCACTCCCAAGCAGATGTGTACTCGGATGGAGCAGGTCTACCGAGCGATCCTGAGCGGGCAGCACGAGACGGAGAGCACTTCTTCCAAAACGGTTGAGGTTCGGTAAGCGAGAAGGTAACGAGAGTTTATGCCCTTTCTAAGTGTGGTGATCCCCACGTATAACCGTTGTGAGAGCCTGCGTGTCACTCTCGAGGCACTCAAGCGCCAGGAGACCGTCGAGGGGGGCTTTGAGGTGGTGGTGGTCTCCGATGGCGCCCCCGATGCCACCGATTCACTGCTGGTAGGCTGGGCAGCGGCGACTCTGCCTTTTAAGGTTCGCCCGATCTTTCAGGAAAACGCAGGCCCGGCGCGGGCTCGCAACCGGGGAGTGGAGGAGGCAATCGGTGAGGTGATTGTTTTTTTAGACGACGATGTCGAGCCGCAGCCAGGGTGCTTAAGGGCTCATGCGGAGCGTCACCGGCAAGACCCTAAGCTGGTGCTGATTGGGCCGATGTCGCCCGATCCTCAGCGGCAGCCCAAGGAGCCGGTCTGGATTGCTTGGGAGCATGCGATGCTTCAGAAACAGTACGACTCCTGGAAGAATAGAGTCTGGGCCGAGGACGAGTGCGGGCCGCATAACTTCTACACGGGTAACGCGTCGGTGCGACGGGAGTATATTCAGGCGGTGGGGGGCTTTGACGAGGGCTTTACTCGCCAAGAGGATGTCGAGCTGGCGGCGCGGATGGAGCGCACCTGTGGGGTGCACTTTCGCTTCGACCCGACTCCTGCGGCGCTGCACCGGCCTCTGCGGACATTTGCCTCGTGGCTACGGGTTCCTCATGCTTACGGGACACTGGATGTGATCCGGGCCCGACGCGGCGATGCAAGCTGGGACGTGGTGCGCCAGGGCTATGCCTCACGGCAGAAGGCCACGCGCCTGATTGCGGACCTTGCGCTGCCTCATCAACCGCGTGGGATATGGATACAAACCATGCTGCGCCTGCTGGCGCAAGCAAGCTATGCGCTGCCAGTAGGAGCAGCGCGACGCGCAGGGCTAAGTGCTCTGAGCGCTCTTTACAACCTTCATTATTTAGAGGGAGCACGAGACGAGCTGGGATCGTGGGATGCTCTCCAACAGGTGTTACGTGCAAGCACTACTTCGACCTACGAAGATTCGAAAACGGAAGTTAAAGAGAGAGCAGCATAATGACAAGTGGTATGACAACGATGAGTAATATGACGGCAGGTGTCCTGAGCAAAAAGATGTCGGATACGGCATCGGACTGGCGCGAGGGACGACGTCTGCGAGCGCTGGAGCTCTACAAGCAGGGCTGGAAGCAGAAGCATATCGCTGAGGCGCTTGGAGTAACCTGCGGCGCGGTGAGCCAGTGGGTAAAGCGCATTCGGGAAGCGCCGGATGAGAGTGCGGTTGAAGTGCTCCGTCGCCGAAAGCCTACAGGCGCTCCGTCACACCTCACTAGTAGCCAGCGCCAGGGGCTCTCGCAGCTTCTGAGCCGGGGCGCACGGGAGTGGGGCTATAGCGACGATGTCTGGACGTACCGGCGGGTCGCGGAAGTGATCGAGCAAGCCTACGGCGTGCGCTACCATGAGAGCTATGTAGGCCGCTTGCTCAAGGCCTGTGGCATTGAAGTGCGCCACAGCAGCCAAGTGCAAGTCGAGCTACGTGAGCTGGTGTAGCGACTCTTTTTTAAACCAATGCCCCTAGCACTGCTCTGTGCCAGGGGCATTTTGTGTTGTGGATGAGGGCACGCTTGGGGCACGAATCGTTCGCCGCCCCATGAAATGAGGCTACCAGACGCCCCGTTCACGGGGCGGCGGTATATAGATTTTGTGTAGAAAGTAGGTTAAGTCTCCGCAATTATAGGGCATAAAGCAGTGTGATCCTTATGACGAGCGACAATCTCTTTACAAGACTTCCGCAGAACACCTCACGCGTGATGCTGGATAAAATGTCATACTTTGTGGGCTTACTCTCGCCTTGCGGAGGGGTGCTCGACCTCAATGTCGCCGCGCAAGAGCTGATGGGGCTGACACACGACGAGGCACTGGGAAAGAAGCTCTGGGAGCTACCTCTCTGTCCCCCTGAGCGAAGCGCACTACTGAGGCGGGACTTTTTTTCCGTGGTCAAGCAGCAGCGCAACTCAAACTACGAGGTGGCACTCACCCGTGGCGACGAGACCCCGATCTTTGTGGACTTCTGCCTGCGCCCCCTTACCGATACGCAGGGAAGGGTCAATGTCGTGCTGGCCGAGGGCTACGAGATCACGGGCCGAAAGCACCTGGAAAACGAGCTCCTGGAGGCTCAGAGCCGTCTTCATGAGGCGCAGGCCGTGGCGCGCATCGGCTCCTGGGAGCTAGAGCTAGCAAGTAGTCAGGTGACGTGGTCCCCAGAGACCTTTCGGCTCTTCCACTTTGACCCGTCGCAGGGAGAGCCTGACTACGAAACCCACCTGAGCCGCCACCACCCCGACGATCAGCCACTCGTTACCGCTGCCATTCAGGATGCGATTCACCATGGCATCGCCTACGACTTGCAGCTTCGCATTGTCCTACCGAGCGGCGAGCTGCGCTGGCTCCAGTGCCTAGGACGGGCGGTTTATGGCAGTACGGGTGAGCTCCTGAAACTCGTCGGAACTTCGCAGGATATCACGGACTGGAAGCGTGCCGAGCTAGAGCGCGAGCGCCGTGAGCGTGCCCTCACGGAGGTGCTAGATGTCATGCCACACCTTGCGATTCTGGTAGACCCACGTGGTCGGGTGACCTACTACAACGGCCACTTCTACGACTTTACCGGAGTCGCCCGTCAGCGTTCTATCTTAGGAGTGAACTGGCGGCTGTGTCTTGCCAACGACGATCTGAAGCTTGTCATCAACGAGGTTCGCTCTCTCCCGACGCGCCGAGAGCCCTTCGAGTTCGAGGTGCGTATCCGTCGGCACGATGGCATGCTGCGCTGGCACTTGATGCGAGTGGTTCCCATCTTTGGGGGAGGGCAAGAAGTCGAGCGCTTTATCGTCACCGGCACCGATATCTCCGAGCGGCGCCATCAAGAAGAAGTGCTACACCGCGCCAACACCCGCCTTGAAGTGCTCGCCAATACGGATGCGCTCACCCGAGTCAGCAACCGTCACGCTTTGGATGAGCGCTTGGCGCTAGAGTGGGAAAAAGCCAAGCGAGAGGGCAGTCCGCTCTCCGCCGTTCTGTTGGATGTGGACTACTTCAAGTCCTTCAACGACACCTACGGCCATATCTGCGGCGATGTGATCTTGCAGCAGCTAGGTCAGCTCCTTCTGACCAACACCCGCAGCTCCGACCTTGCGGCCCGCTATGGTGGGGAGGAGTTTATGATTCTCCTTCCCAACACCGATGCTCCGGCGGCGGCTCGCTGGGCGGAGCGGCTGCGAAGCAGTATCGAGAGCCGTTCCTGGCCCAACCGCGCCATTACGGCAAGTTTTGGAGTCACCACCTGGAATGCAGGAATCCTAGCTGTCAATCAGGAAGTGCTGACACCCGCCGGACTGGTGAACGCTGCCGATGAGGCTCTCTACCGGGCGAAAGCCCGGCGCAACTGTGTCTGTACGTCGTTTTATGGGGAGACTTTGGAGAGCACGACGACCTCGATCTTAGGGTCGAGTGAGTCCGCCACTGAGCAGTAGCGACGCACCGCTAGCTCCGCTGCACGCTCAAGAGCCGCCAGATCTACCGGGCCGTGGGCGGTGAACGTGAGGGTAATGTGTGTGTAGGGAGCGGGAGTCGCCTCGACCCGAGTCCCTTCCGCCTCGATGGTCAGCCCGCGCACATCCTGCCGCTGTCGCGCGAGAATCAGCCCGAGGTCCAGCGCGCTACAGCCCGCGAGTGAGATCAAGAGAAGGGCCATCGGACGAAACCCCGGCCCTGAGTTCTCTCGCGTGGGCAGCGTCTCCGGGAAAATACTCGGATCGGGCAGGCGCTCCCGAATCTGCTGATCCAGCTCCGCCGACCCTGCCAGCCGCATCGTATTGCCCAGCACATCGGTCGCATCGTAGGCACATGGCCCCACGCGTGTGATCGAAACGTTCACAACACTCATAAAATAATCTCCAGCTCACCGAGCTCCGGGTGGCCATCGGCGAATAGGTCCGACGAGAGATAGCGGTCGCCGCGATCACAGAGGATGGTGACGATCAGGCCCGTTTGAAGCGCGCTCGCCACTTGCTGCGCCGCCCAGAGTGCGCCCGAGGCGGAGACTCCCGTGAAGACACCCGTGGTCGCCGCAAGCGTACGGGCTGTGGCCTCCGCGACACCTTGGTCAATATCAATCACCCGATCCACACGCTCGCGCTCAAAGATCTTGGGGAGATACTCCGGAGCCCAGCGGCGAATTCCGGGGATGCGCGAGCCGGGGGTCGGCTGGCAGCCGACGATTTGAATCTCTTCGTTCTGCTCTTTCAAGTAGCGTGAGACCCCCATGATCGTCCCCGTGGTGCCCATCGCGGAGACAAAGTGCGTGATCTGGTGCTCGGTGTCTGTCCAGATCTCCGGGCCGGTGGTCTCGTAGTGGGCGAGCCAGTTGTCGGGGTTGGCGAACTGGTTGAGCATTAAATACCGCCCTGGATGCTCTGCCATACGGGCATGGGCAAAGTCAATCGTCCCCTCCATCCCGCCTTCCGCCGGAGTCAGCACCACTTTCGCCCCCAGCGCACGCATGGTCTGCACCCGCTCCGCCGTACTGTTGGCGGGCATGACCAGCTCTAGTTTATAGCCCCGCGCCGCCGCGATCATCGCCAGCGCGATCCCCGTGTTTCCACTGGTCGGCTCGATCAGAGTCACGCCCGGTTTGAGCTCCCCGCGCTCCTCTGCCCGGCGTATCATCGAGAGCGCGGGCCGGTCTTTGACGCTCCCGCCAGGATTATTGCCCTCCATCTTACCCAAGATCGGGACATTGGGATTGGGCGAGGGAAGCAGCACCAGTGGCGTGTTACCGATACGGTCAGTAAGAGTGGGTAGAGTCATGGCTTGATTGTACCTGCGACGAAAACTTTTTCTTTCTGATTTTTGAAGGTATGCTAAGACGCAAGGATCAGAAATATCATGAGACGAAAACTTTTATTTATGGGCGTTTTTGTGCTTTTAGCGGGTTGCTCTGGCGGATCGGGGACGCTTCAGACCAACTTGCCGACGGTGGCGCAGCTACGGGCAGTCCCACTGAGCTTAGGTGTTCCTGGGGCGACATTAGTGGGGAGTACCAATGTCTGGCGTAACATGATGCCCACCGTCATACTTGCGGGTGAGCCTGCGCCTAAGACTGGCGTGATTGTCTCCTTTACCGCTCGTGCCAGTGACAATGCTCCCATTCCGGGGGGGCTGCGTGCTGAGAAGATCACCGTGACCAATGGCGATGAGGTCTGGGCCTCGACAGAGGTTGAGATCCGGAACGATGAGGCTACCTTTGGCGGCACGGTTCGAAATGGCCCCGAGTGGCCCATCGGCTCGGCGCTGGATGTCGTGATTGACTTCCGCGATAGCACAGGAGGTGCCTACCAGCTCCGTGCCGTTGGCCAGGTTCTCCAAGGCGCGTACTAGCCGTATTTTGGTGTGGGTGGGTTGCTCTCCGGTACGCGTGTGACCAGGTAGGCTGCCGCTAGCATTCCAACAAGGCTCATGGCGATAAACATGGTGTCAAAGTTGTAGGTGTTGGCAAGCCAGCCACAGACCGCCGGGCTGACCGAGAGGGCAATCCCCGATGTCGCGGTCATGGCCGCCTGCGCCGTGCCGCGCTGGGCATCCGTCACACAGTCGTTGACATAGACCACGGCGAGTGTCCCCACAATCCCGTAGTTCAGCCCGTGGAGCGACTGGATCGCCATCACCATCGCCGGTGTTGTGGCGGCAGTGTAGAGCAGCAGGCGCACGGGCATCAGGCAGAACGCTAAGATCAGCGCAGGCCTGCGTCCGTTCTTGTCCGTCCACTTTCCCACCTGGGTCATCACCAGAACCTCACAGAGCACTCCCGCCGCAAACATCAGCGAGATCTGGCGCGGCATCGCCCCCAGATGCTTCATAAACAGCGAGAGATACGACGATGCCCCATAGAGCGCGAACTGGTACAGAAAATACGCCACAAAAAAGTGCTTCAGTCCAATGGGAATCGCCGTTCGCCCCGCCGTCACCCGCCCGACGGAGGAGCCCGAAGGGAGCTTCACATCGGGGACGAGGAGGGAGACGGCGGCGATAACAAAGAAGAGCAAGGGGCCGTAGGTGAAGACCGGCGCAAGGTCGGCGTGGCTCATGCCCGGATGTGCGGGGAGCAAAAAGCCGGTCGTGACCCCGATACAGATATAGCCGACACTTCCCCAGACACGGTACTTGGCATACGCCGCCCCGCCTTCACCTGCCCGCGCCAGCCGCCCGACCAACACGCCACCGACCGTATTTAAGTACTGAAGGCCACAGCCCCCTAGTGCGGTCAGCGCCAGAAATCCCCAGAAGCTGCCCGTGAAGCGAAAGAGCAAATAAGCCGTTCCCGCCAGCAGTCCCGCCGCCAGCATCAAGGGGCGCCGCGCATCGAGCTTGTCGGAGAGTTTTCCGAGGAGCGGCTGCAGCAGCACCGCAATCGCCGTCCCCAGTCCCGTGATCAGCCCGATCTGCGTCTTGTCCAGCCCCGAGGCGGAGTAGTACGGCGATGTAAACGGCTGCAAGAACCCAAACGAACCTGTGATCAGAAAGAGGCACAGTGCCAAAGCAATTTTTCGCCAGCGGGGAATAGCTACCAAAGAATCAGGGCTCAGAAGGTGGCTCCTTCATGGCAGGACGTGAAAACATTCGGAAGAAAAGATCGTGTGCCTTGAGCGATGGCTTTGCCTGTTGTTGAAGAACGACTTCCTGACGAGCTTGCTCAAGTCCTACATTGAACTGCGAGAGTACTTGTCCTGCAAGACCATTCTCCTCACGAAGAAGTCCCAACATAAGATGTTCGGGTTTAACATCATTGTGACGAAGCTGGCGGGTTTCCATAAAGGCAAGGTCAATGGCACGTTTGGCTTTATCCGCCAGTTGTAGCTCTGGGCCGCTACGATTTGCCTCTAAATGCATCTGTTTTGTGAGCTCCATACATACATCGGCAGGTGAGACTCCAAGGCGCTCCAGAATATGATTTGGTGCACCTTGGGGCTCTCGTAGAGCTCCTAAGAGCAGGTGTTCAGTATCCACAAAGCTTTCACCGCGCTGTACTGCTTCCTCTTGGGCATAGAAAACCACACGACGCGTCTCTTCGGTGAAGCGCTGCCACATGATCCGAGCTTTTAGCCCTTCTCCAGAATCGCATCGCCGACTCCAGAGGTGACTTTGATCTGTACAGTTCCGCCGCGCCCTAGAGTGCCGGTGAGAAGCCCGCCGGTGTCGCCGACGGAGCGGGGGCGACGGGTGAGGTTGAAGTCGGTGCGGAACTTGCCCGTCTGGGCGCTGACCGTGGCATCGCCTTTGGTGTTTCCGGGTACCTTGAGCTGGACACTACCCACACTCGCCGACGCGCTCAGGCTCTGCTTTGGCGCGGACTTGAGCTGGGCGAGAATACTGCCCACCTGGGTCTGGATGGCAACTCGATTGGCAGTATTGGTCTCTAGGTTCGCCCGCACCGAGCCGACTTTAAGGGTCGCCTGTAGGTCGTTGAAGGCACCTGTGACCTCCAGATCGCCCGTATCCAGCCCAATCACCGAGCCGCCCTTGATCTTCATGCTATCCAGCTTGACCAGCCCAAAGCCGCTCTTGATGGTCAGTGCCGCCGCCTCACCAGAGATCTGGGTAGGCCCGACCATGAGGCTACTGGAGAGCCGAAGGCCCGCAGGGACATGGACTTCAATCTCGACTTCCACCTCGGGAGAGTCCTCGATAAAGCGCTCACGCCGCAGGTGATCCGGGACGACATCATCGAGCACCAGGGTTCCGCCTTCATTGTTACAGGTGAGAGGGGTGTCTTTTAGGGTGAGCTGCGCCGTGTTTTTATCTTTCGCACGCACTGTCCGTATCGCCTTGATCTGGATCTCGTTCTTGCGATCCGTGTCAATGCGAATGGCTCCGACCACGCCCTTTATGGCGATCCCACTGATGCCTTGAACCGGGAACTCCCACTTGTACTCCTTGCGCTCCTCAGTGATGGCATGGGCGGCAGTGGCAGTGAAGGCGATAAAAATAGCGGCTAGTGCGGTGATGACTTTCATGGTGAACTTCCCCTAGTGTACCAGAACGTGTGGGAGCAGAGCGGCTGTGACAGCTCCGATAATTGTTGCTAGTATATTAACGGTATCATTGCGCAGCCAGTTCACCCCACGCGCGGGATTTTCCTGTGGAATTTCACTCCAGCGCTTTTTCTGCTCATCCCACCACTGAGCCTGCACCGTCGCCCCGAGAAACGAGTCTGCGAGCGCCCCCAGAAATCCTCCCAGGGTGACAGCAAGCCATGCGGCATTGGCAAAGCCACCAATCAGGGCCGCTCCCGCAAACGCGGCCAGCGTCCCTAAAAACGAGATTGCCCCCGACTCACCGGGCTCCGCGAGGGCAAAGTTGGTGATGCGGCGTGGTTTGCCCCCGAAGAGCGAGCCGATCTCCGTGGCCCATGTATCCGCGTTGGCGGCGGCCAGTGCCCCCAGCATCGCCTCAGGCTGTCCCAGCACAGCGCAGAGAGCCGTGACTCCTCCGTTGGCGAGCACCTGCCAGGCATCGCGCTGGCCAGATTTCTCAAACCCAAGACTCTCTTTCTTGCGCTTGCCCAGCTTGGAGAGTGCCGTCGAGGTGCCAAAGAAGGCAAGCAGTGCCCCCGCAGCGAGCCAGCCCCCAAACGCAAGGTGGCAGAAGCCCACGCACGCCGCCGCAATCGCGCCCGAGGGCGTGAGCGCCTGCACGCGCCAGGCGAGAAAGCCCACCAGAGGCGCACCAAGCGCAGCGGCAAGGAGGGGAGTCATCGGCGGCTCACAAACCGTGAGGTGGTGATATAGAAACGCCAGGGAAGCTCAGCCCCTTTTGTGATCCCGATGCGCGTTGTCTGCGTCACTGCCTCAGGGGAGATTTCGCTGCCGCGGGCCAACCAGAACTCGCCTGTAGAATCGTAGAGTGTCATGCCGTTATGTGTCGCTTTATCAATTCCAAGTGATTTCGTCAGTTTTCCAGGGCCATTCCAGGCTCCTGGCTGGCTGTGGCAGGGTTCGACAGCACGAATCAGAACCGCTTCAGGCACATCCTCAGGCTGGCAGACCACATTGAGACAGTGGTGAATGCCGTAGTTAATGTGCACATAGGCAGTTCCGGGCGGGCCAAACATGGCTGCATTTGCCTTGCTCTTGCCTCGAAATGCATGGCAAGCAGGATCGTCTACGCAGTAGGCCTCGGTCTCGACAATGCTGAGTGCCCCGATCGGTGTGATGAGCACTTTCCCAAGAAGCCAGCGGGCAACTTCGATGGTGGGATGCAAGAAGTTCTCTGGGGTTAGTGGTGGGCGATCCATAAGATAATCAGTAGCGGCAGGTCGGCGGCAAGAGCGTGGAGGAGAATGGCATCTCCTAAGGTTTTGGTGCGCTCCACGACCTCGCCGAGGGCAAAGCCAATCGCCATGATCCCCAGTATGGCCAGCGGTGCGACCCAGAGCGGCGCAATCAGGAAAATCGGGAGACTGTGCCACGCGCCGAAGAGGATCGCCGTGTAGAAGGGGCCACGCTTGCCTAGTACCCCGCGCCAGAAAAGCTCCTCGACGAGCGGGTTACCAATGAGAAAGTAGGGAAAGAGCCACCCAAAGCTGGCGGGAGTGATTCCAACTGTCGCTAGGCGCTCATTGAGCAGCTCGGTGGGCAGGAGCCACTTCCCCAAGAGCTGGTAGAGCCCCACAAGCACTATATTGCTGGCAAGCGCGACGCCGAGATGGACTCTGAGGGGCCACTTGGGCTTGAGCGAACACGCGAAGCCACCAAGTCGCCAGGTTCCCCATAAGCAGACGCAGGCGTAGAGGAGAAACGCCAGAAGCGCGGAGTGAAAGAGAAAAAGGCCCGCCGCGACGGCGGGCCAGGGAAGCAGCGCTAAGGCGAGGGCCTCAGAAGATCGCTTGTTCGGTGTCTTTGTCGAAGACATGGCAGTGGTCGGCATCAATGACGATGTCCAGGGGAGCGTTCTCTTTGGCGTTGGTGCTAGCATCTACAACGGAGACCAGCGCGTGGCCACCGAGGGAGATATAGAGATTCGAGGTCGCGCCCATCTGCTCGATAACTTCTACCTGCGCACGGACGACATTGGCGGCTGTCCCGGAGGTGAGTGCCTTGTCGTTGAGGTGCTCAGGGCGAACACCAAAGACCACTTCTTTTCCCACATAGGGCGCAAGGGCATTGGCTCGCTCTGAGCTCATGGCCACGGAGAATCCGCCACAGTCAATGACCGGGTGGTTGTTCTCCATCTTCACGGTGGCTCCCTTCACGAAGTTCATCGGGGGCATGCCGATAAAGCCCGCAACAAACATATTGGCAGGGTGGCGGTAGATATTCTGCGGGGTGTCACACTGCTGGAGCAAGCCACCTTCCATCACGGCGATGCGCTGGCCCATGGTCATGGCCTCGACCTGGTCGTGGGTGACATAGATCGTGGTGACTTTGAGCTCGCGGTGTAAATTAATCAGCTCGAAGCGGGTCTGAACGCGGAGCTTGGCATCCAGGTTGGAGAGCGGCTCGTCCATGAGAAAGACTTCGGGGTCGCGGACAATGGCGCGGCCTAGCGCGACACGCTGGCGCTGACCGCCTGAGAGAGCCTTGGGCTTGCGATCTAAGTAGTCGGTGATATCGAGTTTTTTCGCCGCCGCCTGGATCTTGGCATCGATGCTGGCCTCAATCTCTTTATACTGCGGCGAGAACTTCTGCCAGATCGGGGGAAGCATGCGCAGGCGCAGTCCGAAAGCCATGTTGTCGTAGACACTCATGTGCGGATAGAGGGCGTAGTTCTGGAAGACCATGGCGATATTGCGATCTCGCGGCGGAACGTCGTTGACCACGCGCTCCCCGATAAGAATCTCGCCACTGGTGACTTCTTCAAGCCCGGCGACCATGCGCATGGTCGTGGTCTTGCCACAGCCTGAGGGGCCGACGAGCACCATAAACTCTCCGTCTTGAATCTCCAGATTGAGATCCTTGACGGCATTGACTTCCTTCTTAGACTGTGCGTCCACGAAGGTCTTGTTTAAATTCCGAAGAATGACTTTTGCCATAATTGTCCTGCGAGGAGTATAACCTGGTTCGTCTACTTCGGCAACAAGGCTGCCACAGAGATTGGTGCACCAGGCTTTGCGAGCGGCGAAGCGCTCTGGGTGTCGTCGTAGAGGTGCGTGCTGCGGTAGGTCTTTCCATGCGGCTCCCGACGCACTTCCAGCGTCCGGGCGTTGATGTCCAGAATCCAGTACTCCGCAATCCCCGCCTCGGCGTAGACTTCAGACTTGAGCCCTTGGTCAAAGGCGAGTGTCGAATCGGAGATTTCCATTACCAGAAGCACATCTTGCTCTGTGGGATGTTCTGGATAATCATCAGGCTCACCCGCGACGACAGCAAGATCGGGTTCTGGCTCACCATCGGTCGAGAGCCCAATCGGAAGCTGAGATAAAATATAGTAGCCATCACCAAAGGCACTCACGATTACTTTTTCAGTTTTTGAGACTGCGGTAGCATGGGGACGATTCATGGGCATCTTGAGATAGATCTCTCCTCGGATAAGCTCAAGGCGTGGGGTTTCGCCGAAGAGTCCCATCTCCACGGCGTGGTGGTAGGTCTCGCGAGTCCAGTGCCAAGTTCGTGGGTCTTTGGTGGCGCTCATGAGGAAATTATACCGTCTGTTTGGGGATGCTATATCTCTCTGTTTGGGGATGCTATGTCTCTCGCCGGGGCCACAGTGCGACGACAAGACACACGGCGGCGAGCGCGACTTGAGGGGCGATGCTCTTGACCGTGCGCCCGTGTGTGTGCGGCCCTTGGTGCGTGGGGAAGATCATGGCTTTCTTCGGGATCACACCAAGATGCATGGCGATATTCTCCGTGTCAGGCGAGACGGCTCCGATGGCTCCCAGGGTCTCAGGTGAAGTCAGCCCCTTGCGCCAGACAATCAAGCCCAATGCCAGTGCCAAAAGCGGCGCTTCTTGGATTGGCTTGAGATCACGGTGGGGGATCAGATCACAGATCGCATGCGACGCGACTCCCGCACCAAATGCTTTTGTGGGGTGCCCGATCAGCCTTCCCAGTGCAGCCCCGACAGCAGCATGAACCCAGGCCATCATTGCTTATTTCACTCCGCGAAGCTCTTTGTAGAGGCGCATGATCTTTTTGACATAACCTTGGGTCTCTTTGTAGGGAGGGACGCCGCCGTGTTTTTTGACGGCACCCTCGCCCGCATTGTAGGAGGCAAGAGTGAGGATAATCTGCTGATCGGTGGCATCGGCGAAGTTAGACGACCCACTGTACTTGTTCAGGCGCTCTTTGAGGAGAAATATCCCCGCCGCAATGTTCTGGATCGGATCGTAGGGGTTGGTAAGCTTGAGGCGCGCCACTTCGTCGGGCATGAGCTGAATCAGCCCCATCGCTCCCGCACGAGAGCGGTCCAAAACCTTAAAGTCCGACTCTGCGATCACCGTGGCGACGATCAGGCGCGGCTCCATGTCCATCTGCTCCGAGTAGGACAAGATGGCGTAGGTGATCTGATTGGCCTCGTTTTCACTCAGGCGCTTATTGTGGTTTCGGATGAAGTCACGGTAGATCGGAAAGACAGCACGGGCACCTGCGGAGAGGTCCTCGTAGCGTGCGGGGCCGATCACGATCTGCTTTTTAGAGGTGGTGGACTTTATCGGCATGCTCCGCGACGAAAGCGTGGCGCGTGATGAGAGCGTGGCACGCGGCGGGGGCGCCGCCTGAATCGCGGCCTTGGCTTGCTTCTGGCGCTCCTGCTCTGCCACCGCACGCTGCGCCGCGAGCTGTGCTTGCTCTTCTTTCCAGCGTGCCTCCAGCGAGCGAATGTCCAGTGCCGACGCGACGGCAATCAGCTCCATCTCTGGTAGACCGATCACGGTGGAGTCGTCGTCGTTGCCTTGGACGATCGTGCAGAGGGCGCGCACTTCCGCCCCCGTCTGGAGCCAGCGTGGCAGGAGAGGCATCCTGAGGGTATGGCTACTGATCCCGACGGTTTTGAGGATAATCAACCCGCCGCCATCGTTGGAGGGGGAGATTCCGACAACCGTGCCCTCGATCTCGACGGCCTTGCCTTTGTAGGCTCCAGGAGTGAGGCGAAGCTTCTCTAGGGTCAGGCCCCAGATCAGAGGTGCAGCGCGGCGCTGCGAGAGATACTGAGCCGTGGGGGAGCTACTGGTCGGCTCCTGAGCTTGCACGGACGAAGAAACCGTGAGAAATGCAAAGACACCGAACAGAAGCAAACCCGCACGGAGAGTCCGGGATTCGAACCCGGGGTAGGGGTTAAGCCTACAACGGTTTAGCAAACCGTCGCTTTCGACCACTCAGCCAACTCTCCTGATCATGGGATTTGTGCTCCTGTTTCGATGTCGCGCCCGTATTCTACCAGATTTTACGCTTCCTGCAACTTTCTGAAGAGTGGACTTAGGGAACTCCCCGCTTTTGCCGATGTATACTGCAGTGGCGCAATAGGTGCGCCACTCATATCCACTTCAGGGAGTTTACGAATCGTTATGAACCGAAATGCAACTTTCGGGCTCGCTTTGGGGCTAACGGGGGCGCTCGTCCTCGTGATCACTGCCTCCGCCAAGCGCGGCCCGCTCAAGATCGGAGAGGTCGTCAAGGCCCCCGTTCTACGAAACATTACCACCGATAAACCGCTGGACATTGCCAGTTTCAAGGGAAAGAAAGTGGTTGTAGGGATCTTCATGCAGAAGAACTGCGGCACCACCTGGAAGTACTACGGCAAGATGGGCGAGATCATCAAGAACTACAAGGCCAAGGGCGTTGAGGTGGTGGGAATCCACAGCAGCACCGGCGAGACCGATGACATGATGCTCTCCGATCTTCAGGCCAAGAACCTGAACATCCCACTCTTAGACGACAAGAAAGACCAGGCTCTCCTCAAGCTCGTCGGGGCAAACTGCTCCCCGACCTTCGTGGTGATTGATAAAGACAGCAAGCTGCGCTACTTCGGTTCCTATGATAAGTATGGGAGTGCTCCCAACTACGTCCCTGATGCGCTAGACGCAGTTCTCGCGGGCAAGCCGGTGAAAACCGCCCAGACCCGCGCCTTTGGCTGAGGGCTCTAAGTACTGCCGCTCGTGAAGCGGCGCAAGAATCCCTCTACTGAAGGTGGAAAATGAAAGAGCGATAGGCTGCATGCCTGTCGCTCTTTTTGTTATACTGTGCTTATGGAACTCTCACCGGAGCAAGTAACCACGACCGTTAAAGCCTGGCAGCCCACGGCTCAGGAGCGCACTTGGGAGAAAATCGGCTGGGCGGCAAGCCTCCAAGACGCGCTGATGTTAGCAAAGAGAGAGAAGCGCCTGGTGTTTCTCTTTACTCTGGATGGCCGTATGCAGCGAGGCCGCTGCTGAGGGGGGGCTTTTGCGACACGGGCCGTGTCGTTCAATGACTCCCGCGTGGTGACGGCGCTGAACTCTCTGACAGTGCCCGTGTATCTCTCCAACGATCTGGTGAAGGGGGCAGAGCAGGCAGCACTGACGAGGATTCATCAAGAGGGCTATGCAAAGAAGCTCTCAGTGGGAACGGTGCACTGCTTCCTCCTGGCTCCTAACGGCACGCTCCTCGACACAATTCATGTGGCAAAAGCCAGTCCCTCGCGCATTTTGGAGATCCTCGAGCGAGGCGCACAGGAGCTGAAAATCCTCTCTGGCAAGCCGCTTATCTCCCCCCAGCCACCCCCACTACCCGCCGTATCAAAAAATGAACGTCGGCTCCATGTCCTCGCCCGGTATCTTGAGAACAAGCCCGATGGCTCGCTTGGGATCGTGACGGGTGGGGGAGGAAACTGGAGTGCCTTGCCGGGGGAAGACTGGCCCGTTTTTGCGGCAGCGGAGCTACAAGCGCTTTGGGAGGGGGATCGCGGTGTGGCCGAGCGGCTGGTCACTTACTTTTATCCCCCCACCGAGAACAATAATCTGGCTCAGAACGTGATTGAGGCGCTGGAGTGGAGCGCCAAAAAGCTCCCTCGGGGTGTGGTTCAGCTCTCGGGGAGCGTGACTCTCAAGCACCCTTTCTACACAAAAGACGATAGCCGACGTGTCCATGCCGCCTTTCAAGGCTATGCCAGCGACGTGCGCTTTGAGCTGGTGACGACCCAGGCGCGGTATGAAAACCTACCGTTTGCGGTGGCCGTGCAGAGGGTCTAGCCAGTAATTTATGGTAGTATTGGGCACATGAGCCAGACAATCCACACGCTCTTGATTGGTCAGCCACAGACACACACCGATGCCAAAGGCGAGTGGCGCACGGCAATCTATCGCACTGCGGTCTCTGGGCCGGTGACGCTGGGATTGCGTGGGCTTGAGGGTGATAAAGTGGCCGACACGAAGCACCATGGCTCGAAAGATCAAGCGGTCTGTGTGCACCCGCTGGCGCACTTTGAGCACTGGAGCGCTGTCTACGGTATGGTTCTTGGCCCCGGCGCGGTGGGGGAGAACTGGACTCTGACGGGCGATGCTGAGACCGTGGTCTGCATTGGAGACATCTACACGGTTGGAACGGCGCGGGTGCAAGTCTCGCAGCCTCGCTTCCCGTGCAGCAAGCAGGAGCGCAAGCTGGGAATCAAGGGCTTCTTGAAGGCGGTGATGGCGACGGGCAAGTCGGGCTGGTATCTAAGAGTGCTCACCCCGGGAACTGTCGAGGCGGGGGCGATGTTGGCTCTGGAGAGTCGTCCTGCACATGGCTTCACAGTGGACGAGGCCAACCAAGCGCTTCTTGGAAAAGAGGTGGACAGGGCGCTGATGGAGCGTGCCCTGGAAATCCCAGAGCTCGCGGCGGTCTGGAAGCGTGGTCTGAGGCGGCGGCTGGCAAGTATCGAGGAGAAGTAAGAAAGCATGGCAACAAGACGGCAACGACGACGGATTAAGCTGATGGTGTGGGGAGCTGTGGTGCTCCTCGCAGTCGTGCTGGCCCTGCTCCCGGTATCGTCGGGGGGCACCCGGAAGCTGCTCGTCGCGAGTGTCTTTTTGGCTTGGGGCGGCGGCCTGCTCCTCTTCTGGGGCTCGATTGTGGGCCGAATCGTCTTTTTACTGCCGCTGGCCGGAGCGATTGGCCTCGCGATGATGCCCTATCGTGCGCCGCAGCCTGAGCGCCTCCAGAGCGTCTACACAGAGTCTCTAAAGCGCTACGAGGGTGTCCGCTATGTCTGGGGGGGCGAGAGCAAGTGGGGCATGGACTGCTCCGGGCTGATCCGCTGTGGAATGATAGATGCGTGCCTCTCAGAGGGCTGGAAGACCAAAGACCTGAGCCTGCTCCGCACCGCTGCCGCTCTCTGGTGGTACGATGCGTCTGCACTGGAGATCGGGCGCGGCTACAACGGGCGCACCTATGTCTTTAAAGAAAACCAGCAGCTCAACACGACCGACTACACCAAACTCCACCCCGGCGACCTGGCCGTCACCGAGAGTGGACAGCACATTCTGGCGTATCTTGGCGAAAATACCTGGATCAACGCCGATCCTAAAGGCCAGTTTGCCGTCGTCAGCAAGACAGCCCCTCAGGAAAAAGACACCTGGTTCAGCACACCCGTTAAACTGGTGCGCTGGTATCGTCTGCAGTAAGTCGCTCACAGCCCCGTGAGAATACGCAGGCGCACCTCGACTTCCTCTAGGCGCTCAGCGGTGAGCACGCCCAGCCGTCGAGTTAGGCGATCTCGCGAGACCGACCGGATGTGCTCCGTCAGGATGTAGCTGGTCGTGGCAAGCCCGCCCTCGGGTGGCTCAACTTCCACATGAGAGCGAATGCTACGGTTCTTGCTACTGAGAGGACACACGATTATCAGGTTTGCTGGGCCAGAGTTGAAGCGATTCACCGAGAGAACCAGTGCGGGGCGTGTTCCCGCTTGTTCATGTCCACGTGTGGGATCGAAGTCTAGCAGCCAGATTTCACCTCGCAGAGGTGCAGAAAGGCTATCCGGCATCGGACCACTCCGGGGAGATCAATCCATCTGACAGAGATTGCTCCCAGAGTTCGCGTTCCCCTTGCTCCTCTTGCCAGGCTTTGGGATTGGCACGTAGGGCTGCAAAATCTTCATTGAGTTTTTCCAGAAAAATATCCTTCTGGTACGCAGAGATCGCCTGATCCAAAACCGTCTGCATGGGTAAGCCTGTTAGAATTGAGAGCTCTTTCAGATTTTTATGGGTTGTGTCCGAGGTTCGAAGAGTCGCCATTGTGTTTCCTTTTGTCTGCAAAAAAAGTATACAAAAAAAGCTACGGATATGCAACAAGCCACTCTGCATCCTCTGCCGTGAGTGTCAGCGCCGCCGCGCCCAAGACTTCTTTCAAGTGCGCTTCCTGCGTGGTTCCAAACAGTGGGAGCGTCGGGATTGGCAGGCTACGGAGCCAGGCAAGCGCGATCTGCGTGGGCGTCGCGCCGTATTTTTCCGCGAGCTGCTCCGCCCGCTCGCGTCTTGCCGCGTTCTTTGGCGTGTCGTAGGGCTTACTTGTCTTTCCGGCAAAGTAGCCACCTGCCGTCGCGGAGTAGAACATCAGGGGCAGACCGAAGTCTAGCTCTGCTTGCGTAAGAGCGCGCGTGGTGGGATCGTCGGTAGTCGCCCAGGTCGGGGTGGCGAGGCTCCCCTGAATCTGGTTCGTGGCAAAACCACGCCAGCCTCGCTCCCGTGCGACGGTGTTGGCCTCCGTTATTCGCTCCACCGACCAGTTGCTCACGCCAATCGCACCCAGTCTTGGGTCTTGGAGAGGCTCCAGAATCTCCCCGACAGGCGTCTTGCCATCGTCACGGTGGAGCAAGTAGAGCGGGATGCGCTCCACCCCAAGCCGCTCGATACTCTCCGTAATATCTTGCTGAATGACTTCCGGGGCGAGAAAGTGCTTCGGGCGCGGGTACTCCATCCCAAACGCAGGGTGACCGCCCTTGGTGACGATAAACGCGCTCTCTAATACCCCGAGCTGCTTCAAGACGCGCCCCAGTTCCCGCTCGCTTGCCCCCACACCGCCGGGAGTCCAGCAGGCATAGACATGCGCTGTGTCAAAGACATTCCCACCCGCCCCTAAGTAAATCGCCACATGGCGCGTTGCCGCCTCGCCCGTGAGCACTGTCCCCAAACTGCCCGCGCCGTAGCCCAGTGGAAATAAATCCTCGAAGATCATACCGCCACATTCCCGGCGTGCGGGTAAAATACCTCCATGCAGCAAGTGCAACAAGAAGAACGGATGCTACAGCATACGCTGACTCGCAAAGAGGCATGTCTGAGTATCATTTTTCCAGTCTGCATGGCTTCACTGTGGGGCTTTTTGCTACTCTCGGGGACGAATCGCTGGTCTATGGCACTGATGAATGGTGTCTTATTTGCGATGTATCTTGCTCAGACACTCGGGGCGGTTCGCAACACGTGGCGAGTTTGGCGCGGGGAGACGGTTCTGGTTACGACGAAGCCAATGACGCCGATCATCTTCGTCTGGGCTTTTGCAGCGATTTTCACGACTGCTTTTAGTGTGATTGCTCTTGTCGCGGCACTGTTAACGCTGGGCGCGATCACGAAGGGAGCCCCTTGGTTCCTTTCCCCTCTCTGTTTAGTTGCAGGCATACTCCTAGGCCTTGCCGCACATGGTGCATTCCGACGACTACGCCAGACGCAACATGGAGCCATTACCACTATTACTCCACAGCCAGAGCGCTCTGAGCGCTGGTGGACGCGTAACGACTCTCGGCCCTGATGCTTCAAGATAAATAAATGACATCGGCAAAAACAAGAGAAGGTACCTGAGTCTATCCAGGTACCTCCTCCGAAACGACTAACGTACAACCTGCCCCGGTCGCTTGTCACTCCACGTACAAAAACTCGTTGGCGGCGAGAAGCGTCTGGCACCAGGCGGCCCAGGCACGCTCAACGGGCACTACTTGTGAGGCACGGGCCAGGAAGCGCTTGGCAGTGATGAGCTCGCCGGGCAGGGGGAGACGCTGGAACGCACGCTGGTAGGCGGCGCGTATCTTTGCGTCATCGTCGCCAGTGAGTGACTTCTCGAACGCTTGTGCCTGCGCCATCACGAGCGGGCTATTGAGCAGGTAAAGCGCCTGTGGGGAGACCGTGGTGGCCGTGCGCTTGGCATTGACCATGCTCGGATCGCCGAAGTCAAATGTCCCGAAAAAGTCGTAGACAGCGTTGCGGATTACGGGGAGGTAGATCGCGCGGCGCGGGGCATCGTACTGGGCTTTGTTGGCCGACTGGTCGTTGGTGACATAGTCGTAGTTCTTGCTTCCCAGGAGCGAACCGCCCATGGTGGGGTCCATTGTCCCCGCCACATAGAGCAGGCTGTCACGAAGCGGCTCGGCATCCAAGCGCCGCCGGTTCTGTCGCCAGAGGAGCTTGTTCTCGATGTCCTTTTTCTGCCCGACGGGATCGGAGTAGCGGCTGGTGCGCTGGTAGGTATCCGTGAGGACGACGCGGCGGATGAGCTTCTTGAGGCTCCAGCTATCATCCGTGACAAACGAGGTCGCAAGATAGTCTAGCAGCGCGGGATTGCTGGGCTTGTCGCCGCGAATCCCCCAGTTATCTGCAGTTCCGACGAGTCCTTCACCAAACAGGTGCTGCCAGACTCGGTTGACTGCCACACGCGCGGTCAGCGGGTGATCGGGCCGTGTCATCCAGAGAGCCAGCTCTTTACGACCACTGGACTTGGTGTCCTCTAAAGGCAGACGCTTGCCGCCGCAGAGGACGCCAGGAAAGCCACGCTCAACCACATCGCCGAGGTTTTGCGTATCGCCCCGGATATGGACTTTCACGTCTTCCGCCTTAGTCGCCTCGGTGACACACATCACACTCGGCGGAGTGGGCTTCTTGGCCTCAAGAGCCTTGAGCGAGTCCTGAGCCGTCTTGAGCGCCTTCTCCGCTTGTGCCAGATCAGGGCCAGCGGCGTTTGCGTTGGCCGGAATCAAGGCGATACGGGAAAAGTGGGGAATGGCTCCGTTGCGCTCGATACGCACGGTGCATACCCCTGCCTCCAGTAGCTGCACTCCTGCTTGCTCCCAGCGCTGGTCTTCGTCGTTCCAGCCACCCGTCACGCCGGCTGCGATCTTCTTGCCGACATTTTTCCCCGCCACGGTCAGGACCACCGGGCGCGCTTCCTCGGCGGCGTAGCGCAGGTAGATCTTGTAGCGCCCGGCGGTCGGGACCGTAAAATCCCACTCCGCCACGCTCGGGGAGCCGTCGGAGTTGATGCTTTTGGGGCCGTAGCGCTCCTTGGCGAGGTGCTCGCCGCGCACGTAGGCTGAGGCATCGGCAAAGAGCCCCTTACCACTGCCATTCAGCGCACTATCAAGCTGCTTCTTGGCTTCGTCCACCGCCTGCTTTGTCGGGCCAATGTTCTTTTCGTAAGAAGCCAGCTCGGCTTTGAGAGTGGGGCTAGAGAGGGGACGCTCGTACCAGCGGGCCACGGTGTTGGTGGTCTCCATTGTCCGTGTGGACTTGAAAATCCCCGCCATGGCGTAGTAATCTTTGGTGGAGACGGGGTCGAACTTGTGGTCATGGCAGCGGGCACAGGCCACGGTGAGGCCCATCACGGACTTGCTCACCACCTCGATCTGCTCATCCACGATATCCATCACCATCTTGGCTTTGTCGGGCTCTGCCAAGACCTTAGGGCCGAGCACCAGGAACCCCGTCGCGGTGAGGCGTGCGGCATCTTCCTCTTCGTTACCTGTGGCCATCAGATCGCCCGCAAGCTGCTCGCGGATAAAGGCATCGTAGGGCAGGTCGCGGTTGATCGCCCCGACCACCCAGTCGCGGTAGCGCCAGGCATTGGCATGCGCGGTGTTCTCATCCAGGCCGTTAGAGTCCGCGTAGCGCGCCACATCCAGCCAGTGTCGTCCCCAGCGCTCCCCAAAATGTTTGGAAGCCAGTAAGCGATCCACTTGCTTGGCAAAGGCGTTCGGCGAGGCATCCGCCAGAAACGCAGCCATCTCGGCGGGTGTTGGTGGCAGGCCAATTAAGTCAAAGCTCGCGCGTCGCAGCAGGGTTCGCTTGTCTGCCTTTGGCCCCGGCACGATCCCCGCCTTTGCCAGCGAGCCCAGCACAAAAGCATCAATGCCACTACGATCTACGGGGGGCTCCAAGGGCCGCTTGGGCGCAATAAACGACCAGTGCAGCTCGTTCTTTTTGGGAGCCACAGGGGCGGCGAGAGGCCAGCCCGCGCCCTCTTTGACCCACTGCTCCACACTGGCAATCTCCGTGTCGCTCAGCTTGCCTTTGGGTGGCATGACGGGCAGTCCACCTTCGGCACGCATGCGCTTGAGCGCATCGTGAGCCGTTGCTGCTGAGAAAGGCTTGGTCAGATCCAGCCCTGACTGTGGGGCTGAGCCACCATGGCAGATCCCACACTTTGCGAGCAGCAGAGGACGGATTTTTGCCTCAAAATGTGCCGACTGGGCGGGTGAAAGCTTGGTGGAGCTAGGCTGGGTCTGAGCGAGGGCAAGGCCCATCAATCCCAGAACGGGAATAACAGAAGCAAAGAGCGACAACTTCATAGGGTTATTATACGACGATTATTTTGCGGATGTGAAGGTTAATTTGATACTATTTATTTCTGTACACTATGCCTATGAAAATCCGAGACTTTCGTATCCACTCTATCGCCATCTCCGACCCGCCGCTGCGCTCGTCGTTTGGCCTGCATGCCCCGCTGGCGCTCCGAACCGTGATCGAGCTTGAGAGCGTTGAGGGAGTGATTGGGATTGCGGAGACTCATGGCGGCGAGGGACCCGCCAAAGCCCTCGAAAGCCTGCGCGGGCGGGTGATCGGCCAAGATGCGACACGGCTCTTTGTCTCGCTGATGGATCTGCGGGGCCAGGGTGAGTATCGCATGGCACTGGCGGCGCTGGAAGTGGCAAGCCTGGACCTGATCGGAAAGACAGTTGGCCTGCCGGTGCATGCGCTCCTCGGGGGGAAAGTCCGCGACGAAGTCCCGTTCTCTGCCTACGCTTTCTACAAGCATGCCTGGGGCGAGTCCAAGTATGGCGAGGCGCTCACGCCCGGGGGCTTGGTCACACAAGTTCAGCAGCTGATCGCCGACTATGGCTTTGGCTCCGTGAAGCTCAAGGCGGGGGTTTTAGAGCCCGACGAAGAGATCGAGACGATCAAGCTGCTCCGGCAG
>JAPLCP010000142.1 GCA_026392155.1 Armatimonadota bacterium | reverse complement strand
TCGGCGGCATCGGTGGCGACTTTCAGCAAGTCCTCGACAAGCTTGGCATAGGCATCATTAGACAGATTCACATCGGCTAAACTAGGCTCATCCTGAATCCAGGGGAGGGCAAGTGTACTCATTGAAGTTTTTCCTTTCAGTGCTAGTATCTCAGCCCTGCGTAGACGCAGCGTCATCGGTGTATCATCTAAGCGTTATTTTTGCTATAATTTTCCAAAATGATTCAGATCAGGCTGCTCGGGGGACTTCGGGTTGAGGCGGAAGACCGCGTCTTTGACAGCTTTCCTCGGCGGAAAGTGGCGGCGCTCTTTGCCTTGCTGGCACTCAGTCCGAGGCAAAAACACTCCCGTGAGGAGCTGGCCGCACAGCTCTGGCCCGATGCCGACACCGAGACGGGGCGGCGCAACTTGCGACAGACACTGCTCTACTTGCGGCAGTCTTTCGAATCTCTGGAGCTGCTACTCTCCGATACCCAGGCCCTCTGGCTTTGTGACGGCATCACGACAGATGTCACTGCATTTGAGGTTGCGGCACAGATGGGAGATCTTGCACGGGCGCGGAGCCTCTGGCGCGGTGAGCTCCTGCCAGGTTTCTTCGAAGAAGCCGTTCTGACCGAGCGCGAGCGGCTCAAGGCGCTCTTTATGGCGCTCCCCCACGAAGGAATTCCCCCACCGACGATCCCCACATCGCTCCCGATCTATCTTTCGGAGTTTCACGGGCGTGAGGATGAGCTAGAGCGCCTGAGCACTCTGCTGGCGGAACCGGGGACACGGCTCGTGACACTTCTGGGGCCGGGGGGGATTGGCAAGACGCGTTTGGCGTCCACGGTGGTCTCGGGAGGAAAGCGGGAAGCGGCGTTTGTGGAGCTGGCCGCGCTTGCACCCGGCTGTGATGAAGCGCTGGTCTTCCAGAAAATTGGAGAAGCGCTTGCCTTCGCCGTCGCGGGGCAAGAAGGCTCGGAGGAGAGCTTGCTCCGCCTGCTGGCGAGCCGTCCGCTACTGCTGATCCTGGATAACGCGGAGCACGTTCTGGCACAAACGGCCTCGGTGGCTCTGCGACTGCTACGTGCCGCTCCCCGCCTCAAGCTGATTGTCACAAGCCGCGAGCCTCTGCGCTTAACGGGGGAGCACACGCTGGTTCTTGAGCCGCTTGCGATAGAGACCGCGATGCGCTTTCTGCAAGTCTCCATCCGCGCCATTCGCCCGGATCTACCGGAGGATCCTGAGGCCCTCACGCAGATCTGTGCTAAGCTTGAGGGGTTGCCGATCGCACTGGAGCTGGCTGCCTCTCAGTGCCGAACCCTCTCGCTTCAGGAGATTGCCCAGGATCTCAGCCAGGGACTCGGGCTCAGCGAGCAGGCGAGCACTTCTCTGCCGCTCCGTCACCGCTCTCTGGAAGCGACACTGGCCTGGAGTGAGGCGCTTCTTACCCCCACACAGCAGCAGCTACTGCGGCGGCTCTCGGTCTTTTCCGGTGGTGGCACCCGTGAGGCGATCCTGGAGGTCTGCGGGGCATCGCGCATGGATCTGGCAGCGCTGGTGGAGAAGTCTTTGTTGCAAGTGCGCATCCTGCCCGATGGCACGACGCGCTACCGCTCCTTAGAGCCCATTCGTCAGTGGGCCGCGGAGCGTCTCGCGCAGAGTGGCGAGGCAGTGATGGTTCAGCAGCGTCATGGTCTCTGGTTTCTCGCTCTGGCCGAACGCATCGCTCCTGAGCTACGCCGCAGGGAGCAGCACCTCTGGTTCAAGCGCCTGGATGCCGAGCAAGCCAACTTTTATACGGCCTTTACCACTCTTAGCTCCTCCCAGAAGCTACGGCTTGTTAGCGCACTGGGCAGCTACTGGATTCGGCGGGAGTTTCTCCATGAGGGAGTACGCCTGACTGAGCAGGCTCTTGCCGAGGTCGCGGATACTTCCGAAACCCACTTCGCCGCTCTCCTCACCTTGGGCATGCTCTTGCTACGCGCAGGACAGCGGGAGCGTGCACTGGAGCTTCTGACGACCGCTTCACACTCCGACGATCGGGGAGTTGCTATCGAGGCCACACTCTATCTTAAGGCAGAAGTGACCTCGGACTCCTACGAGAGCTACCAGAGCAGTATTGCCCCGATTCTCAAAGAGATCCAGGACGATACCCGCTGGCGCTGGCACTACGGTCAGGCACTGCTTCAAGGGGAGCGCTTTCTTAACCATAATCGCGACCATGAAAAAAAGATTGCGATTCTGGCTCAGGCCATTGCTCTGTTCGAGGAAGAAGGGGACTGTGCAAAGGTCATGGAGGCGCTCTTTGGCTTGGTGGGGATTCACCTGGTCTACCAGCGCTTTGAGGCGGCAGCGCCGATCTTGGAGCAGCTTCAGGAAACGGCGGCGCTGCTGGAGAGCACGCACATGGAGGTGCTTGCTCTGAACATGCAGATCCGTGCCCAGCGTGCCCAGCTTGTGCCGGACGTGGCAACGTTGCAAGAGCTCGCTGATCGGCTGGCGGTGCTCGCGCCTCGCCTAGGTGCCCCCAGCGATGCCTACAACGCCTGGCACGACCTGATGCAGGCCTGTCGCCATCTCTCGCGCTGGCAGCTGGCGCATAGGGCGATGTTACAGATGCTTCACTTCCGCAAGGGCACGACGACACTGCCGATGGTAGGGGTCTATCTTTTGGGAGCGGTGGCGTCTCTGATGGCGGATATGGGACAGACAGAGCGTGGCGGAAAGCTCTATGGCTACATCTTCGCTGTCCGTGAGAGTGTCCAGCTTCTGCCCAATGCTTTGGAACAGCGGGTCTATGACCGCGATCTGGCTTGTCTCCAGCAAGAGAGCCTCGAGATTCTGGCAAAGGCTCTTACACAAGGGCGCTTGCTTACTTTTGAGCAAGCCTTCGCCCTCGCACAAGAGCCCTGCGCACTGCCCCCCGACGGTACCGCGCCCCTCCTGCCCTCAATCTAGCGCCTAGGAGTAGAGCACCGCATCGAACGAACCCACCGTGGCAATCGTGGAGCAGCTTGCAATTGTCCCCAAGATACTTCCCAGGCCTGCCCAGTTCTCTACCTCCGCTATAAGCGTATAGTTGGATATATCCCCAGGGCGGTCTCGATTAAACTCACACCGCAGGGAGACCGGGCCGCTTCCTGACTCTGAGGATCCCCCTGCGACCGGGATACTAATGCGCTTGAGGCTGATGCGATCACTGGCAACCACACGAGAGCCATCCATGACGCGAAGGTTTACAATCGACTCCGTGTTTCCGTAGCCTAGGACAATGACAACACCCTGCCACCAAGAGACAGCGGACAGGTTGGCTGCCACACTCACCCGGCTCACCCCGGCAGGAACAGCAAGGCTCTGAGTAATGAAGCTACGTATCTGCTCGGAGCCAACCCACACCAAAATACTGAATGCGGAGAGCTTCCCATCTGCCGCAGTGGCCGCCCTCTTATCGCCATCGCCGCCACTCACGCCCGCTCCTGTAAAGGGAGCTTTAAAGGAGAGCTGCTGAGGACCCGCTGGTTTTGGCTTATCGCCAAGAATCTTAAGAACCTTACCGATTCCTGAGGTTCGGCCCGGCGCTGAGAGGGGCTTGTAGGTGACCTGAGACGATGACCCCTCGACAGAGCTAGAGTCTCCCTGAAGGACACCATTCTTGAGCCGCATCCCTGCAAACGCCGCTCCTCCGGCTGCCTCGTTGCCTGTTAGCCCCGTTGCACTGCGGAGCGACTCAATGGTCGAACTCCAGCGCTGGAGAAACTGGGCGGTCGCCGCTTGGAGCGCTGCGGGGTCCCTGATGGCCTGCAAGCGCTCTGTATCGGCGCGGAGGGCATTTTCATCGAACTTGACAGCTTGACGGGCTTTGTCTAAGGCGGGGCGGTTCTGGTCAAAGCCTTGCTTCAGGCTCTGCAAGCGATTGCTAATGCCGCGCTCTTGGAGCTGCGTGAGAGAGTCCGATCGTAGGATCTCCAGGTAGCGCTCGGGGCGCAGGACGACGGGGGAGAGGGAGTTTGACTTCTGAATTAAGTTCACTCTTGAGTCTTGGGGAAGAAAACGTTTCATCTTGAGATACTGCTCCTTGTTGTGTCTTTTCTTGAGAGGGGATTATTTTTTGAGGGTGATGACCTCTTTGGTCACGCGTGTGATCTTGAGACCCAGGCTCATGACCGCGCTATCGTCTTGTAGGTTGGCCGCGAGCCCTTTGATGGCCTTGGGAGCGCCTTTAATCACGATCTCCGTGCGCTCGGGGGTGAAGTCGACGGTCTCGACCTCAGAGATATCTTTAAGCTTGGCGATGGACTTTACTAGAGTGTCGGCCTCTTTGAAGCTCGCTAGGCCCTCGACACTGAGCTTGATCGTAATGGAATCTTCGATCTCTCCCTCAGGGGCTAGGGGAATCTTGCCAAAGATCGAGCGGGCGAGCTGACCGACCGCTTTTCGCGCTGCATGTCCTGCTGCTGACTCGTTCCAGTCATCGGCCTTGGTCGTGCTGTTCCCCAGACCCGATGCCGCCACCGCCGCGCCTGCCAGAGAGTTTTTCTGCGCAAACGACTTGCCAAAGAGACTCTCCATGCTATCGTCGGCCTGGTTCTCCGTGATCGTGGCCGAGGCGGCCGCGAGGATATCGCCTGTCTCGACATTGACCAGCCGAACATCCATGCTCACCCGGAGCTCGTAGGCCTTTTTCTCATCGGTGCTTTTTTTCTTCTTCTTACTGAGAAGGCCGCCGATCTGACTGGTTACCTGGTTGACCGCGTTCTGCGCCACCGATGCGTTCTTCTCAAAGACCCCAAACTCGGTGATCTTGCCCATCACAGCGACATTGGCTCCTTTGAGCTTGCCCAGCTCCTGAACCGCTGCCTGGTTGCCCGAGCCATTTTGTAGGCCACGCTCTCTCTCCAGCGCTGCCAGCTCGATCCGCTCGACAACCCGCGCGCCGATATTGACAAGCGAGAGGGTCATCATATCGGCGACATCTTGGCCAATGGGGAGATTGTTCTTGATCTTACGGTCTAGTTGTTGGAAAGAGACCACTAGGACACGCTTGGTCTTGGGGGCGACTTTTTCCTCGATGGGCACTGTCTTTGCTGGCGGCTGCTCCGGGGGCGTCTGTGTCTGTGCGAGAGCCATACCAGGCAAAGTGAGGGCGATAAAAATAGGAACAATTTTCATTCACACTTCTCCTTTGATGAGTACTACTAAGATTATACCCAGCTTCTATTAGGTTGATCGGAGAAATATAGAAAAAAACAGAGGTTTTTCAAGGCTACCCCACTACCCGTTTTTGGGGGAGTGGGGTAGAGATCACGAGAGACTAAGCGGCATCTTCCGCGTGCGCCGCCCAGAGGCAGCCACGAGTCGTGAGCTCTAGAACCTCAGGCTGTGCCAGATCGCTGGCGCGGTGGCCCAGTGCGTTGTAGAAGACCCGGCCCTCGCCGTAGTACTTGGTCCAGATTGTGGGCATGTCCACAATCCCATTTTTGACGTGCGGCCCATCGGCGATAGGGAAGCGCGTGGTGCCCAGAACGCGAACCGCCGGGTCCACGTGCAGGTAGTATTGCTCAGACTTTACGTGAATCACCGAGGGAGCGCCCTGCGTAATAAAGTGATCCGGATCTCGAATATCTACGGTGTACTCGACGCTATCATTGCCGGGGTGCGAGACCCACTGTCCGCCGGTCATGAACTGGTACTCGGTGCTGCTGCGGAAGCTATCGCACATGCCCCCATGGCAGCCCGCAATGCCGACTCCTGACTTCACGGCGGCTGTCAGAGCCTTCTCTTGCTCGCCCGTGATCTGCCCCATGGTCCAGACAGGAACGATCACACTAAAGGTCATGAGATCATGGCTGAGATACGCATCCAGCGTGTTCTCGACGATCACCTCAAAGCCCTTGCCCTGCAGAGCCTCCGCAAATAACTTCCCTACTTCTTTGGGCTGATGCCCGTCCCAGCCGCCCCAGACGACCAGTGCTTTTCGTGTTGCCATAGGCCAAAGGATACCCCACAGGCGGTATACTGCCGCCGTGTCCGGGATTTTTTTTACCTTTGAGGGCCCTGATGGGGCAGGCAAGACGACGCAGATCGGGCGGCTTGAAGGGGCACTCGCCGAGCGCGGCTATGAGACGCTTCGTACCCGTGAGCCCGGCGGTGACTTTGTGGGTGAGCAAGTACGCCAGCTTCTTCTGGATCGTAGCGCCATGATCCCTGAGGCGGAGTTTCTGCTCTTTGCGGCCAGCCGCGCCCAGAACGTCGCGCAAGTGGTGCGTCCCGCGCTGGAGTCCGGTAAGATCGTGCTCTGTGACCGCTTCACAGACTCCTCACTGGCCTACCAGGGCTTTGCACGCGGCCTTGGGCTAGACTTCATCCGCGCCGCCAATGCCTTCGCCACCCAGGGGCTCGTGCCCCACAAGACGTTCTTGCTTGATGTCCCTGTTTCCGTCGGCAAGGCGAGGCGCTCCACGGGGGAGACCAACCGCCTGGATCGCGAGGCAGAAGCATTCCATCAGCGGGTTCGTGACGGCTATCTCGCTGTCGCCGCAGAAGAGCCGGAGCGCTTTGTCATTTTGGATGGCACACAATCTGAGGACGCCGTTTTCACCCTGCTCTGGGCGGCGGTGCAGGCGCTCTTGCCGTGAGGCGCTTGCCGTTCTGGCCGGTGCTGCTCGGGGCGGTTTTGCTGTGCTTGGGGAGTATTCTCTTTGCGGCGCTCATCGGCGAGCGCACGCTCAGTGTCTCTGCGGCGTGGCAGGAGCTCCTGCGCCCTAGCCAAAGCCCAATCGTCTGGGGCGTTCGCCTACCACGCATCATTGCGGCAGCGTTTGTGGGCGCAGCATTGGCTGTCTCAGGAGTCGGTTTGCAGGGGCTCACCGGCAATTCGCTTGCTGATCCCTATCTTGTGGGAGTCGCCTCGGGGGCCTCGGTGGGAGTGGGGCTTGGCGTGCTCCTTGGCATTGCCGACACCCCCGGTCAGCCGCTTCTCTCGCTCCTGGCCCTCACCTGCGCCCTGCTCGCCACGCTTCTGGTTTTCGCACTTGCCCGCTCGGGTCGGCAGCTCTCGCTCTCCGGGTTTCTATTGGCGGGAATCGTCGTGGGAGCCTTTCTTGCAGCCGTTGTCAACTTGCTCCTCACCCTTGCTCGGCAAGACCAGAGCCGGATCTTGCAGAAGCTCATGGGGTATCTCGACGATGCAGGCTGGCAGCAGCTTGTCGTGCTGGCCCCGGTCACTCTCATCGGGGTGGTTGTCTTATCGCTTTGTGGCAAGGGACTGGACGCGATGGCCTTTGGCGAGGCCACGGCCCGCTCGGTGGGAGTAGACGTGGAGCGCTTCAAGCTGGGGGTACTGGCGCTTATTGCCCTGCTCACGGCCTGCGCGGTCGCCGTTTCCGGGGTGATTGGCTTTGTGGGCCTCGTCGTGCCGCACTTGGCCCGTGCGCTTCTTGGCCCGCCCCACAAGCCGCTGATTCCCGTCGCCGCACTTCTCGGCGCGGCGCTTCTCGTCCTCGCCGATCAGCTCTCCCGGAGTGCTCTACCCGGAACTCTCTTGCCTATCGGGGTGATCACGGCGATTTTGGGCGCACCGTTTTTTGCTTTTTTGCTCCGCCGCCAGCTCGCGGATTGAGGCGCTTGATGACATAGAGCTTGGGATGCATGCCGCCGACCGTGAGGGGGATGACACGCTCTATCTGCCACTGCTGGCTGAGGTTTTCTTCAAAAAGCCGGATTTCTTGCGTCAGAAAGACGGCAGTCCCATTGGGGCGTAGCAGACGGGCGGCCTCGGTGAGGAGAGCGGGGTAGAGCTTGACATTGTCCTTGTGCGAGCCGATGCGCTGACCAAACGGCAGATCCGCCACCACCGCATCCGCCCAGCCATCTTCTAGGGGAACCGCGGTCGCATCCCAGTCGGCCAGCTCGATCCCATTGGCGGACGCGGCTTCTCGTGCGGCCTTGCTGGTGTCGCAGCCCAGGGCATTTTTCTGTTCCCGCTCGATCAGAATCGTCCCCGAACCCGCACAGAGATTGATCACATGCTCCGCGTTACCGAGCAGCTTTGCCATCGCGTAGCCCACACAGGCATTGACCGCACCCGGGTAGTTGGCCTTGCGCCAGGAACGCGTCGAGAGAGGGCGCGGCGAGAGGCTCACGAGGCTCTCCCAGACGGTCACGTACTCATCCACTTCAGGCGGATCGTCTCGCGAGCGCCGACGAGGTGGCTTCTCGACTTTTTTCTGCATCGGTAAGAGTCGCACCAGAAGTGTCTGGGTGTCCTCGCCGGTGACATCCACTTCGAGATTCAGCGCCTTGGCAAGCTCGCTGGCAATGCGCGACATCGCCGACGAATCCCGGCCCGCTGCCGCAAGCCGAATCGCGGTGAAGCTACCCTCGGGATGGAGCGCGATCGCGGCGCTACAGTCAGCAAGAATCGCGGAAAAATACTGGTGCCCCAGGAGCCCGGTGGGACGTGGGATAGCGTGAACCCGCCGCCGAAACACCGCCACCACGGAGCGCAGAGCCAGCAGGCGCTCCGGCTTGCCCGTAAATGTCATGTGGAGCAGGCCCGGCACGTTGCGGTCTTTTTTGGGAGGCGTGGTAAAGCGCTCCTTCACCTCGATGGTCGCGATTGCTTCCAGTCCGGGAATCGTCTCCAGAACATAGTCAAACGCGGGAGCTGTGGGCTTCTTCTCTACCTCGGGTTGCGCCTTTGGGACGGGGCGGATCTTGCCGCCCTTTAACGGTCTTCCTGGTTTCGCAGCAGGCTTCGGGGTAGCACGGGCCACCCCGCGTTTTCCCGGTTTACTTGGTTCTGATCGCATGATAAATCCTAGGGTTGCTCCAGGCTCGCTCGGGCGAGCTGGAGCTGCGCTTCCACGGCCACGCGGGCGGTGCCGCCTTGGCTGGTGCGGGCGTTGGCGGAGGCCTCGGGGGTGATAGCGTCCAGTGCTACTGCCGTGAAGCGCGAGTCATAGCTCTGGAGCGCCTCTAGCGTGAGGTCTTCCAGGCCGATTTTCTCCGCGATGCAGCCGCGCACGATCCGCCCGACAATCTCGTGGGCCTCTCTAAACGGGACACCGTCGGCGGCCAGCGCATCGGCGAGGTCGGTGGCGGTGGAGAAGTCGCCGCACATGGCAGCTTTCATTCGCTCAGGCTTGAAGGCGGCGGTCTCCAGCATGCGGTGCATGAGGCTGACACAGAGCGTGACGGTATCTGCGGCGTCAAAGAGTGGCTCCTTGTCCTCCTGCATGTCCTTGTTATAGGTGAGCACAAGGCCCTTCATGAGGGTCAGAAGGGTCGTCAAGTCGCCGTAGACGCGCCCGGTCTTGCCGCGGATCAGCTCGGCGACATCGGGGTTTTTCTTCTGCGGCATGATGCTACTGCCCGTGGTCACCGAGTCGGCGAGCTCGACAAAGCCAAACTCGGGCGCACTCCAGAGCACCAGCTCCTCCGCGAGGCGTGAGAGGTGGAGCTGCAAGAGGCTGGCATCGGCGCAGAACTCCACGGCAAAGTCTCGGTCGGCCACGGCATCCAGCGAGTTGGGGCAGACACTGTCAAAGCCCAGCTCGCGTGCCACAAACTCGCGGTCGATCGGAAACGGCGTCCCCGCCAGCGCCCCCGCCCCGAGCGGCAGTCGGTTCAGGCGCTTGCGGCAGTCCGAAAGGCGCTCATCGTCGCGGCTGAGCATCCAGAAGTAAGCCAGCAGATGGTGCGAGAGCAGAACCGGCTGCGCGTGCTGGTGGTGCGTCCGGCCCGGAAGCACCGTCCCCAAGTTACTTTCCGCCAGCGCGACTAGCTGCACGCGTAGCTTGGTCAGCTCGCCTCGCAGCTCGTCTAAAGCCGTGCGCAGCCAGAGGCGCACATCGGTGGCGATCTGGTCGTTGCGAGAGCGTGCCGTGTGTAGCTTGCCTGCGACATCTTTGCCCAGACGCTCAAAGAGCATGCTCTCGATCGCGGAGTGAATGTCCTCGGCCTCCGGCGGCAGGCTCGCCGCACCGCTCTCTAGATCGGCGTAGAGCGCCTCTAGCCCGGCGACGATCTTTGCCGCGTCGGCCTCAGGGACAATGCCCTGCTTGCCCAGCATCTTCGCATGCGCGATGCTGCCGGTGATGTCCTCGCGCCAAAGCCTTTGGTCGAAAGGAAGTGATTGATTAAATGTCCAGACGAGAGCATCGGTCGTGCCCTCGAATCGTCCGCCCCAGAGTGCCATATCGGGGTCATGGTATCACGACGGCGTTTCGGGGCGTTTTTCGGACGACGGGAGACGGGCGGCTAAAGCGGCCCGCTGTTGCGGCAAGACCCATGAATGGGCCTATTGGGTGCGTTATTTGTTGCCGCAGTCAGATCCGTCTTGCCGCCAAGGGCTGAGGGGACTGTGGTAGTCAGGGATCTCGATTACGACAGGTTCTAGTTTGAGCACTAGAGTTTTCTGGATGGATTTGTGAGATATAGCTCTTTGTAGACTTGCACCACAGATAGAGACAGCAATTCCCAGTAATGCAGCAAGAGGTTTTGTTAGTTGTTTCAATGTGTTCTCATCCACTCGTACCAGGAAGTAGGCACACTCTCTTTGGGATTAGGTTGTCCCCAGAAACCCCACGGAGAGCTCAATAAGTTCAAAGCTCCAATGACACCAAATACGACAAGAATCATTCTTGCTAGTCGTTTCATTCTCTAGCTCCCGACTGTTTCAGGAGTGTTATCAGATTAGGCCGCTTTATAAATCGAGCCAGCGTGAGAGCGGTTGCTCCAGCATCGGTTCTATGATTGGGATCACCGCCATGGTCGAGAAGAAGACGAATCAGACGGGGACTCCCATTTTCGACAGCCACCATCAAAGGAGTTCTGCCTTGCTCAAAGGTGATATTCGGGTTCGCTTTGTTCTTCAGAAGAACACGGACAGTATCTTCATTACGCACATAGCAAGCAAGAAAGAGTAAAGGTATTCCTTCACGTTCAGGAGGTGATGTGCCAACCAGTAGCACATTGATCCTCTCTTTCAGGCCAGGTTCGTCCTCTGTGTAGCGAAAGTTGGGATTGGCTCCACGTGCGAGAAGTGCTTCAATTTCCTGCGTATCCTCGGAAGCCTGGATGGCATGGGCAAGTCGGCGATTTATAGCATCTGGGCTATTGGTTACCATCCACCAAGACCCAACAAAAAATAAAGCGATTATCCCACCCACAATTTGGAAGCGAGTCTTCATAGCTCTCCTCTACCCTAGTAAAGGTTATACGCCGCTTCTCCTGCATCTGCCAGATCCTTAGGCCATGGTCTCCAGCATCTCCAGGGTTACGACGGAGCGGAGGGGTTTGTCTTGTGTCCAGCGCTCAAACTCGTCGAGGCACCAGTCGGCCATGCGGCGCACTTCGTTGCCGTTAGAGCCTGCGAGGTGCGTACTGATCCGCACATTGGGTAGCTCCCAGAGCGGCGAGTCGGGGGGGGCGGGCTCGGGCCAGGTGACATCGAGGAGCGCTGTTAGATCAGGGCGGGCGCGTAGCACCTCGGTGAGCTCGCTCTCGACTACGGTTAGCCCACGCCCGGTGTTAATAAAAGTCGCGCCGGGGCGGAGCTGGGCAAAGTGGGCTGCGTTAAGCATCCCGACCGTCTGTGGGTTGTTGGCCAGGTGGTTGGAGACAACAATCCCACGAGAAAATGCCTCGTCGAGGCCCACTTTCTCGACTCCTAGCTCCTGCGCCGCCGCCTCGCTCAGAAACGGATCGAAGACCAGGAGGTGCAGCGAGAAAGGCTTCAGGAACTGAATCACCTCACGCCCAACCGCTCCAGCCCCCAGCAGCGCCACGGTCTCGCCGTAGCAGCCGGGGCCGCGGGCGGCCTCCCGAAAGTGGTGCGTGGCATGGTACTCCGCGACATTGCGAAAGTAGCCCTTGGCACTCAGAAGAATCTGCGCCAGGGTGAACTCCGCCACGGGGACGCCATTGGCAAGCCAGGCACTGACAACCGTGATGCCGCGCTCCAGCAGAGGCCGCGCAAACCCCTGCACCGAGCCTGCGGCGTAAAAGACGGCCCGTAGCTTGGGAAGCGCATCCAGCTGCGCCTCGGTCAGGCAGGGCATGCCCCAGGTGGAGAAGATTGCTTCCGTCTCCGCAAGCTCCGGCAGGAGCGTGTCAAGCTGCGCCGGAGCGACAGCACGGGGGTGTCCCAGCCGCTCCTGACGCTCTTTTCCGTAGACCCGCTCGATGTTCTCAGGCGGGGCTAGCAGGATAGCTCTCACGGCTGTATTTCTAGCGGCTCTAGGCTTACCCAGCGGCGCTCTTCCCAGCTCTTGAGCCCGGCTTCCGCGAGCTGGACACCTTTGGCGCCTTCGCGCAGATCGTAGACCCAGGGCGTGTCCAGCACGACATGCTTTAAGAACATCTCCCACTGGATTTTAAAGCCGTTGTCGAGAATTTGGTTGGTGGGAACCGTCATCCAGTTCTCGTAGAAGTCAATCGGGGAGTCAATGTCCGGGTTCCAGACAGGCCGAGGGGTCGCGCCATACGGCTGGATCGTACAGCCGCGCAAGCCCGCCACGGCGCTGCCCTTGGTGCCGTCCACTTGGAGCGTGAGCAAGTCGTCGCGGCGCACACGCACGGTCCAGCTGGAGTTGAACTGCGCGATCACGCCGTTTTCGAGCTCAAACGTGGCGTAGGCGGAGTCGTCGGCGGTGCAGGCGTAGGGATTCCCGCTCTCGTCAATGCGCTCTTTGACATGGGTCGCCCCAAGGCACGAGACGGCTTTTACCTCACCAAAGAGATTGTCCAAAACATAGCGCCAGTGGCAGAGCATGTCCACGATAATCCCGCCGCCGTCCTCTTTGCGGTAGTTCCAGCTCGGGCGCTGCACGGGAATCGCGTCGTGGCCGGTGTAGACCCAGTAGCCAAACTCGCCACGCACGGAGAGAATCTCGCCAAAAAAGCCGGAGTCGATTAAGTTCTTGAGCTTCACCAGCCCCGGCAGAAAGAGCTTGTCCTGCACGACGCCCTGCTTGACGCCCGCCTTCTTTGCCGCCTCATACAGCGCGTAGGCTTCCTCGGTGGTCGTCCCCGAGGGCTTCTCGCAGTAGATGTGCTTGCCCGCCGCAATCGCTTTGAGCACCGCAGGCGCACGGAGCTGGGTGAGCTGGGCATCGAAGTAGATCGGGTAGGCGGGGTTGGCTAAAACGCTCTCCAGGTCTGTGGTGTACTTCACGCCACCGGCACGCGCCGCCAGCTCCGCGAGCTTTTTCTCGTTACGGCCCACCAAAATCGGGTCAGGGACAATGCTCTCGCCACTGCCGATCTTCACTCCACCTTGGTCGCGCAGTGCCACAATCGAGCGCAGGAGATGCTGATTTGTCCCCATGCGCCCGGTGACGCCGTTCATGATAACCCCGATCTGCATACAAAAACCTTTCCGTGTCCGCCTCGTTTCGGGCGCATAAATGGGCCTAGTTTGAGATAGACATAGCGATTGTACCCTAGAGTGAGACTAGGCTTTATCAACCGGTTTATTGAGGCGATAAAGTTCCTGTGAACAAGAAAACCGCTCGTGCGCAGTTTCGCCGCGCTGTGTTCGTCCGAGACCGCTATTGCTGCCGCATGTGTGGCGTTTGTGGGGTGAATTAGCAGGCTGGGGCTCTATTCAGGCACGCCGCCGATGAGTACGTAAAGAACGCCGTTGGTTAGCTCAGCTCTTTTTCCGCCTCCGCGACAAGGGCGATCTCTTCCTCTGGGGCGTTGGCGACGAGGCGATGGCGGCTGTAGAGCCAGTAGTAGGCAAACATCGCGGCGATAAAAACGGCGGTTCCTACGACGCCAGGGCGCAGCTCGGGGGCGGCAAAAGTCGCGACTAGGCAGACCAGCGAGAGAACCAGCGCCACCCAAGCCCCAAAGACACCCAGTGGGCTCTTGTACGGGCGCGGCAGCTCTGGGCGGCTTTTTGCCAGCTTGAGGTAGGCTAGCAGCACAATCGCATACGAGATCACGGAGCCAAAGACCGCCATGTTGAGCAGCGCCGCCCCGACGCTTCCCTTGAAGCTCCCGATCAGCACGCACATCCCAAAGCCCGCCACGGCTCCGATAATCAGCGCTCGGTGTGGCGTGTGGTAGCGGCTGACAACCGAGAGGCCACGCGGTAAATAGCCCGCTCGGGAGAGGGCAAAGAGCAGGCGGCCGTAGGCGTAGATAATGGCATGGAAGCTGGCGATCAGCCCCGTGACCGTGATGAGATTGAGCAGAGTTGCCGTCGCTTTGGAGCCAAAAGCAGCGGTAAAGCCTAAGTTCAGCGGAGCCGCCGCCGCTGCCACAGCAACCGCGCCACCCGGAATCCCCGAGTTGATCACCAAAGTCAGCACCGAGAGGACCACCAGCGTAAAGATGCCGTAGATCAGCGCCCGAGGCATGTCGCGCACCACATCATGGCTCTCCTCGGCGGCAAGGGGAAGCTGCTCAATCGCCAGCAAGAACCAGATCGCGAATGGGAGCGAGGCAAAGATGCCGTAGAGTCCCTTGGGAAGAAACGCGCTCTGGCCGGGATCGGGAGGCATGTTAAGCGCAGCGCTATAGTGAAACGAGCCGGTTGCCAGCACGCCGATAAAGAAGACCACCAGCGCGAGAATCGCCAGCCCGGTGATGATCAGCGAGACTTTGAATGTCAGCGCCGTCCCACGCACATTGATCCCGACAAAGAGCACGTAGAAAATCAGCCACCAGGCCCAGTCCGGGAGGCCAGGAATCACGGCTTTCATGTAGCCCGCGATCCCTACCACCACCACGGCGGGCGTAATCACGTACTCGATAATATCCGTGACCCCGTTGATATAGGCGATCCCCGGACCAAACGCGCTTCGGGTGAAGGAGTAGAAGCCACCCGCGTGGGGAAGCGCGGTCGAGAGCTCGGCGATGCAGAGCACCAGACAGATATACATCACCGCGACAATAAGCGTTGCGATCAGCATTCCCCCGAAGCCACCCGCTGTTAGCCCAAACTGCCAGCCGTAGAAGTTCCCCGAGATCACCGCCCCCACGCCCAGTGCCCAGAGCATCTGCCAGCCCGCGCTCTTCTTCAGCCGCCGAGAGTCCAGATAGCCGTCCTCAACCGCGACATAGCTCCCGCTCCCCGCCCGTTTTTGCCCGTTGTCTTCCATGTCGGCATTATGCCTGGGATAATGGGGTATGGCTATACATTCTTCTCTAGGCATTGGCACCAAGTACCAGCGTGTCGTGGTTCTGACGGGCGCGGGTGTCTCTGTGGCATCGGGGTTGCCGACCTATCGCGGGCCGGGGGGCTTGTGGGAGAACGAGGAGCTGGCCCAGATTGTCCATGCGGAGAGTATCCCCACGCGTCTCCCCGAGCTCTGGAAGCTCTACTCGGAGCGGCGGGCGACGGCGCTTTCGGTGGGGCCAAATGCGGCGCATAGGGCGATTGCCGAGGCACAGAAACGCTGGCCGGACTGCGTCACGGTGATCACGCAGAATGTGGATAACCTGCACCAGCGAGCAGGGAGTGAGAAGGTGATCGAGCTGCATGGCTCGGGCTTGCGGACGCGCTGCACCCAGTGCAACCTACCGCCGTTCTACGACGAAGCCTCCTACGAGACGCTCCCGCTCTGCCCGGCGTGTGGCGCTCCCCTGCGCCCCGATGTCGTGCTGTTTGGCGAGACGCTCCCCGACAAGGCGATCACTCAAGCTGCCACCGCGCTCCGGGGCTGCGACTTATTTCTGGTGGTCGGTACGAGTAGTGTGGTGATTCCCGCAGCGTACCTACTCCTGGATGCCCACGCTGCGGGAGCACACTGCGTCTCCGTCAATATCGAGCCAGCGCGCCACGAGAATCCCTACTTGCACGACGAGTTTGTCGGGCGGGCGGAGGAGCTGTTGCCGGTGCTTTTTGCCGCCCGATGAATCGGGCGTCTGCAATAGCCTACGGCTGCAAAGCCCGTGCCGGGCTGGGAATTTGGTAGCCCGGCACGGGCTTTGCGGCGGGACGCCACTGCAGACGCCGATTTCAACCGGCGGCTTATGCGGCGGTCACACTGTGTTTTCCGCTCTCCAGCGTTTTTTTCGTGCCGTCGGGTAGGTGCAGGGTGGCGGTGCAGCCGACGGGGATCTCGATGGCGAGGGCGACTTTCCCAGCCTGGCGCTTCCACTCCACCTTGATCGGGCCACGGAGGGATTTGTAGCTGGCTTTGACAAAGTTCAGGCCGCTGACAAACTGAGGCCGAAGCTCGATCTTGTCGAAGCCGATGGCATCTTGAGCGGGCTGGATTCCTCCTAGCCAGGCGAAGAACCACGCGCTGATCGAGCCGAACATGGGGTGGTTGTGCGAGAACGTGTTGTCGGAGAAGTTCCAGTGCTCCCAGAGCGTGGTCGCACCGCCCGCGATCATCGCGCCCCACGACGGCACGGTTTTCTTGGTGGCAAAAGTAAACGCGGCATCGGCGTGCCCGAGGCGCGAGAGAGCGTCGAACATAAACTTAGTGCCGAAGATTCCCGTGGTCAGGTGGCCATCATGGGCTTTCAGGTCGGCGAGGAGGCGCTCTAGGGTGCGCTGCTCGGCGGCGCTATCAAGCTGGCCGTACTCCAGCGCGTAGGCAAGGGAGGCTTGCGTAGGCGGGGCATCGGGGAAGGCACGCTGGTAGGCATCGGTGGTAGTTTTTGCCAGAGCACGCCACCTTGCCACATCGCCACGCTTGCCTAGCGTGAGCGCCAGTGTCTCGGCCATGCGGGCGCACTCGGCGTAGAGCAGGGGCAGGGTTGCCTCCTCGGGGCTTCCGACACGCGCCTCGTGATCCGTGAGGCCCTTTTTACCGTCGGTGCCCTCCAGCCAGCGCGTTGTTGTGGCGTAGTGCCGCTCGATAAGCTTTTTATCGCCGTAGTGGCGCAGTAGCTCCACTTGTAGCAGGGGGAGCGCCATCGGCCAGCCGACCCCACAGTACTGGAGGCCCACATACGGCGCCGTGTCGGGGAGGGAGCCATCGGGGCGGGCGGCATCGGCGTAGTCCGTGGCGATCTTGGCGTAGAGCGCAGCCATGTCGAAGTTGTAGAGAAAGGCATCACGCGTGGCCACAATATCGCCGCCATAGCCGAATTTTTCGCGGTGCGGGCAGTCGGACTGGACGGAGAAGAGATTGGAGAGAAACGTCCGGCGCGTGAGCTCTTGAATCTGATTGAGCAGCGGCTCGGAGCAAGAGAACTCCCCGGCGCTCTCCACACCCGAGGCCATGGACTGCACCAGCACGCTTGGCTTCTCCGTGGCTCCGCTTACCTCCAGGTAGCGAAAACCCCGGAAGACAAAGTGTGTCTGGAGTGTCTCCTCGGCGGCTCCCGCACAAATAAACGTGTCTTCTTGGATCGCCGGAATATGCGGTCGGTCGCTGTCTTTGGGAGCGCTATGGCGCTCTTTATTGCCGCCCTTGATCTGCCCACAGACCCCCGTCATCGGGTTGAGCGAGCCATCTTTGTGGAGCAGCTCCCCGTAGCGCAAGAGAATCTTCTGTCCCGGCTTGGTGTTCTTCAGCTTGATCCGCGCCCGCCCAGACTGGTTCACCCCGACATCCAGTAAAAACACGCCCGGCTTGGGCTCGGAGAGGGCACTTGCGGTGCGCTCGCCAATGACTTTGATCGGGGGCTGTGGCTCGCACTCTAGCTTGCCGACCGGCTCTGTCGCCAGAGCCACCTGCCGTGCCGTGCTCTTGCCCAGCTCCCGCGCATCCCAGACCTCCCCGATGTAGTTGTTCTGGAAGCGCAGAGCGCTGTCGCGCACGCTCCAGCTTGTGTCGGTGATAATTACCTGCTTGGTGCCGTCGCTCAGCTCGATCTCTAGCTTGGCAATGCAGCGCGGGCGGCCCGTCGGGAGAGTCTTAGGCAAGAACGCCGCGCCACCGAACATGACCAGCGGCATGGGGTTCCACCAGCCGTTTGCCACTAGGATTTCGAGGGCATTCTCGCCGCGCTTGAGGAGCTTGGTGACATCGAGCGTGCGGTAGTAGACCCGCTTTTCGTAGTTGGTCCAGCCGGGCTCCAGAGTCGCGTCGCTGGGGTTGACACCGTTGACACTCGCCTCGAAGTAGCCGAGGCCCGTCACGTAGAGCCGCGCGGACTTCACGGCACGGGGCAGTACAAAACTCTTGCCAAACAGCGGCAGGGGATCGTCGGCGTAGGGGTTCGTAGGGGGTTGTTTAGGATCGCGAATCCACTGCGCTCCGCCCCAGTCGGAGGCACTCAGCAGGCCCAGCTCAAAGCTCGCCTCTTTACTCCACGGCCCCAGCGCATCGTCTTTGTTCCACGCTCGCACGCGCCAAAAGACGCGCTGGCTGCTGGCGAGCTTTTTCCCTGTATAGGCCACCTGGATGGCATCGCCGCCTAGGACTTTGCCTGAGTCCCAGAGCACACTCCCACCGCCGTCTTTGTTACTGGTCGCGATAACTTGGTAGGCAGTTTGCCGCTCGCCATTGCGCGAGGTGCGAAGCTCCCAGGAGAGCCGTGGAGCCAGGGAGTCTATCCCCAGCGGGTTGTTGCGATACTCGCAGCGAAGATTCACCGCCGTCAGTGCCGTTGATTGCATAACGACATTCTAGCCTAGTTCGGGGGTAACTAGTTGCGAAGAAAGAGAGAACTGGGCACAATGTGGGCATGAGACAGCTTGAAAAGCCGCTGGTGTTTTCTGATCCTACCCCGCGCCGCTATGATTTTACGGCACGAGCGAGCGTTTTAGATACCCGTGCAAAGCCGCACCCGGAGATTGGGTTTGTGTTTGAGAAAGACGGCAAGCCAACGGACAATCAGCACGCTGCCGTAGATACCCGAGTGGCTCCGCTGGGGCGACTGGTGATCTGGCTGATGGGCTACAGTGCACCGCTTTTTGACCGCCTGACGAGCTATGGCCTGCACGCGATTCAAGTGCACTATGCCAATGGCTGGTTCGGGCAGTTTGGCGATAAAGGTCCCAAGGGCGACACGACCTTCAATGGCCGGATTCGTCTGGAGGCGGCGACGGGCGAGGATGTCAGCGAGGTGGTGAGCATCCCGAGGCCCGATAGCATTCAGGAGCGGGCTCTGGTGCTGGTGCGCTGGCTCGCCAAAGAGAATCCACAAGGCGGCTGGGAGCATTTTCTCACGCCGGGAGGCAAAGACCTGCGCTGGGAGAGGGTGATTCTCTCGGGGATCTCGCACGGCTCCACGACGGCAGCGCGACTTGCTAAGCAGGTGAAAGTGGCGCGGGTGGTGATGCTCTCCGGCCCACGCGACCAGCGAGAGACCTGGCAGGCACTCAAGTCCGCGACCCCGGCGAATCGCTACTTCGGGTTTAGCCATATTCTCGATGCGGGCTGGGGAGGCAACCACTACCCGCGCTCGTGGGAAATGCTCGGGCTAGAAAAGTTCGGGCCGATTGTGAATGTAGATAGAGAGAAGCCGCCGTATCGCAACACCCGCCGCCTCATCACCGATGCCGATGTGAAGGGTAACCCTGACCGTGCCCATAGCGCTGCCCAGCCCGGTGGGGCTGCCGTGAAAGATGCCAGCGGAAAATTCATTCACGAGGACGTCTGGCGCTATCTCTACACGCACCCAACGGAGTGAGAGGGAGAAGTATCCAGAACACGGTTCTTGCCGTATCGCTTTGCCTGAGAGAGAAGAGTGTCAGCGGCCTGGAGCATCTTTTCATGGCTGGCAAGGGAAGGATCTGCGCAAACTCCTCGCCACCGTAGCGCCCCACAAGATCACTCGGAACGGAGGCCCCGATAAAGATGGCGCTTCGCGAGCTCAAGATCGGTCTGCGTTAGGCACTCCCAGGCACGTACAATCCGCTTCCAACACTGCGGGTGCGGTTTCACTGGGCGTACCTTTACTTCTTTGTCAGCCGACATTACTCTAAATTGTCGGTATAGTCAAGAGAGAAGTAAACGGTTTAGGAAATTAATGCTTTTATGGAATACATCATGCGCCCGATTCAGGGCTGGACGGTAAAAATCAATACAGCACTTCGCAAACAAGATGCTGCCGCACTGGACTGGGCGCTGGTGCTACTCACCTCGCAGCTCAAGACGATCTGCCGCCTCGTGCCGCTAAAACCGCTGAGTGAGCTCAAGAAAATCACGATCTGGCTCTCGCCTGAGTACCCCAACACGCCGCCACGCGCGGAGTATCACCCGGGCGCGGACTGGCTGCGCTCGAACGGACGAAACCCGGAGATGGTCAAGGGGGTTGAGATCACCGATGTGAAGCACTTCGATGCCGAGACGCGCCGGATGCCGCTCTTTGTGCTCCACGAGCTGGCCCACGGCTACCATGACCGGGTGCTAGGCAACGATGAGCCACGCTTGCTGGCGGCCTACAAAAATGCCAAGGCGGGCGGAAAGTACGATAGAGTCGAGCGGCAAGACTCCGAGGGACGCAAGCGCCTTGACCGTGCCTACGCGCTCACCAATGTGCAGGAGTACTTCGCCGAAGGCACCGAGGCGTTCTTCGGGGCCAACGACTTCTACCCCTTCAACGCTGCCCAGCTCAAAGCCCACGACCCGGAGCTCTTTGCACTCTTAGGAAAGCTCTGGCAAAAATGAAAAAGCCCAATATCTGCCTGATCTTCATGGACGACATGATGCACCGGCTGCTCTTAGACAAAGAAGTTGAGACGCCAAATCTCGATAAGCTCGTGGCGCGGGGAATGACGTTCACTCACGCTCATAACCAAGGTGCGTGGTCGGGGGCGGTCTGCATCCCGAGCCGCGCGATGCTCATTACCGGCCTCTCACTCTGGCATGCGCGGGAGCGAATCGAGAAGACGACGCTGCTCGGGGAGTGGCTGGGGAGCCACGGCTACCAGACGCACTTTGTGGGCAAGTGGCACAACTCTGAAGCGGCTCTGAAGCGTAGCTACCAGACTTTGGGACCACATGCAGGTGGCTTTTATCCGTCGACGGATGAAAAAGGGGATGCCTACCTGCGCCCCGCGCTGGGAAACAACACCTGGAAACCCGACGATACGACGCGCAAGGGCCACTGGCTTGAGGTAGAGGGCAAGATCATTCATAGCAGCGAGCACTGGGCCAACGGCGCGCTGGACTACCTAAAAAGCTCCCCCGCTATCGGGGGCGGGGGGGGCACCGAGCCCTTCTTTCTTCATGTCGCCTTTCATGCCCCACACGACCCGCGCCAGGCACCCACAGAGTATCTTGACAAGTACCCCTTGGAGCGTGTCAGCGTGCCACCGAACTTCGTGCCCGAGCACCCCTTTGACAACGGCGACCTGAAAGTGCGCGATGAGAAGCTCGCGCCGTGGCCGCGCACGCCCGAGGCGATCAAGCAGCACCGGAAAGAGTACTACGCGATCTTGACGCACGCCGACTTCCATATCGGGCGCATCTTAGACGCGCTTCCCGAGGACACGATCACTGTTTTCTCCGGCGATCATGGGCTTGCCGTCGGGGAGCATGGGCTGATGGGCAAGCAGAACTGCTACGACCACTCGGTGCGCATTCCGCTGGTCTTTGCCGGGCCGGGGATTCCCAAAAACAAGAAAAACGATGCCCTGATCTACCAGAATCAGATCTTCGCCACGCTCTGCGACTTGGTTGGGATTCCACAGCCACCCGGCCTAGAGAACCCGAGCCTGGCGCCGCTGATCAAGGGTGGAAAGCAAGAGCGTGAGGCGGCGGTTTTTGGGGCCTATCTCAATGTCCAGCGCATGGTGCGCACCCGAGAGCACAAGCTGATCGTCTACTCCAAGGTCAATAAAGTCCAGCTCTTCGACATTCAAAAAGACCCCTGGGAGCTGAAAAACATCGCGGCAGAAAAGCCTGCGCTGGTCAAGGCGCTCTGGGCGCGTCTCAACACGCTTCAAAGATCTTTCGAGGATCCTCTAGAGCTTGGGTACAATACCGACCATGTTAAATTTTGATCTACTAAAAACACTCTGTGAGACACCGGGGATTCCTTCCCGCGAAGAGCCGATCCGCGACGTCGTAATCGAGGCGCTGGGGCCACTGGTGGACTCTGTCTCCGTCGATGTGATGGGCAACGTGATCGGGCATAAGAAGGGCACGGGCGGTCCGAAGGTGCTGATCGCGGCGCACATGGACGAGATCGGGTTCATGGTCAAGCACATTGACGACAAGGGGTTTATTCGCCTGCAACCGGTCGGGGGCTTCGACCCACGCAACTTGGTGGCGCAGCGTGTCTGGGTGCATGGGTTTAAAGGCGAGTCGCTGCTCGGAGCACTGATGCCCTCCAGCAAGCCGATTCACACGGCGACAGCCGAGGAGCTGGCCCGTCCTCCGAAGCTAGAGGGGCTCTTTGTGGATCTGGGACTGCCTGCCGACGAGGTCAAGAACAAAGTCGAGATCGGCGACCCGGTGACGCTGGCGCGGACGTGTGAGCGTGTTGGAAACCATATCATGTCTAAGACCTTGGACAACCGTCTGTCGGTCTTTATCATGATTGAGGCGATTCGCGCGATGAGTGCCCACCAGTGCGAGATCTACGCTGTGGCAACCGTGCAAGAAGAGGTGGGGCTACGGGGCGCAGCTCCGGCGGCCTATGCAATCGAGCCTGACATTGCCATTGCGCTGGACGAGACCTTGGCGATGGACATTCCCGGCGGCGATGTGGCGGAGCAAGTGACAGCGCTGGGCAAGGGAACGGCGATCAAGATCATGGACTCCTCGCTCTTGTGCCACCCGAAGCTGGTGCGCCACTTCCGCGATGTGGCCGAGCATCATCAGATTCCCCACCAGCTGGAGATTCTCAACCGTGGCGGCACCGATGCCGGTGGAATGCAGCGGGTGCGCGGCGGGATCCCTAGCTTCACCCTCTCAACACCGTGCCGCTACGTGCACACGGTCAACGAATCAGCGGCGGTCTCGGACATTGAGGCGAGCATTCAGCTACTCTCCGCCTGGCTCGAAGAGGCTCACACCCGCACCTACGGCTACACCGCCGATTAGAACGAGGCTCTCCAGTCCCGCCCCTCCAACGGGCGGGACTTACGCCCTCTAGCTGTACTGGCGCATGGTCAGCACGACCTTGCCCAGAATGCTGGCGTTCTTGGTGATAATCGGCTTCATGTACTTGTTCTCCGGCTGGAGCCGAACCCCATTGTCACCGGCAGGGTAGAACGTCTTCACTGTCGCTTCGTCGTCAATCAGAGCGACCACGATCTCGCCCGCATTGGCCGTCTCCTGCTTGCGCACCACCACAAAGTCACCGTCGAAGATACCCGCGTCCATCATCGAGTCGCCCTTGATCTTGAGCATGAAGCAATCGGTCTCACGCGGGACAAACGCCTCGGGGAGTGGGTAGCTCTCCTCGATATTCTCGGTGGCAAAGATCGGTGCACCGGCAGCGACCCGGCCCAGCAACGGAACCGTGACCGTGCGACGGCGGGTCATCGGAGCGCCGTCCATCAGAAGCTCCACCGAGCGGTACTTGTAGGGATCGCGCTTGATATAGCCCTTGTCCTGGAGCGAGTTGAGGTGCTTCTGAACCGAGCATGACGAGCGCAGGCCCGTGAGTTTCCCTATCTCTCGCACGGTCGGAGCCTGACCATCGCGCATCAGTGCTTGACGGATCACCTCTAAGATTTCTTGTTGTTTCGCCGATATCATGACATCACATCCTCTCAGGTAAAAGTTTGTTTGTGTGAGTATACAGGCGTTTGCCTGTTTTCGCCACGCGGTAGAATGAGGGCCATGCTGGTCGAGTTTGGATTTCTCTTTAGCAAGGTACTTGCGCCGATCTTACTCTTAGTGGCGCTGGGAGCACTGCTACAGAAACGACACCCCGTGGAGATGCAGACTCTCTCTAACCTCCAGCTCTATCTTTTTATTCCCGCGTTTCTCTTTGTGCATATCGCCGACTCAAAGCTCACCATGGGGCAGATCGCCGGGATCGCGGGGACAATTCTGCTCATTCAGGCACTGCTCGCCCTTCCGCTCTATGGGCTTCTGCGCTGGCGGAAAGTTCCGCGCGAGACACTAGCCGTGGTGCTGCTGGCATCGGTGATCTTCAACGCGGGCAACTTTGGGATTCCGGTGGCCCTGCGCGCCTTTGGCAAGCCCGGCGGGGAGATTCAGGCACTGGTGATCATGACGGCCAATCTCTCGCTCTGGGTGCTGGGCTACGGCCTCTCGGCGGCGATCACGGGCGGTGGCTGGAAGCAGGGCGTTGTCGAAATCCTGAAGCTTCCCATTCTCTATATCATGGTGGCTGGCCTGACGGTTCGGGCGACAGGCTGGCACCTGCCCGAGCCAGTGGACTATGCCCTGCACCTGGTCTCCGATGGCCTCGTGCCTCTGGCTTTAGTGACGCTAGGTATCCAGCTCGCCACCCAGTGGCGTATGCCGCGCTGGCGCTTGATTCTTCCCGTGGCGTTTTTCAAGCTGCTTGCCCTCCCCGCCATCGCCGCGCTGGTGGTCTGGAAGCTAGGGCTCTGGCCGTGGCCGGGTGCGCAGCTCATCGTCGCCTCCGCTGGCCCGACTGCCGTCAACTCGATCTTTCTCGCCATCGAGCAAAAAGGTGATGTCGAGCTCGCCGCCGAGTGCGTCTTCTGGAACACCCTTCTCGCCGCGATCACCGTCACGGTGATTCTAGCGATTGTCATCCGCCTCGGCGGCGTCCCACCAGGTAGTTAGCCCATAACCACACGGACGGTAGAGCCGTAGCGTGCAAGCTTTGTGTCCGCAGTGAGGAGGATGGTAACCTCATCGCTCTGCTTCTTCATCCTCTTTGAAGACATCGAAAAGCTCATCTAGAGGATCGTCGAAGTCTTCGGACATCCAAAATCCCTGCCCTTCCATACTGCCGGGTGGGGCGATCCACTGTGCGTGACAAACAGTTTGCCCTGCTCAACGGCTTTGAGTAAGCGGGAAAGATTCGTTTTGGCTTCGTGAATATTGACAGTTTGCATGGTGATTTCTCGGTTAGCTAAGTCTTAGTCTATCCTGCGATGCAGGAATATTTCCCCGTCGCCGCGAACCGTAGGGTATGAACGAGCTGTATCGCACGCAAGATGCACTGAACCGTCGGACTTTTTTGAAGAGCGCGACGGGGCTGGGCCTCGCGGCACTGGGATTGTTGGAGAACGAAGCGCAGGCCCACACTGGCTCCCCCAAGGTGAAGCGGGTGATCTATCTCTTCCAGTCGGGGGCACCGAGCCAGTTCGAGCTCTTCGACAGCAAGCCGAGCCTGGAAAAATACCGCGGGCAAAATCTTCCCGAGTCCATTCGCAAGGGCCAGCGCCTGACGACCATGACCAGCGGGCAGAGCAACTTTCCCACGGCACCCTCGCCGTATGCCTTCACGAAGCATGGCCAGAGTGGCGTGGAGCTCTCAGACTTATGGAAGCACCTCCCCGAAGTGGCCGATGAGCTGTGCATGATCCGCTCGATGAACACCGAGGCGATCAACCACGACCCCGCGATCACGTTTTTCCAGACCGGCTCACAGCTTGCGGGGCGGCCCAGTATCGGCTCGTGGCTCAGCTACGGCTTGGGGACGCTCAACAAAGACCTGCCGAGCTATGTGGTGCTGACGAGCAAAGGCAGTGGTCGCCCCGATGACCAGCCACTCTACGATAGGCTCTGGGGGGCGGGGTTTCTGCCGACCCAGCACCAGGGTGTCAAGCTGCGCAACTCCGGCGACCCCGTGCTCTACCTCTCCGACCCACCCGGCGTGGATCGGGGGACGCGGCGCGAGATGCTCGATGAGCTGGGGGCACTCAATAAGCTCAAGCTCGGCCAGACCGGTGATCCCGAAGTGGCAACCCGCATTTCGCAGTACGAGCTGGCGTTTCGCATGCAGGCAAGCGTCCCCGAGCTCGCCGATCTCTCCAAAGAGTCAGCGACGACGCTGGAGAGCTATGGCCCGGATGTCAACCGGCCCGGTAGCTACGCCCACAACTGCCTGCTCGCCCGGCGGCTCTGTGAGAAGGGCGTGCGCTTTATCCAGCTCTTTCACATGGGCTGGGACCACCACGGTGGCCTGCCCAGCGCGATCAAGGGCCAGCTTAAGGACACCGATCAGGCCACGGCGGCGCTGATTAAAGACCTCAAGCAGCGCGGGATGCTCGACGACACACTGATTGTTTGGGGCGGGGAGTTCGGGCGCACGGTGTATTCTCAAGGGGCACTCACAAGGGACAACTATGGACGCGACCATCACCCGCGCTGCTTCTCGCTCTTTCTTGCGGGGGCGGGCGTCAAGCACGGCGTCACGATTGGCGAGACCGACGAGTTTGGCTACAACATTGTCAAAGACCCCGTCAGCGTCCACGACCTCCACGCCACGATCCTGCATCTACTGGGCGTAGACCACAAAAAGCTCACCTACCCCTACCAAGGCCGCGACTTCCGATTGACCGATGTCTACGGTGAGCTGGTCAAACCGATACTGGCATAGATATAGACAATGCGGCTGGACTTGATTCTTCAAAGCTCAAGACAGCCGAGTAGCAATCATCGCGACAGAGATGGGGTGCGGTGGAGATCCAGCTCTCGCCTTGGTAAAGGGAACCTCACGGCCCTGATCGGGCTGCCAGAGACCGGTTCCGATACCACTCCAACCATCGGCTTTTTTGCTCCGAGAAAGAAAGCACAGCGACTTTAGAGGAAGAAACTGCGCCCAGAGCACTTCGACTGGAGCCATGAGCTGCTATTGTACCGCGTGAACTTTTTATCGTTTTTAGAGGTATTAATAACCAGGAGTATCGAAGACAAATGAAAGCAACGATTGCGGCGTCTCTGGCGCTTATGGGGATTTTAGGGCTGGGAGCGATGAGCCAGGGAGCGGGCAGGAAAGTGGCGGTGAAGCCCGTAGACGCTGTCGGGCTGAAGAAAGAAGTGGCTGCTCGCAAGGGAAAAGTCGTGATGATTAACTTCTGGGCGACCTGGTGCCCACCGTGCCGCGCGGAGTTCCCGGATATGGTGGCGACCCAGAAGAAGTACGCCGCACAGGGGGTGGAGCTGCTGACTGTCACGCTCGACGATCTAGACGACACGAGCAAGGCGGCGGCGTTTCTGGCGCAAAACGGGGTGACCAGCGGAGCCTTTATCAATAAAAAAGGCGGCGAGCCCGACATGGGCTACTTTAGCTGGCTTGATGGCAAGATCCCCGATAGCCTCGGAATTCCGCGCACCTATGTACTAGATCGCAAGGGACGCATCAGCTCGCGGCTGATCGGTGGACAGGAGAGCGCGGCGTTCGAGGGCGCGATCAAGAAAGCCCTCGCCGCGAAGTAGCCACCCATTGGAACTGGGCGGCTACCAATGGCTTACACCCCGACGCGCTCACTCTCGGGCTGGGTGATGCGCCCTGGCTGCTGGAGAAGCTGCTTGTTGAGCGCGTTGAGGTAGGCTTTTGCCGCCGCGACAATGATATCCGTGTGCGCGGCGTGGCCGGAGAAGACTTCTTCTCCCGCCCGCACCCGGATCGTCACGGCGGCCTGTGCATCGGTGCCCTCGGTTACCGATTGTAGGCTAATCTCGATCAGCTCGTTGGGCACTTTGACGATGCGGTTAATGGCTCTATAGATCGCATCCACCGGCCCATTACCCGTGTCGGCGTCCATCAGAACGGCTTTATTGGCATGACGGAGTTTTACGGTTGCCGTCGGTATCGCGCTGTCGCCACAAGTGACTTGGAGCTGCACCAGCTCGTAGGTTTGATTGACCAAGCGGGCCTCATCGGTGGCGAGCGCCTCTAAGTCCTCATCGTAGATAGTTTTTTTACGATCCGCGACGGTCAAGAAGCGCTCGTAGATCTTCTCAAAGCCTGCGTCCTCAAACGTGTGGCCCAGCACCTCTAAGCGATGGCGCAGCGCGGCACGGCCCGAGCGGGGCGAGAGAATGATCTTGCTCTCACTGATGCCCACATCGGCGGGATCCATGATCTCGTAGGTCGTGCGCTCTTTTAAAATCCCATCTTGATGAATCCCTGAGCTATGCGCAAACGCATTGGCTCCCACAATGGCTTTATTGGGTTGCACGAGAATCCCCGTGCGGTTGCTCACCAAGCGGCTGGTCTTGAAGATTTCTTTTGTCTGGATGCCTGTTTCCAGTCCGTAGAAGTCGCGGCGGGTGTGGAGCGCCATCACGACTTCCTCCAGGCTCGTATTTCCCGCCCGCTCCCCGATCCCATTGACCGTGCACTCTATTTGCCGCGCACCGTTTTTTGCTGCCGCCAGTGAGTTGGCGACCGCAAGCCCGAGATCATCGTGGCAGTGGGCGGAGAAGATGGCTTTATCAGCATTAGAGACGCGCTCTAGGAGCATTTTAAAGATCGCGCCGTACTCCTCTGGCGTGGCATAGCCGGTGGTGTCCGGGACATTGATCACCGTCGCGCCTGCCGCAATCACGGCCTCAACCACGCGGCACAGATAGTCCGGATCGGCACGGCCTGCGTCCTCGGTGAAGTACTCGATGTCGTTGCAGCCAAGAGACTTCGCGTAGGCCACGGCGCTGACCCCCATCTCCAGCGCCTCGTCGCGGCTCTTGCGAAGCTTGTGCTGAAGGTGATTGTCACTCACGCCTAGGCCCGTGTGAATCCGAGGACGTTTCGCACCTTTCAGCGCGTCCCAGGCCACATCAATGTCTTTGCGCACCGCCCGGGTCAGCCCACAGACCGTCGCGTTTTGCACCTGCTTGGCGATCCGCTGCACTGCGTCGAAGTCGCCTGGCGAGGAGATCGGAAAGCCCGCCTCGATAATGTCTACGCCAAGGCGCTCTAGCTGCCGCGCAATCTCCAGCTTCTCGTCGACGTTCAGCGCCGCCCCTGGCGACTGCTCGCCATCTCGCAGCGTGGTATCAAAAATATGTACTCGGTTATTCATAAACTATTCTTTGCCGATGGCGATATGCTCGCCTAAAAACTTGGGGCGGGTGTGAAGCACCCAGACATCGAGCACGGCTTGGACACGGGCTAGGTTCTCACGCAGCGCCACTTTAGCGCTCTGTGTGCTGCTCTCATCTGCATCGTAGCCTACAGCATCCACTCCGCTGGCTTGCGCCAAGAAGAGCGCTCGCTCGTTGTGAAAGCGCTGGGAGACAATGATCAGCTTGTCCTGGCTAAAGACCTTCTTCGCACGCACGATTGAGTCGAGGGTCCGAAAGCCAGCAAAATCGCAGGTGATCTTCTCTTTAGGCACCCCTGTCGCCACTAAGTCGCGGCGCATCGTGGCGGGCTCGTTGTAGTTGAGCTTGCGGTTATCGCCGGACACCAAGAGATGCTCCACCTTGCCCACTTTATAGAGATTGGCCGCTGCCGTGATCCGCTGGGTGTAGTAGAGGTTGGGCCGCCCTTTTGCAACATACTTACTCGTCCCCAGTACCAGCGCGACTTTTGTGTGGGGCAGTGCGGAGAGAACGCTATGGTGCCGACCGGTCGCCTTAGCAAAAACAACCCACTGGCAGAGCGCACCTCCAAAGATCAGCAAGGCGAAGAGAAGCGCCACCGCGACCAGGAGTGCTCGCAGTGGGTGCCGTTTCAGTGCCTTTGCTGCACCTCGGGGGTGCGAAAATACCAGACTAATGCCCATAAAAATATCGTCAGGAGCACGGCCCCAGCCATGGCCAGACAGCCAAAGCAGGTCTTGGCCACATCACCGATCTTCGCGGCCAGCGTGGGGAAGTAGTCCCGGTCCGCACGGGCCGGAAGCTCTTCGGGATCGGGGATTTTCTCCCCCTCGCTGGTGTCGCTCATGCTTTGCTATAGCTCAATCTTGGTCTGAACGGTCT
>JAPLCP010000108.1 GCA_026392155.1 Armatimonadota bacterium | reverse complement strand
GGTCACGGCGGCGTCCTGGTGCCACGGCACGTTAAAGTAGCTCCCGCCTGCCTGATCCGCGACTTTGCCCCGAATGTGCTGGATCGGGCTGGCGATCAGCTCGGGCGTCCCGAGGAGCTGCTGCACGGCATCGAGCAGGTTTTTGCAGTGGAGAAAGTCAAAAAACTCCGGGAGACGCGCGTTCATCACGTCCATGCCGTCTTGGATCGCCCGGTTCTGGGCATAGAGCCACGCAAAACGCTTGTCAAAGGGCAGCGTCTCTTTCAAGTCCGCAATCTCTAGCGCCCGCGCCTTCGCATCAATCCAGCGCGTGTAGCCCGCGATCACCGGCGCGAGGTCGGCTTCGTCTAGCACGCCTTCTGCTACTAGAACTCCGTCGCTTTTAAACTGCGCGAGCTGCGCCTCCGTTAATCGTCCCATTTCTCCACCCTCACTCTCCATAAAAAAAACAGAGGCCCAGTGCGGGCCTCTGCCGACCGATCCGAAGAAACCTACTGCCCGGAGACATTAAACAGCGTGCTCAAGGGGGCATCCACGGAGCTAAACGCCACACCGACGGGCCAGTTCACGCGACGATCATTACCGTTGATCCACTTCGCATGGCCATCGGCATAGGTCATGTTGAGCCCGTTGCTGTGGCGTGCCTCCAGCCGAAAGCGCACATCACCGGGCGTGTTAAAGGGAACCGAGCGATCCACTTCTCCCCAGATCTCAGCAAAGGCGACACAATCCGAGGGGGTGCTGACGGCAGCCATTGAGATCGTGTTCCCTGCTCCCTTCGCGAGCCAGTTGTTGTAGCCGTATCCCCGGCGGAACCCACGGGTGTCGCGGGAAGGCGCTTTGCTGGGGCATTGGTAGAAGGGAAGCTTAGCGCTGAAGAGGTCCGGGCGCGTGGTTCCTAGCACTGCATTGACTTGGGTCGCGAGATTCGTATCCCCCATCTTGATGTAGGGAATAAGATCGACGGTCCAGTCGCGGCTCGTGGTAGCGGTGCTGGTGAAGACCATTGGGTAGGTCTCGTCATAGTCCTGCAGGTACATCATCAGAGCCGTTCCGTGCTGGCGGCAGTTGGAGAGGCAGCTGGTTTGACGTGCCTTCTCGCGAGCTTGGGCAAAAACCGGGAAGAGAATAGCGGCAAGAATGGCGATAATCGCGATCACCACTAAAAGTTCAATCAAAGTAAATGCAGCATTGCGCTTCATGAAGTTCATCTCCTCAAAGAGAAAAAATACACCGTGGTCAGTCACCGACGGATAGCGTAAACTATAGCGGACTTCGTGCTGAGGCACAATGCACAAAAGGACTCATCTTTTGCACAATAGAAGCAACCTTACATTTCTCGCGAGTAGCAATCAGCAAAGCTATTCTCTTCATTTAGACAAGCATCTCTTAGGCTACTACACCCTCCAGTTTATCTGCCAGGGTGAGCTTGAAGTCCTCTATGATGAGGAGAGCTTCTTCTTGGACGATCGCTCTAGCGGCTGGTTTTTCCCGGCCTACCCTGGCCCGCGACTACGGTTCCACCCTCCCACACCCGAGAGCACCTGGTGGCATAGGCACCTGGCATTCCAGGGGGAGCTGATCGAAACGTGGCGAGCCGGTGGTTTGTGGCCGCTGGAGCCACAGCCCGCACCAGTGGGCATGGACGGCGGCGCATGCTTAGATGAGATCACCGGTTTTGCAAACGCCACCAGTCGCTGGAGCCACGAGCAAGCGGTCAACGGCTTGGAGGCTCTGCTGCTGAAGCTGGCTGTCGCAAGAGATGCCCCCTCTGAGGGGCGCTCATGGCTCACCAGTCTCCTAGAGCAGCTCAGTCATAACTTCGCCCCCGACTACTGCCAGCTCGCTCAGCAGCAGGGATGCTCGCTCGCCACGCTCCGGCGGCGTTTCAAAGACGCGACAGGCCAAACCCTCCATGAGTTCGTCATCGCCCAGCGCATCGCCCGTGCCCGCAAGCTCCTCGCCGAAACCGACTTACCCCTGCGCCAGCTCGCCGCCCAGCTCGGCTACGACTCCGAGTTCTTCTTTGCCCGCCAGTTCAAGCAAGTCGCCCAAGTCACGCCTGGCGAGTACCGTCGGAGCCGCCTGTTTATCCCCCCTTAAGACGAACAGGTATACTTCATCTACAATGGAAACATCGAATCCTCTAGAGAATAATGAAACTGAGTTTTCCTCCACCTTTGAGAGTCATGCACGACTTTTCACCGCAAAGCAAAACCCTCCTTGGCACAGCCTGGGAATGATTTTTATTGCTTGCCTCCTTGTTTTCGGATTCATGCTCTCTCAAGGGTCAAGTGCGCTTGTAAGTTTAATCATTCCTCTTGGGGTCGCTGTTATCGGAGTCCCGATTGCACTTGCGGATTCTGTTAAAGCCAAGCGTCTTGCCAAACAAGGAATACTTGTCAATGCCATCCTGGTTCAGGCCAACGACTCTCTCTACCATCCCAGCAATAGTGGTGGTGGTGCTCCGGCACTTGTCGTTTTTTCCTTTGAAGATATTCCGTATAAGAATCTGGGAGCACTGGTAGAGAGAGCCCACATGTACCGTCAGAGCGGAGGGACAACAGCAGCCGAGAAGAAACTAGGGGCAATCCTACGCGACGAGCGCTATATTCAGTACCGCCGTGTTACAGTGCCTCAAGAACTCACAGAAGGAGCCGTGGTCTATATGGCAGATCTATGGATTAATCGAAAAGCACTCCCACAAGGCTATCTGCAAACCAACCAGCTCACCTGCATCGCCACGCCAGGCGCACGTGGATGGCTACTTCTCATCCCTCCCATATCCGGGTAAACTCTAGGCATGAGCACAAAAAATACTCTGATTCTTCACGGCTGGGGCGGCAACAAGCCCGAGCACTGGCAAGAGCATCTTGCTGTTGCACTGACAGCGGCGGGCCAGACCGTCCACTATCCCAAGCTCCCCGAGCCTACCGCGCCGAACTTAGATCTCTGGATCGCCGGTCAAGAGGCCGCGTTCGCTGCCGCAGGCGATCCCGACAACCTTACCGTCGTCTGTCACAGCCTTGGCGCAATCACCTATCTACACGTTGCAGCACGAGCCACACAAAAACTCGCCGAGCGCGTGCTTCTCGTCGCCCCGCCCTACGTCGTCCCGGGTATCCCACCCTGGAGCGCCCCGGCAACTGTGGACACGTTCTTTCCGCCTCCCCTCAATGCCGAAGCCATCGCCAGAGCCGCCACCATAACGCACCTCGTCGGTGGCAACGACGACGACTACGCGACTTGGGAGCAGATGGAGACCTACGCCAAGCGCCTGAATATAGACTGCACCATGCTCCCTAGCGCAGGCCATATCAGCCCGTACTGGGGCTACGGCAAGTGGGAGTGGGTCGAAAACTGGTGCCTCGGAACCGCCGAGCTCCCCCCCCTCGCCAACAAATAGCTCTTCACCATGAAATCGCTCCATGCTTGACGACTCTCAATCGTGGAGCGATTTTTTGGTGGGATGCCCCTAGACGCTGTTTTTCAACCAGAGGTAAAATAGGCATATGGACTGGATGCGGATCGTCGGGGAGCGTAAGATTAAAGAGGCGATGGACGAGGGGGTGTTTGACGACAACCCGCTCAAGGGCAAGCCGCTGAACTTTGACGAAGACGCAAGCCTACCACCGGAGCAACGGATCGTGAAGAAGGTGCTGAAAAATGCGGGAGTGTTGCCGCAGTGGATGCAGCTTGAGATCGACATAAAGCGCGAGCGGGAGGCCGTCGTGAAACAAAAAGAGCGGGCGCAGAAGTTGCTTGAAAAAGCCTCGCTGGAGAGCCGGGAGCGGGTGAAGGCGCGTCTGAAAAGTGAGCTAAAAGAGAGCATGGGCGTGGTCAATACGATGAT
>JAPLCP010000047.1 GCA_026392155.1 Armatimonadota bacterium | reverse complement strand
TGCGCCAGCGGCTGCCGCATCTGTGGAGCGACTGGTAGCAATATGGCGCGTCTAAAGCCTAGAAAAGAGCGGCTAGTTTCCGAGGTAATAGAAAAACAGCACGAGTGGAGCTAGGTTTAGCCCGATGGTAATACAGAAGGGAATCAAGAACGATGTCTTCCGGGACTTATGTCGCAGCCCCTGCTGAGCGACTAGGGCTCCAGGCCAGCCCCCGAGGAGACTCAGAAGGTGAAGCTGTTTTTCAGGAATGCGCCAGCGGTCGCTCTGTGCCGCTTTTTTATCGATCAGGTACTGCTGAAACGTGATCACACTTAAAATAGTGTAGACTACGGGGATAGCAAGAGGGAGGTGCTTAGTGAAGCCCGCGAAGACGAGGCCAATCAGGAAAACTGACGCGATACCGAGGGTGGCTATCGCTATTGGAGTCCAGTAGAAAAGATGAGGCTCGTGGGAGCTCGTGAGAAACTCAACCTGGAGTGCCTTGGCACGTCCGCGCTCATCCATAGCACGTATGTAGCGAAGCATCTCATCACCTACAGGGCGGCGCTCTCTGGGAAACTCTGAGATATGGACAAAGATACGCCCTTCCCCCTTTAGGGGCGTAATAAATCCAAAGCCACGTGCATCATCCCATGACGTCAATTTGCCGAGCTCGTGCATGAGATATAGTCTACCCGAAAAGCTATCTGTAACCCCTATTTCTTGAGGGAGTTCCAGTGCATCACTCGGTTGCGGCCATTGCCTTTGGCCACATAGAGCGCACTGTCGGCTTCGTGAACGAGCTCGGCAGAGGTCTTCTTCTCTTTATTCATCGTTGACACGCCGATACTGGCGGTAATGGCACGATGCGGCCACTCGGAGCGCAGGAGCAAGGCACGCAGTCGCTCTCCTACTACCATGGCTTCATCGGCATCGGTGTGAGGCAGGATGAGGGCAAACTCCTCCCCCCCGTAGCGGGCTACGGTGTCGGAGAGGCGGGCGGTTTGTGCAAGAGCATTGGCCATGAGTCGCAGGATGGCATCACCTGCCTGGTGCCCGAAAGAGTCGTTGTACTGTTTGAAGTGATCCACATCCAGCACCACCAGCGAGAGTGGAAGCCCGTAGCGCTGGGCACGCTGCCACTCAATATCGAGCCGGTTGTCGAAGGCGCGACGGTTACTTAGGCCCGTGAGCCCGTCTTCTTCGGTGAGCTCCCGAAGGCGCTCGTTCTCGCGCTGGAGGGTCTTCACGCGCTGCACTTGAAAGCGTCGCTCCACACGCAAGAGTAAGTAGCCCAGCAGAAGCACGAGTGCAAAGAGCGTGGCCCGGACAATCGCCTCCGCACGCAATCTCTGGCTTTCCAGCTCGTGTGCCTGCTCACTTCGGTCACTTGCCTTCTGGCTATCACGGGCGACAAGAGCGACACTTTTTTGAAGGCGATCCCCTTCACGGGTGATCTCTTCAAGGGCCGCGAGAGCCTGGTTACTCTGTCCCGCCTCACGGAGCGCGGCGGCACTTTCGAGGCGATCTAGGTAGGCATCTACTTGGGACGGAAGCTGCTTAAGGCGCTGCGCGCGCGGGGCTCCAAAGTCTTGGGGAGCCGTCAAGTCATTGGCAACCGACGAGAGAGTGGTGTGCAGGCGACGGAACTGTGTGGCATAGTCCGCTCGGCCTGTGCCGATGTAGGCTGCCTGACAGAGTTCTGCCTCATGAAGCTGGCTGGAAAGCTGGGTGATCTGGGTCTGGAGGCGTAGCTCTCGGCCAAACTGGCGCTGCTCCTCATCTGCCTGGTTGGCTCCTCGGAGTGTCAGGCTGGTTCCCAGGGCAACGGCCAAGGCAGTGAGAACCAGCAAGCCGAGCCAGCGAACATTGGTGGGTTGACGCTCCACAACCAGCTCTGCCGGAGTCATCGGCTCAACATCAGGGGGGAGGGGCTGGGGCGAGAGTGCCATGGGCCTCTATTGTACCTCTAATTCGTCTTAGTCCGTGCGTTGGGGAACCAGGACACTGACACGCACTTTTCGTACGCGGCGACCCGTCATCTCGACGACGGTGAGCTGGGCATTACTGTAGCCGACAGTATCCCCCACACGGGGTGAGCCATTGGTCTGTGTCAGCACCCACCCTCCCACGGTCTCGACCTCGGGCTCTTCTTCTGGGCTGGTAAGCTCCAGCAGACGCTCTAGCTTCTCCAGGGGCATCCGTCCGTCCACCACCGACGTTCCCTCGGGGCCGGACTCAATCTCTGGCCGCGTGGGATCGCGCTCGTCCATGATGTCGCCCACGATCTCTTCGAGGATGTCTTCCAGCGTGACGATTCCCTCGGTGCCGCCAAACTCATCCACCACCACGGCCATGTGCTGGCGCTGGCGCTGAAGCTCGCGCAGGAGCTGGTCAATGGGCTTGGTCTCGGGAACCCGTGGCAAGTCAATGACAATGCTCAGAAGATCACCACTTTTAAAGCGTAGCAGGTCCCGAATGTGGATCATCCCGATAATCTCGTCGGTGGAGCCCTCTTCACAGAGCGGGAAGCGCGTGTAGCCCGAGTTCTCCGCAATTTTTCGATTTTCCGCCAGTGGCTTGTCGGTGGAAAGAAAGACGATATCGGGTCTGGGAACCATGATCTCTTTGGCCTGCCGGTGGGCAAAGTCCAGCACGCGATGCACCAGCCCCACTTCCTCTTCCCCCAGAGCGCCGCCCTCGCCGCTCTGCTCCACGATCAAGCGAATCTCCGCCTCCGAGATACTCTCTTCGTCGCTATGGTCGGTTTTGTAGCCAAAAGGCCGCAGGATCAGTGAGGACAGCTTGCCCATCGCCGCCAGAGGGTGCTTACAGACACGGTAGAAAATATCCAGCGGGACGATGGTCGCCAGAAGGATCTTCTCTGCGTCTTTGATCGCCATCGTCGTGGGCACCAGCTCGCCTAGCACAAACTCCACGAGGGTCACGATCACCATGATCAGTACGGTAGAAACCCAATCGGGAACGCTATGTAGAACGGGGCCCAGAAACCCATGCACCACATCGTGTCCCACGCTACCGAGTACCACGGCGCAGACCATGACACCAAACTTCGTGGCATGAAGATAGTGGGAGATATGGCGCGAGGCCTCTAGGGCACGCTCAGCACCGAATACTTTACGCGTCGCCAGCTCGTCCAAGCGGGTGGTACGAACTTTAACAAGAGCCAGCTCTGCCGCCACAAAAAAGGCGGTCAAAAAGACAAGCAAGAGGGCCAGGAGGAGCTTAAATAAGTTATCCACGGGTTTTTGACGTTTCACATTCTACCAGATACGCCTCTGGCCCGCCGTTAAATCGGTACAATGTAGATTATTATGGCATGGATCAAGACTATCTCTCCACAAGATTCCGATGAGGTGCGTGAGGCGATGATGGCCCAGCGCCCACTCTATCCGAAAGCCTATGCGGGCAGCCCGGAGAGTGCGGCTCGGCTTCCAAAGGCAGTGCTCGACGAGAGCATTGTGGCATCGCACTCGCTGATCCCCGAGGCGCTGAAGCACGCATTTTCGACGTTTGGCGCTCTGATGAACCCCGAGCTGCCGCTCTCTAGGCGGGAGCACGAGCTGATCGCCGCCACGGTTTCGTCGCTGAATGCCTGCTTCTACTGAACGGAGTCTCACGCAGAGTTTCTGCGTGTCGAGACGCTGGATACAGAGCTTTCGGAGGCGATTAAGCGTGACTGGCGGAGTGCACCAGGACTCACGGAGCGAGAACGGGCAATGCTCACCTATACGGAGAAGCTGACACGTCATGCCTACCAAATCACCCCCGAGGACTTAGAGACGTTGCGGGCTGCCGGGCTGGACGATACGGGGATTCTCCAAGTGAATCTGATCGCCTCTTGGTTTAACTACATCAACCGAGTTGCCGATGGCCTCGGGGTGGGACGTGCTACAATGAGCCTATGATGCGTTCCGTTCTGGCGCTACTGGCGCTGCTCATGGTGGGCATGGCTCACGCTCAGGCACCTGACTGGGAGAACCCAGCGGTGGTGGGGATTAACAAAGAAGCGCCCCGTGCCGAGATGGCGAGCTTCGATAGCGTAAAAGCAGCAGGAGCGGTGAGCCGTGAGTCCACGGCAGCGGCGACCTATGCCAAGCTGCTGAGTGGTAACTGGAAGTTTCACTGGGTGCCGAGGCCCGAGGATCGCCCGAAGAACTTCTTTCAGCCTGACTTTGACGACAAGAGCTGGGCTACGATTGCGGTGCCCTCATGCTGGGAGCTCAAGGGCTACGGCATCCCGATCTACACCAATATTACCTATCCCCACGCCAAGAACCCGCCGTTTATCGCCCACGACAACAACCCCGTTGGCTCGTATCGTACGGAGTTTACCGTGCCCGAGAACTGGGACAATCGTGAGGTTTTCGTGCGCTTTGGCGGGGTCTACAGTGCGTTCTATGTCTGGGTGAATGGCAAGAAAGTCGGCTACTCGGAGGACAGCAAAGACCCGGCGGAGTTCAATGTCACAAAGTACCTCAAGCCGGGAAAGAACCTACTGGCCGTCGAGGTCTATCGGTGGTGCGATGGGAGCTACTTAGAAGACCAGGACATGTTCCGCTACTCGGGGATCTTCCGCGATGTGTGGCTCCACTCGACTCCTAAAGTGCAGATTCGTGACTTTTTCTGTAAGCCCGAGCTCGACAGCAAGTACCAAGATGCGACTCTCAAGACCCGTGTCTGGATTCGAAATCTCTCGAAGGCACGCTCCGAGGGGCGCAAAGTCGAGGTCAGCCTCTATGACAAGACCGGCAAGCGCATCGGGCTGACTGAGGCACTCATTGATGGCTTCCCCAGTGGGCAAGAGCGCAGTGCTGAGGTCTCGCTCAAGGTGGGAAACCCGGCTAAGTGGACCGCGGAGACACCGAATCTCTACACCGTGGTGGTGGCACTCAAGGACGAAAACGGGGGCGTCCAAGAAGCCACCTCGACCCGGATCGGTTTTCGCAAGATCGAGTGGCAGGAGGGAGTCTTTAAGATCAATGGCCAGCCGGTTAAGATCAAGGGAGTCAACCGGCACGAGCACGATCCGGACACAGGCCGCACCCTCTCGCTCAAGAGCATGACCAAAGATATTCAGCTCATGAAGCGCTTCAATATCAACACGGTGCGCTGCGCACACTACCCCAATGACCCCCGCTGGTACGATCTCTGTGACCGCTATGGGCTCTATGTGATTGATGAAGCCAATATCGAGAGCCACGGCATGGGCTACGGGCGTGAGAGCTTGGGCCACGATGTGAAGTGGCAGAAAGCCCACCTAGACCGCACGGAGCGCATGCTTAAGACCCATAAAAACCACCCGAGTATCATCATGTGGTCACTGGGCAACGAGGCGGGGCCAGGCGTAAACTTTGCCGCTACCGCGAAGCTTGTCGAGAGACTAGATCCCTCGCGGCCTATCCACTACGAGCGGGATAACTCGGTGACCAGCGTGGATAGCGTCATGTATCCCACGGTGGACTACGTGATCAATGCAGGCAAACAAAATGCCAAAAAGCCATTTTTTGTCTGTGAGTACGCCCACGCGATGGGCAATGCTGTCGGCAATCTTGTCGAGTATGTGGCGGCCTTTGATAGCTCGCCGCGCAACATGGGCGGCTGCATCTGGGACTGGGTCGACCAGGGCCTGACAAAAAAAGCACCGGGTGGTGAGAGCTACTTTGCCTACGGTGGCGACTTCGACGACAAGCCAAACGATGGAAACTTCTGCTGCAATGGGCTCGTGACTCCGGATCGCAAAGTAACGCCAAAGCTCTATGAGGTCAAGAAGTGCTACCAGAACGTGGCCATTGCTCCCGAGGATCTTGCGGCGGGGCGGGTGCGTGTTACCAATAAGTTTAGCTTTACAGACCTGAAGCAGTACATTCCACACTATATCTTGGCAGAAGATGGCAAGCCCATCGCCAGTGGCGATCTGCCCCCGCTAAGCTGCCCTCCGGGTGAGACCGTGTCTCTGACGCTACCTCTGAAGCGCCCAAGCTTGCGACCTGGTGCGGAGTACTTTGTGACAGTCTCATTCCGGGTCAACAAGGCCACGGACTTTCTCGAAGAGGACTACGAGATCGCTTGGGAGCAGCTCAAGCTCCCCTGGCAGTCCAGGGCCGCGCCCTTTATCGCACTGTCACCTCTAGATCCCAAGGGCCAGTGGGTGATTGACCTCCAGAAATACGGCCCTGGGCGGGTTACGTTCACCCGGGTTGGTGCCAACTTTGAGTTTGTTTTTAACCGTGATACGGGAATTCTGGAGAGGCTGACGCAGAACAAAAAGCTCGTGCTGGCAGGACGCGGCCTCACACTCAATGCCTACCGCGCCTTGACCGACAACGATGGCTGGCTCCGTGGGGGATTTCAGGACGCGGGTCTGGCAAGTCTCACTCCCAGTGCAGACTCGTTTGTCTATAAGAACTCTGCCGATGGTGGCACGATGACAGTTACGATCAAGTCGAAGTGGATCGGAACAAAAGGCAATGGCTTTAGCCAGACCGCTCTTTACACCCTCCTTCGCAATGGCACGATCTTGGTGGACTGGAAAATTGATCCGATTGGCAGTCTTCCGTCGCTGCCGCGTCTTGGTGCGCGGTTTTCAACCCCCACGGGCTTTAGTAACTTCACTTGGCTGGGACATGGCCCCAGTGAGTCCTACCCTGACCGGAAGTCCGCCATGGATGTCGGGTTCTGGAGCGGAACTGTCAAAGACCAGTACGTTGCCTATGTGCGCCCCCAAGAAAATGGCAATAAAGAGAGCTGCCGCTGGTCCGCGCTCCTAGACAAGACAAAAATGGGCTTGTTAATTGTCGCGGAAGACGAGCCGCTGGCGATGTCGGCGAGCTACTTCTTGCCTGAGGATCTGGATAGCGCTCGCCACCGGCAGGGCCAGGAGAAAATCTACAAGAAACTCATCCCGCGAAGCGAGATCAACTTCTGTGTGGACTGGCTCCAGATGGGCCTTGGGGGGGCATCATGCGGCCCCGGTCCACTGGGCAAGTATCTCTGTAAGCTCGATAAGACCGCGCAGCTGCGCTTCTCTCTGCGGCCCTATTCACCCCCGATGGGCGATCTCTCGCTGGTCGCCCGCCGCCGCTTGCCTGTCACCGCCACTCCGATCATTGTCCGTGGCGATGATGGAATGGTGACAATCTCTCACAAGCTCCCTGAGGCAACCTTGCGCTACAGCCTCAACGGTGGCCCCGAGCAGGGCTATGAGCGTCCCTTCTTTGCCGCAGGAGAGACCACGATTGCCGCACGTGCCGTGGTGGTCGGTCTTCCTGCCAGCGAGCTGGTGAGTGTCACTCTGCCCGAGATCACCCCCGTGGCTCGCCTGAGCCGTGCTCGCTGGCGCGTGAGTGCCGATAGCACCGAGCCCAGCGAAGGAAGTCCCGCCAATGCCTTCGACAACGATCCCGATACTTTCTGGCACACCGAGTGGAGCCAGCGTGAGCCAGGGCCGCCACATGCACTGACGATCAACTTAGGCGATGAGGAAACTCTTACCGGCTTTGAGTATCTTCCGCGCCAGGGGCAGGAAAATGGCCGTATCGGGCGCTACAGCTTCGAAGTCAGCCAGGATGGCCAAAGCTGGCGCTCGGTGTCTTCGGGGAGCTTCCCCAACACGTCCAGTATCCAGCGTGTTCTCTTCAGCGCTCCCATCACTGCCCGCTATGCCCGCTTAGTCGCCCAGTCGGAAGTGAATGGTAAACAGTGGTCGTCGGTGGCGGAGCTGAATCTATTAACAGAGCCCTCACGGTAAACGTGGGGCAAATTTACCGACGGAGGAACGACGGAGGCGGCGCGAAGCGCTCCAAAGCCGGACGTTTACCGTCCTAGGAGAAATATGGCAATTTTAGAGAGTTTGTTTGGTTTAGAGGGAAAAGTGGCGCTGGTGACCGGCGCCAGTGGTGGCATTGGCTCGGCGATTGCAAAGGCGTACGCCGAGGCGGGGGCGACTGTGGTTCTCAACGGAACCCGCCGTGAGAAGCTCGAAGCACTGGCGGAGGAGATTGGCCTACCCGAGAAGACCGTGATCATGCCCGCCGATCTTTCTACTCCCGAAGCATGTAAGGGGCTCATCGCACAGATCGAGAGTGAGCTGGGGCGGCTGGATATTCTAGTCAATAACGCGGGCATTAATCGAAGAAAGCCATTTGAGGACTTCACCGAAGAAGACTACCGCACGATTCTCTCGGTGAACTTGGACGGTGTCTTTTTCCTTTCTCAGGCGGTTCACCCCCTGATGAAGAAGAACGGCGGAGGCAAGATCATCCAGATTGGCTCGATGACCAGCTATGTGGGGATTGGCAATGTGGGCGTGTATGGCATGACCAAGTCCGCTATTGGGCAGCTTGCCAAGACCCTTGCGGTCGAGTGGGCTAAGGACAATATCCAAGTGAACTGTCTCTGCCCCGGCTTTATCGTCACGCCGCTGACCGAGGCGGGGATGTTCTCCGATGAGAAGAAAGTCAAGTGGATTCTGGGGCGCGTCCCCGCCCACCGACCCGGCACCCCAGAAGACCTGCTGGGAGTCGCGCTGCTTCTCGCCTCCCCCGCCTCGTCGTATCTGACCGGTCAGCTCATCGCCATTGATGGTGGCTTCTTAGCGGGCGGAAGCTGGGACAACCCGTTCTAGTTGCATCAATCCGCACTTTAGCCCACAATCTAAGATATGGAAACAACGGCGCTACAGTTCCGCCTCACCGACGACGAGCGGCAGCACTTCAATACGCAGGGCTATCTGATTGTCGAGGACGCACTTGACCGGGAGCAAGTCGCTCGATTGACGCAGCTCACCGATACGATTCATGAGAAGAAACTGGCGGCAGGCTTTGATCCGAGCACGGCGCTCTTCTACCCGAACTTCATCCCCGAAGCGCCTGAGTTTGCGGACTTGGTGGACTACGAGAAGATTCTGCCCAAGGTCTGGGGGATTCTAGGGTGGAATATCTACCTCTACCATGCGCATCTGATTGTCACGCCGCCGTCGGGGAAGATGCGCGATACTAAAACCTTTGGCTGGCACCAAGACAGTGGGCGGGTCAATCAGGAAATGGAGAGCCACCCACGTCCGCGCCTCTCGCTGAAAGTCGCCTACTTCCTCTCGGACACCAGCGAGGAGGGACGCGGCAACTTCTGGATTATTCCGGGAAGCCACCTAGACGACACGCTCACGCTCCCCGAAAACCGCGAAGGCCAGCCTGAGGGAGCGATTCCGGTGCGCGTGAAACCTGGCACCGCCGTATTCTTCGACCGTCGCCTCTGGCACACCGCAAGCCCAAACTGGAGCGATATCACGCGCAAGATCCTGTTCTATGGCTATGGCTACCGCTGGATTCGCACGAAAGACGACATGACCGTCCAAGACCTCTGGCCGACTTCTAGCCCGATCCGCAAGCAGCTCCTGGGCTACGGCACCAACTGCAACGGCTTCTACTCACCCACCGATGACGATGTCCCGCTGCGCGTCTGGCTCCGAGAACACTCCCCCGACGAGGCACGGTAATCTCTCCGCGATTGGGTATTTTGCAGTCGCGGAGCGACTTTTTGGCACTTGTGCCTACAGACGCCGCTTTCAATCGGCGGGTAAAATAGCCGTATGAGTGACGCAAAGTACGTGGCGCTGATCGCCCACGATGGACGCAAAGATGTGATGGCGGACTTCGTGCGACGGCATAAAGTGCAGCTCGATGGCTTGCCGCTGGTGGCGACCGCGACCACGGGCGGGATTGTCGAAGCCGAAACGGGGCTAGAAGTGCGGCGCGTACTCTCTGGGCCGCGCGGCGGTGATCTCCAGATCGGGGCGATGATCGCGGAGGGACGCGTGCGTGCCGTGGTGTTTCTGCGCGACCCGCTCACCGCACATCCCCACGAGCCGGACATCAATGCCCTCATGAAGGTCTGCGATATTCACAATATCCCGCTCGCTACCAATATCGCCACGGCCGATATGCTGGTGGACAACTTAAAGTAATGAAACAGCCCAATATTCTTGTCTTTCTCACCGATGATCATGGGGCGTGGGCAATGGGCTGTGCGGGTAATAAAGAGCTGCACACGCCCGCGATGGACTTTCTGGCGCACACGGGGGCGCGGATGACCCATGCCTACACGCCAGGGCCGGTCTGCTCACCCGCTCGTGCTTGCTTTTGGACGGGACGGATGCCGTCGCAGCATGGGATTCACGACTGGATTCAAGAGCCCACCCGCCCGAACATTCGCTTGCAGGGCGAGGTCAATCTGGCGGAGCGCCTGAAAGCGGCGGGCTACCAGACGGGGCACTTTGGAAAGTGGCACTGCGGCGCAAGCTGGGAGAAGCAGCCGGGCTTTGATGACTATCTCGGCGAGAACAAAGAGCAGTATCCGCACAAGGGAATCTGCAAGTTCATGCACAACGGCGTGCCCATCGAGCACAATGGGCACCGGGCGCCGTTTGTGACGAAAAAAGCGCTGGAGTTCTTAGCGCAGCGCGATAAGTCCCGCCCGTTCTTCTGCTTTATTGGCCATGTGGACACGCACTCGCCGTTCACACAGCACCCGGAGCGGCTGGTCGAGAGTCATGCGAAAGATACGTTTGCGGACATTCCGAAAGAAAAATATGTTGGAAACGCGGCGCGGGTGCCGGGCAAGCTCCCCGAGGCGAAAGAGCACCGGCGGCGGCTGGAGCAGTACTACGCTGCCGTCGAGATGATCGATGAGCAAGTGGGGCTGGTCTTAGACTATCTCGATGGGATTGGGGAGCTGGACAACACGCTGGTGGTCTACACGGGCGATCATGGGCACATGAACGGGCACCACGGGCTATACTTTAAGGGCAACGCGACCCAGCCACCCAACTTCTACGACGAGAGCATCCAGGTGCCGTGTGTCCTGCGCTGGCCGGGACAGATCGCGGCGGGGACGGTAAGCGCCGCCCCCACAAGCCACTGCGATCTTTTTCAGACGCTACTTGGCGCGGCGGGCGTTTCGGTAAGCGGCTATGATGGCCCAGGGCGCAGCTACTTAGGCTTGCTCGGAAACGCAGTGGACATGAAGTGGGGCGATGCGAGCTTCTGTGAGTACGGCACGGCGCGGATGATTCGCACATCCAAGTGGAAGCTCGTTGTCCTATATGCGCCACAAGCCACGGGCGATGAGCTCTATGATTTAGAGCGCGATCCTCGGGAGACGAAGAACGTGCTCAGCGATCCCAAGAATACGGCAATTGCCGCGGAGCTACGGGAGCGCTTGGACTCGTTTTTCGCAAAATACACCCAGCCTGGCCGCGATGGCCGTGAGCTTGCCGCCAAGACGCCCGATTACTTCAACGACAGCAAGCTCTGGCACGGCTAGCCGCCGATTGAAATCGGCGTCAACAGTGGCTTCGTTCCTCAGCCGTAAAGCCCGTGCCGGGCTACTAACTCTCCAGCCCGGCACGGGCTTTGCGGCACTTGTGCCATTGCAGACGCTGGTTTTTAACCGGCGGATCCCACGTTTTCGTAGAGCTTTGCGAGCCGGTGTGCGTGCTCATCGTAGGCGGCTTGGAAGATCTCGGCGGAGCGCTCCGCCCCGACCACAACGGCTCCGACAAGCGCGAGAGGAGGCTGGCCTGCTTCGGTGAGGAGCTTGGCGGTCTCGGCTTTCATGCAGTTGATGAGCATCGCACCGCCGACGGTCGAGCCGGGGGCGACCTTCATCTCCATGCCGGGAATATGCACCAGCGCATCGCCCACCGGAGCGCCTGTATCCAGCACGATCGTGGCAAAGTCCATGAGCTTCTTGCCGTCGCTGCGCTTGCTGGCGCTGGCCTGGGCGTGGGCTTGGGAGACAATCGCCACCACGGAAATCCCACGCCTCTTAAAGCCCTCGGCCATCTCGACAGGCACGAGGCTGCACCCCGACGATGAGATAATCAGGGCACTGTCGGCGGTATCGTAGTCGAAGTTACGCAGGATCTGCTCCGCGAGGCCCGAGACATTCTCCAGAAACATCGCTTGGCGCTGGCCATTGGCTCCGACAACCAAGTTATGAAAGCTGAGCGAGAGCTCCACGATCGGGTTCCAGCCAGGATACGAGCCGTAGCGGGGCCACATCTCCTCTACCATCATGCGGCTATGGCCGGAGCCAAAGACATGGACCATTCGGCCCGAGAGAATACTGGTAGCAAAGAGAGCAGAGGCATCGCCCATGGCTGCCTCCTGCGCCGCGACCACCTCCACCATCTGGCGGCAGGCTTGCAAATAAGAAAGGGTAGGACTCACGCTCCTATTCTACGATACAGACCAGCCGCCGTCCACGGTAAGCGTTTGGCCGGTGATCTGCGTGGCGCTCTCACTGAGCAAGAAAAGCGCTGCCTTGGCAATCTCCTCGGCATCTAATAAATCTTCGGCGAGGGGCTGCTTGGTGCGCATCAGCTCCAGAATCTCGGAATCACTCTGGGCACGCTGGCTCATGGGCGTGCGGACAAGCCCTGGCGCGACGGCGTTCACCCGAATCTTCTGCGGCGCGTAGTAGGAAGCGAGTGTCGTCACCAGACTCAAGATCGCGCCCTTGCTCGCCGCGTAGGCATGGGTCGCAAACTTCCCCGGCTCAGGGTGCGAGGCGAGCACCGAGCCCGTCAGCACCAAGCTCCCCCCCGTGTCTTGTGCCAGAAACTGCCGGAGCGCGGCGCGGGCGATATGAAACGTGGTGTCTAGGTTCAGCGCAAAGGTCTGCTGCCAGCCGTCGTCGGTGCAGGCATCTAGCGGCCCATCGCCAAAGCGCCGCCCGGAGCCACCTACCACACAAAAGACCCCCTCCAAGCTCCCGAGTGTCTGCACTGCCACCGCCACTGCTGCATCCGCCTGCACCGAGTCGGTCAAATCCGCAGCCAGATAGGGCACGTTAAGCAACGCGCAGTCATCGGCGTTTAGGCTCGTCACAAAAACGTTATGCCCCGCCGCCAGAGCCAGTCGCACTGTCGCCGCCGCGATTCCCGTCGCGCCCGTAATCAGAAGGTTCATTGTCTCAGTGTACAATACGCCGTGGCAATCGAGTACTTTGAGCGTCCCTTCACCGACGAAGAGCGGGAGAAGATTCAGCGGTTAATCGCTGGACAGCGGAAGGAACTAGTAGCGCTTCGTGCTCAGAAGGTGCCACAAGATTCGGGGCTGCTCCTAGGTTTTGTAGTTTCCCTAATGATCATTTCGGTGGCCATCTTGGTGGTCTTAGGGGATGAAAGAACCCTGTTCTTTGCCATGACTTTTGCTGTGTTGGGGCTATTGTTTTTCTGGGCAGGCTATTCATTAGGAATATTTTTCACGAATCTCTCTCCGCACTGTTGCCGCTGCAATCCCCGTCGCACCCGTAATGAGAAGGTTCAAAGAGGCTCCACTATGACATTGCCGCCCTCGATAAACTGAACCGTTAGCGTGCAGCCATCGAGAAGGGCAGTGCCAACAAGAGGGCGTGTCCCCGTAGCAAGAATGTGCACACGGCGCGTTTCTCCTTGCCAGTGAATTCGCGCTTCATGAACGGGAAGCAGAACTTCGCTTCCATCGGCGAGCGTGGCGGGAAAGTCAAACTGATAGGGAAGCTGTAGCGCCTGCACGGCTTGCTCTGGAAGACAGAGTGCATCCGTGAAGCCCGTATCCACCACAAACTCAATCGTGACCCGTGCATTTTGTGCGGTGAGAAAGGCCACAGGGAGCAAGGCGTGACGATTTTCCACATGCCCCGAGATCATGGCGTTGTGCGCTCCATCACTCCTCCCAGGGTTGCCGCCACTTTGTAGCCGATTCGGAGCCCAAAGAGACGTGCATGTGGGTTCTTTATGCGAAGCTGGGTGGCGGCATCAAAGCCTAGATCATCCACTCCAAACTCACCCGTCTCGACATCAATAACCACCATCCGCCCAATATTTTCCGGCGTCTCCACCTGAGAGCGAATGTGCTTGTCGTACCACTCACGTGCTCGTCGTGCGATCTCTTCACGGCTCAAAAGTAAGGTTTCCATGGTAGAAAATTATATCGCTTCTCTACGGCTGGTGTACAATACGCCGTGGCTATCGAGCACTTTGAGCGTCCCTTCACCGACGAGGAACGAGGAGGCGACCGAAGGCCCGGGTACCCTCTGGGTGAGCAGGACTTTTATCGTCCATGCGAAGGCCGCATAGTCGGATGATTGCCTGCCGGAACGGGTTCTACAAAAGATCCCAGCGGCGGTAGAGTGACTGAAGCTGTGACGGCGTGACGGCGACGAAGTCGTCGCCGAGGATTTCCAGGGTTTTCTTGAGATCGCCGAGCTTGGAGCCCCAGTTCCAGATGAAGGCATTGATAAACGCGGGGCGGTTTTGACCCGCGCGCTCTCGGATTTGCTTAGCAAAGTGCTCGGGTCCGCTGCCGCTGGTGGCGGCGCGGAAGACACTCTGGCTGGTGGGGAGTTTGTAGGTCAGCTCGTGGTAGTTGGTGACGCCTGCGTGGCCGTAGTCGGGCATCAGGTAGGCGGTCTGGGGGAGAAGTGGGCCGACTTTGGCGATATCGGCGGCGTCTACGTCCATCAGGCGCACGGTGCTCATGTCCATCTTTGCCATGTACTCTTGGGTGCGACCGTAGAAATAGCGAAACGCCGCGTCGCGGTCTTTCAGCGCCGTGCCCCACGACGGCGGATAGATATAGGCGACCCCGGAGACATCACAGATGAACTCGTCGTTCTCCGTGGCGTGCTCGTAGTACCAGCGTGCCCAGGTCGGTGCCAGATCAATCAGCGCTGGCCCCATGCCCCAGCCGACCGGGATTTGGCCGCGCACGGGGTCCTCGAAGTAGCGCCGGAAGTAGCCGCGCCAGGTGCAGAGGTTGTCGCCATCGCTCATGGTGAAGCAGACATAGACCTTGGCAGGGTCGAACTTTGGCGGCGCGGGGCGCGGCTTTTGCTTGAGCGTGGTCGCGGGGACGCCGCTGTGTACCGAGAGATTCGTGATGAGGTCGCTCACCAGCGTGATCTTGCCAAAGCGGCTCCCCAGCGCCACGCCATCGTCTTCTTGCAGGCCCATGCCATCGCCGTGCCACCAGAACCCACGCACCACGGCCCCGAGCGGGAGCTTGGCCAGATAGGCCCGCAGCTCCTCCAGCTCCGCCGCCATGTCCGCGCCGGGGAGGTGCGCCGCCTTCGGTCCCGTGATCCAGAACACCGACGCCTTCGAGGCGATCAGATGGTCCAGCCCGCCCTGGTCGAAGCGCGATGGATCGAGGCTACAGGTCAGATACGGGTCTTGCTTGGAAATCAGCTTGGTGCGGATGTAGCGTAGCGCGGCGGCATTATTAGCGAACTTCCCGCGCAGGTCGGTCTTGACAGTCAGCTTGTGGCGCTTCGCCAGCTCCGGCGTCTTGCAGACCAGCAGGCTCTCTTGCCCCGCCAGGGTCACCGCCACACATGGTGATGTGTAGACTTTCGCATCGCAGAGCACCGCGCCCCGGTACGCCTCTTTGAAAGTCTCCAGCAGCGAGAACGGATCGGCAACGGTGAGAGGCTTGTCGGTTGCGCCTTGCCGCTGCAATTCGTCAAGCCAGAGCGCATCGTCGTCGTCGGTGAGGAAGTAGATGCGTGGCTGTATCCGGTTCACCAGACCCTGGAGTGAGAAGAGGAGCACTTTCTCGTCGGGAGTGAGCTTGCGAATATCGGCGACCTGAAGCGGGCGTGCAGGCGGTGGCATCTTCGGCTGGAACGTGGGGTAGCGCCGGGGCACGGTTGGTAGCACGACATCGCTATAGACCGCAGGGCGCGGCAGGGAATCCAGGCGACGAAATGCGTGGGTAGCCTCACGGGCGCTGAGCTTCCCCGCTTGCGCCAGCGCTGCGACAGTCGCACGAACCACGAGCTGCTGGCTCTCGTAGCCCTCCCGGTCCCGCTGCCCGAGGCGGTAGGTCCAGGCATCCACAGCGCCTGCAAACGGCCCGCTCTCATGGACGATAAGCGCCACAAGAGGCCGCGCCGCATCGCCGAGGGCGGGGATGAGGCGCACGCCTTTTGGGAGCGACTTCGTATCAAGCCACTGCGGCGCCGGGCGCGGCAGTGGCGTCTCCGTCACGATTCCCTTGAGCCGTAGCGGATCGCCGGTCGTGATGGTCGCAGGAGCGGTGGTCTTGCCTGGCCCTGCAAACCCGCCCACACCGATCCCACTCTCGCCAAAGCGTGCGGGCGCATCCTCATGGCCTGTGTCGACAAACGCGCCGTCTTTACGAATCACGGGGTGCGTGAACGGAATCCCCGACGTGATCAGCGAGCCTTTGTCTTGATGGAACTGGCGGAGATTGGCAAACGCCACCTTAGGAAACGTATTTCCCTGTGGCAGGATCAGTGCGGCAAAGCGCTTCGCATGAAACTGGCTCGGATCGGCGAGGGCGGCGCTGTCGAGCAGCTCCGCCTCAAAGCCTGCTGCCTTCAGATCGTGCACGATATTGCGCGGCGTGAGCTGGGCGCTCACGCCGTAGGTGGGAAAGTCTCTCTCTTCAAAGACCGCGACACGGGGAAAAATCATTAAACTCCTGGGGCGCTTCCTGCAGGAAGCCGGCGCACCTCACCGACGGTTTTGGGCGCGTTCTCATTGGCGCTGGCAATGGCCGCGAAACACAGGGCGAGGCTAGCGAGGTTGCTGCGCGCCGAGTTACGTGGCTCGCGGTTTTCCTCTATCGCGCAGAGCAGCTCACCCATCGTGCCCTTGAAGCCATCATTGAACCACGTCCCCGTGAGCGCGGGTGTCGCGACTCCCGCCGCCGTGGTCAACGTGACGGTCTGCGTTCCCAGATCGGGGCCAGTGCTGGTGAGCGTGCCGTCGGTGCCCGCCACAAACGTCCGATCCAGCGAGCCGTGCTTGACATGGGCATCGAAGACCAGAGACGCCTGGCCACCGTCGAACTGCACCAGGGCCTGCGCCAGCATCGGCGGCCCGATGGTCTGCCTGGCAGCATGGGCGCGCGTGGCGTAGACCGAGCGTGCCTTGCCGGGAATCAGTGTGCTCACAAAGTCGAACCAGTGGATTGCAAAGTCATAGAAGACTAGGTCGTAGATGTTCTCAAACGCGGTGCCCTTCACCCACGTATGGTCCCAGTGCACCCCGACATGGGCCGAGATCACGTCGCCGATCAGCCCGGCTTGCACGGCCTCGCGGATGTAGGAAAAGTGCGGTGCCCAGCGCCCGTTCTGGTTCACCGCCAGCTTCACCCCGTTGGCGTCGGCCAGATCACAGAGCCGCTCGCCCTCGTCAAGCGAGAGCACAAAAGGCTTCTGCGAGAGCACGTGCTTCTTGGCCATCAGTGCCGCCTCGACCAGTGGCAGGCGCTCGCGCGGGTGTGACGCGATATCCACGACCTCGATCTCGGGATCGCGTAGAATGTCTGCAAAGTCCGTTGTCACCCGCGCCTCGGGGTAGAGCTCAGCGCGGCGCTTCTCGGCTTTTTCGATATCGACATCGCAGAGGGCCACGACGTTGTAGCCCTGCGCCGAGTACGCGCTGAGGTGCGCTTGGGTGATCCCCCCGCAGGCAATGAGCCCGATCTTCGGGGAGTATGCCTTGGGTTTGGGGGGCAGGTAGGGCAGCTCCGGCGCGGCCACGACTTGCTTCTCGCTTGCCTTCAGCGCGTAATCGTCCGTTGTCTTCTCATCGCTCATGCCACTACCGTTCGGCGGCGACGGGGGGATTTCCTTTTCCGACGTTTCCGCCGGTTGGAAACCGGCGTCTGCAATAGCCTGCGGCGGCTAGCCCGGAACGGGCTTCGCAGCCGCAGGCTATTGCAGACGCCCCATTTCATGGGGCGGCGAGGAGAAACAGTCCCTTCCCTGCGGGAATCGGAAGGGGAGTGCCTGCCGCAAAATTTGCCTCGGGCTGGAAGTTTGCGATGGCGGCAGCGTGGAGGGTTTGGATGTTTTTGGGGAGCGTGAGCGTGACGGAGACATCCGTTTTTGCCCAGCTTGCGAGAGCGATGAGTAGCCGATCTTTGGCTTTGTAGACCGTCGCGCGGACATCGGGGTGGTTGGTCTTGACCGGGCAGGTGTCGTCCCAGAAGCCGATCATCTCGGTGTTTTTGATGCCGTAGTCATCGAAGGCCTTCCAGAGCGGGCGGGGATCGCCGGACCAGGGGAGGCGGGCGGTCTCGCCAAAGAGCAGGCCGCGCCAGGGATGGGCACCGTCGAGCATCTCGCTCAGCATGCCAAAGGGAATCCCGCTCATTTCTGTCAGCCAGTAGTCCGGGGCGGCGTCTTTGGCAGGGAAGCCCTCCCCGATCCAGAGGCGGTCGAGGTAGGGCAGAAACTCCTGGTAGATCACGAGGTTGGTGCCATAGCCCGCCCAGTCGTTGAAGTGGTTCCAGGTGTGGAAGTCGATCAGGCGATTGGGACGGCGATCTAAAATCCGCCGGGCGCGGGCGAGGCTGTGGGAGTCGAGCGCGGCATCGTCGATATAGACACCATCAATATCCGCTTTCTCACAGAGCCATTTCAGACCTTCGAGATAGAAGTTGTTCCAGCGCGAGTCTGGGGTCGTGATCACCGAGAGGTCCAGCTCGGCGTAGGGGCCACCGACTTTGTCTTGCCAGGCGGGGATAAAGTCCTCCCCGAGATTTTCGGTCAGCCAGGGGTGGGGGCCGTTGGGGTGGAGCAGGGTCTTGGCGTTTTTCCCCGGCCCGGCGACAATCACCTCGCCATTGAGACTATGCAGCGGGATCAGCTCGGGCATGTTCTGCGTGATCTCGCGGGTGGTGTAGTAGACCTTCACCCGGGTGTTCTTCGTGTGCGCCGCCTGGGTGAGTTTTTGCAAGGCACTAAACGACGCGTCGGCGTAGGGGTAGTTGATGTAGGGGGAGAAAAACGTGGCTTGGTGCACATTGAGGACATTCGGGCCGCGCTTGTCGTCCATCTCCGCCACGGCTTTCTCGTGTGGCTCAGGGGACTTGGAACCGCCGAGATGAATGTAGCGGTCGTGCCACTGCGCCTCGGTGTTGAGAAGCTTGAAGGGGGTCAGATAGAAATCCACGGTGAAGTCCAGCGTCTCGCCGGCGGCGAGGGTGCGTGGACCGGAGAATGCCCGGATCGTCCCGTTCTCGACCTGCACGCCGCCCGTTCCCCAGCTCTCGGGCAAGTTCAGCGGCTGAAAGCCGTAGTAGATATTCACCAGTGGGCGGCGGAAGTTTGCCCCCTTGAGACGCAGCATCAGCCCCGCATTGACCTCGCCCAGCCAGAGCGCGTCCTGATGCTTTTTTGTGTCCCACTTCCAGTCCCAGGTCTTGGGGGCCGCACCGCCTTGCTTGCCGAGGCCCATCATCAGCTTGGCCCGCTCGGGGAGCAGTGGGACCACCAGCGCGATCTCCCGCACGTCGGTGGTTTTGTCCGCCGTCAGTCGCATCGTCAGCGTGCCGGAGCCCGTGTAGTCCAGCCGCCCGGTTATCTCCAGCGTGAGGCCGGATGCTCGGTTGGTCGCTGACCAGGTTGCCTGCGTCTCGGTGCGGGTGAGCTTGCCGCGCTTGCTGGTCCAGACGGCTTGCCTGCTGGCCGTCTCCACCACAAAGCGCATCGGAGCGGCGAGGAGCGGGGTGGGCTTGCCGAGCTTGGTGTTGCTGCCATTGAACGCGCTCTCGATCTGTGCGGGCAAGCCATCACTGCCCAGTGTCAGCTGCCGCCCGAGGACTTTCACCTTCGTGCCCGAGACCTGTACAGGAAGAAAGGGCTTGGTCACAGTTGGCTCTGACCCCGCCGTGGAGTCCAGCCAGCGCAGGCGGGAGAGGTTCGCCGCCACCGAGTCGCCGTGGTCGTCGAGGGGCTTGCCCGTAACGGTGAGCACCACCTCCACCGGCACCCGCTCCGCCCCAACCGTGACGGTTAGTGTTCCTGCGCACTGGCCCTGCGCCGACTTGGGGACTTCCACCCCGACCCAGAGCACCTGGGTCTTGCCTGGCTCGAGGGACAGCCGCTTCGTAAATGCCCTGCCTTGTGCATCCACGCCGCCCAGACTCAGGCAGCGCATCGCACTTGCGGGAATCGCCCCGAGTGCGCCCGGCACAAACCCCACTTCACCGCCGCCCATGCTCGCCACCAGCGCGACCTGAAAGACGAAAAACTCGCCGGGCCGCGCGGCTCCGGTGAAGGTCGGATTTGGCGTGGACGGCGGCGCGTCTACGCGACGGATCGGGCGCTCGCGGGGGCCAGTGAAGACAAGAATGACAGCAACTCCCATAATGGTTTCTATTATAACGGTAATACAGAGAGTGGTACACTGATGCAAGCTGCCCGCTGAGGGCCGCGCATGATTGCATGGACGGATTTCTGAATATTCACAAGCCCGCTGGGATGACGAGCCACGATGTGGTGAGCCGAGTGCGGCGGACGCTGAAGATAAAGCGGGTGGGGCATGCGGGGACGCTCGATCCCGATGCGACGGGAGTGTTGCTGGTGGCGGTAGGTCAGGCGACACGCTTGCTGCCTCATCTCTCACTGGAGCCCAAGGTTTATCTGGCGACGATTGGCTTTGGCACTGCCACGGACACGGAGGATGCCAGTGGAACCGTCACGGAGCAAGCCGATGTGTCTGGGCTAACGGAAGAGGCGCTCCGTCGTGTGCTCCCCCGTTTTGTTGGAGAGATTCAGCAAGTGCCCCCGATGGTCTCCGCTCTCCACCACAACGGCCAGCGCCTCTACGATCTGGCACGCCAGGGAATCACCGTGGAGCGTGAGGCTCGCACGATCACTATCCATGCCATCGAACTCGTTGCAAGTGCCACGATTCGTGTGACGTGTGGCGGAGGGACATATATCCGCACGCTCTGCAAAGACATTGGAGCGGCACTGAATCTCCCTGCTCATATGGCAACCCTGGCACGCGAAGCCGTCGGGCCCTACCACCTGGCCGATGCCATCGGGCTGGATGATATTACCGAAGAGAAGCTCCTCCCCATGCACGAGGCGCTCGGCTGGCCGACCATCACCGTCAGTGACCATGATGCCGCTGAGCTAAAGTTAGGGAAAGTGATTCTCTCCCCCTCCTTACCTCTCCTCCCAGGATTGGGAGGAGGGGGCAGGGGGGAGGAGGGTACCCCCGCAGAGGGGAGCGAGTGCGCGGCACTCGACAACGAACGCCTGCTCGCACTGTTGCGCTGGGAGGGCGGGCACTGGCAGCCCTTCAAGGTCTTTGCGGAATGACGGCACTGACCATCGGGGTTTTTGACGGGGTTCATCGCGGGCACCAGGCGCTTCTGAAAACGGCAAAAGCCAGTGGCTTGCCCGTGCGGGCGCTGACCTTTGACCCACACCCCGCGGCACTGCTCTCGCCGGGGCGCACGCCTAAGCTGCTCGGGACACTCGATGAGCGTGTGGCACGGCTCCAAGAGTACGGTGCGGACAGAGTTCAGGTCATTGCCTTTGACCATGCCTTTGCCGCCCTCACGCCCGACGCTTTTATCGAGAGTGTTCTAAAACCACACCAGCCCGAGCTAGTCGTCGTCGGGGAGGACTTTCGCTTTGGCTATGAGCGTCGCGGCGATGTTGCGGCGCTTCAGGCAGCGGGGCTGAAGGTGGCGGTGGTGCCCGGTGTCTTTGTTGAGGGAGTTCCGGCACGCTCTACCGTGATCCGGCAGATGCTGGCAGGCGGGCAGGTGAGCGAGGCGACGCGCTTACTAGGCCGACCTTACACGCTGACGGGCGAGGTCGTGCACGGGCGCAAGCTGGGCCGCACGATTGGCTACCCGACGGCAAACCTCGCCGCGCACCCTGCGGTGCTGATCCCGGCTGCGGGAGTCTATGCCGGCCAGGCGACTCTTGCCGATGGCCGCACTTTCCGCGCTGCGATCTCTATTGGCACCAATCCAACCGTCACCGACAATGGCCTCTTGACCGTCGAGGCGTTCTTACGGGACGGCTTTGACGAAGAGATTTATGGGCAAACCCTCACGCTCGCGTTTGTGCAGTTTCTACGGGGGACAGTAAAGTTCGATAGCTTAGAGGCGCTGCTGGTGCAAATGGCAATAGATGTGGAGCGAGTGCTGGCATGAACCGGGACTACTATCTTCAGATGCGGCGCTTGGAAGACCGCCACTGGTGGTTTGTCGCGCGGCGCAACCTGATCTGCGCGGCCCTGAAGCGCTTTTGCAAGACCGAAAATCCCCTCACACTGGACATGGGCTGTGGTACCGGCGGAACGCTGGACCGTCTGCGTGAGTTTGCCCAGCCGGTCGGGCTGGACTTGGAGCCGCTGGCGCTGTCTCTGTGTCGAGAGCGGGGGCATGAAAACCTTGTGCTGGCCTCGGCGACCGCGCTACCCTTTGCCGAAGAGAGCTTCGATGCGGCGATTGCGCTGGACGTTCTCGAGCACATCCCCGACGATACCCTCGCGGCGCGTGAGCTGGCGCGGGCGCTCAAGCCGGGGGGCGTTGCCGTGGTGACGGTGCCTGCCTACCAGGCGCTCTGGAGTGGCCACGATGTCGCTCTGATGCACCAGCGGCGCTACCGGGCGGAGGAAGTGCGGCGCTTGCTAGAGGGCGCGGGGCTCCAGATCGAGCAGCTCTCCTACACGGTCTCCTTACTTCTGCCCGCCGTTTGGGTGGTGCGGAAGCTACAAAACGCGCTCCAGAAAAAAGACACCGTCCCTCATGCCGATGCCCGGCCCACCCCCGAGCCTCTCAATGGAATCCTGCGACGGCTCCTCGATGCGGAGGCAAGGCTGGCACTGCGGACAAGCCTGCCCTTCGGCCTCACCGTCTTCGCCGTCGCGAGAAAACCCGATTAGGCGGCGGCTTGGATCGCGTCGTTGAGCTCGGTATCGGCGCTCTGGACAGAGAAAACCGTGACATAGATATCGTGCAGGCTGGCGGGCTCGGCGAGGATCTCGGTAAGGCGTAGGCGCTGCTTGGCGAAGTTCAGGACATCGTTGCGTGGGACGGCGGCACTGACCAGCATGCGAATATCACCGCTCGCCGTGCGCTCCACGGAGCGAATTGCGGGGTGGTCTTTGAAGGGCTTAAGATCCACTGCCATCGGATCCACGACGCGTAGCCGAACACTTAGGCCGACTTGCGAGCGCTGGCGCAGGGTTGGGAGCGTCCCATCGGCGACAAGTCTGCCCTGGTGCATGATCAGAATCCGATCCGCAATGCGCTCTAAAAGATGCATGTGGTGGTCGCTGATAAGAATCGTCATCCCAGTCTCTTGTAGCTCACGGATCAGCCCGATAAACCACTCCTGGTTCACCGGATCGAGGCCATTAAAGGGCTCATCCAGGTAGACAATGCTCGGGCCATGGAGCACGGACTCGGCGAACTGAATCTTCTGCTGGTTGCCTTTCGAGAAGCTGGCGAGCGGCATGTTCGGACGGCTCGTGGCTCCTAGGCGATCCAGCCAGTACTGGGTTGCCTCCGCCGCCTCACCACCGGAGAGTCCTTTTCGGGTGGCGGCATGGTAGAGCAAGCGCTCCACGGCGAGGCTCATGTAGTAGCTACTGTCGCCGGGGAAGAATCCAATCTGAGAAGGATCGGGCTCCTCGGTCTGGCCCTCATCCAAGTAGTAGAGAACTTTCCCCATGTCGGGCTTCTCACGCTGGGCGATAATGGCTCCTAGCGTGGTCTTACCGGCACCATTGGGGCCAACGAGTGCGAGAACCTCACCGCGACGTGCCTGAAAGCTTACTCCCTTTAGAGCATGAGTGGGTTCGTAGAGCCGATGGATATTCTGGATATCCAGGACGATGTCGTTGTCTGGTGCCGCTGTATCCGGCATCTGCTAGCCTCCTGAAATGGGGGTGTCGAAAGACACCTGCTAAAAGTATCGGTAGGCAAGCCGTATCCCTAAAGCCCTTGAGCGGGATTCTGTGGTGAGAAAGTGTTGCAACTTTGTTAGTTATTAAAGTGTCAAAATAACACGAAATAGAATTGAGGTAAGATAACATCATGTTGCCGTTCTTTACGCCTTACCGCCACGGCTTTGTCCGGGCGGCGGTCTGTGTTCCCTTTGTGCGCGTCGCTGATCCCGCCTACAACGCTGAGCGGACGATTGCACTTGCCGAGCGTGCTGCCCAAGAGCACGCGGCAGTGGCGCTTTTTCCGGAGCTGGGGCTCTCGGCGTACACTTGCGACGATCTCTTTCACCAAACCGCACTTCTAGATGCCACGGAGAAAGCTCTGGCGCAAGTGATCGCGGCGAGCGCGGCGTGGGAGACAGTGCTCCTCGTCGGGCTACCACTGCGGGTGGAGAGTCGGCTGCTTAATGTCTGTGCGGTGGTGCAGAAGGGGAGGCTCCTGGGGCTGGTTCCCAAGACCTACCTGCCCAACTACCGTGAGTTCTACGAAAAGCGCCAGTTTGCGTCGGGCCGTGATGTGACCGCAAAAGAAGTCGCGCTTTTCGGGAGCTGCGTGCCACTGGGCTCAGACTTGGTTTTTACCTGCACCAATCTCCCTGACTTTGCCCTGCACGTCGAGATCTGTGAGGATGTCTGGACGCCGTTGCCGCCCTCGACGTTTGGAGCGCTTGCCGGAGCAACCGTGCTGGCCAATCTCTCAGCGAGCAATATCACGGTGGGAAAAGCCGAGTACCGAAAAGCGCTGGCGGCGGGCCAGTCCTCGCGCTGCCTGTCGGCCTATCTCTACTCGGCGGCGGGGCCGGGGGAGAGCACCAACGATCTCGCCTGGGACGGCCACGCGCTGATCTACGAAAACGGCGAGAAGCTGGCCGAGTCCGAGCGCTTCTCCGATGACGAGGACCTAATTCTTGCGGATATTGACCTAGAGCGCCTCGTGCAAGAGCGCCTGCGCCAGACCAGCTTTGCCGACTCAGTGCACGACCAGCGCGAGAAACTCGCGGCCATGCGCCGTATCCCGTTTTCCTTTGAGCCGCCTGCAAGCGAGACAAAGATCTTGCGCCACATCGAGCGCTTTCCCTTTGTGCCAGATAACGCCGCCGTCCGCGATGCCCACTGCTACGAAGCCTATAACATTCAGGTGCACGGCCTGCATAAGCGACTTCAGAGTGCAAAAATAGAAAAAATTGTGATTGGAGTGAGCGGCGGCCTAGACTCGACCCACGCTCTGATTGTCGCCTGCAACACCATGGACAAGCTGGGCCTGCCCCGCACCAATATCCTCGCCTACACCATGCCCGGCTTTGCCACGAGCGACCACACAAAAAGCAATGCCCATGCTTTGATGCAAGCGCTGGGCGTCACGGCCACGGAGCTGGACATTCGCCCGTCGTGCCTTCAGATGCTCAAGGATCTGGGCCACCCGTTTCATGGCGGCGAGCCGGTCTACGATATTACGTTTGAGAACGTGCAAGCGGGCGAGCGCACCAGCCATCTCTTCCGCCTCGCCAACTTCCACAATGGCATTGTTTTAGGAACCGGTGATCTGTCCGAACTAGCACTCGGCTGGTGTACCTACGGCGTCGGGGATCACATGAGCCACTACAACGTGAACGCCTCGGTACCGAAAACGCTTATCCAGTATCTCATTCGCTGGGTGGCCGCGAAAAATCTCTTTGGCGAGGAGGCCAGCCGCATTCTCATCAGCATCGCCGACACCGAGATCTCCCCCGAGCTTATCCCCGGCGGCGATAATAATAGTCAGCCTGCGCAAAAGACCGAGGAGAAGATCGGGCCATACGCACTCCAAGACTTCAACCTCTACTACATCACGCGCTTTGGCTTCACCCCGAGTAAAGTCGCCTATCTGTCGGCATCAGTCGGGGACTCCTACGACTTGCCGACCATCAAAAAATGGCTTGAAGCCTTTCTGTGGCGCTTCTTCAAGACCAGCCAGTTCAAGCGAACGTGCGTCCCCAACGGCCCCAAAGTTGGCAGTGGCGGTAGCCTCTCCCCAAGAGGCGACTGGCGTGCCCCCTCGGACTCGGAAGCGATATTATGGTTAGAAGAGCTAAGGATGAATGTGCCATGACTCAAGAGGTTTTATGGAAAAGTGGCCAGGGTGGCTACAAGTCCTACCGGATTCCGGCGCTGGCAGTGACGAAAAAAGGTACCGTTCTGGCATTCTGTGAGGGGCGGCGTGCCGGGGCAGGCGACAGCGGAGCCATTGAGATTCTCCTGCGCCGCTCCACCGACAATGGCGTCAGCTGGAGCGAGCAGCAGGTGGTCTGGGCCGATGCAGGCAACACCTGTGGCAACCCCGCGCCGGTAGTGGATCTACAAACGGGGACGATCTGGCTGCTGCTGACCTGGAACCGGGGCGACGATAAGGAGCCGCAGATTATCGCCCAGACGAGTAAAGACACGCGCCGCGTTTTTGTCACCTCGTCTGTGGATGAGGGCCTGACCTGGGCGACTCCCAAAGAGATCACGGTGGATGTCAAGCTCCCCGCGTGGACGTGGTATGCCACAGGGCCAGGGGCGGGGATTCAACTGCAGAAAAGCGGGCGCTTGGTGATCCCCTGCGACCATATCGAGGCCAAGACCAAGCGCTATTTTTCGCATATTATCTACAGCGACGACCGTGGAGCAAGCTGGAAGCTAGGTGGAACCACGCCCCGCGATCAGGTCAATGAGTGCCAGGTGGTCGAGCGCACCGACGGTAGCCTCTTGCTCAATATGCGTAGCTACGACCCTGCCTCACGGGCGCGGCAGGTCGCGGTCAGTAAAGATGGCGGACTGACCTGGAGCGAGCAGCGACCCGATTTCTCCCTCATCGAGCCCATCTGCCAGGCGAGTGTCCGCCGCGCCGATAAGAAGACGATTCTCTTCTCCAATCCCGCCAGCCGTGAGGGGCGCAAAAACCTCACGGTGCGTGCCAGCAACGACGACGGCAAGACTTGGGAGCGGCGGCTAACCCTGCACAGCGGCCCGAGCGCCTACTCGGATCTAGCGGTGCTGAAGCGCAACACCCTTGCGTGCCTTTATGAGTGCGGCGAGAAAGGCGCGTACGAGACCCTCACGCTCGCTCGCTTCACTCTCAAAGAGATTCTGGCAGAGGCGTAATCTTGAAGCTTTACTTTGGGACGATGGGCTGGAGCTACCCGGACTGGCGCGGGCCGTTCTACGCTCTCGGAACGCCCGACACGCGCCTGCTGGCCGAGTATACAAAAGTCTTCGATGCGATTGAGCTGGACACCACTTTCTACGCGCCCCCCAAAGAGATCACTCTTACGCAGTGGGATCGGCAGACCCCAACAGGCTTTAAGTTCTCCGCCAAAGTCCCCAAGCTGGTCACGCACGAGCGGCGCTTGGTCGGGCCCGCGTCGGTGAAAGAGGCGCGGGACTTTGCGACACTTATGCAAGCGGGACTCGGTGAGAAACTCGGACGGCTCGTGCTCCAGCTCCCGCCCGACTTTGGCCCCGACGAGCTGCGCAACTTACTTATTTTTGCGGATGGGCTCGCAGAGCACGCCTTCCCCTTAACAGTCGAGCTGCGCGAGAGCGGCTGGCAGCAGACGGAGATCGCTTCCCAACTCACGGAGCGTGGGATGCAGCTTGCCACTACGGATCGCGTCGCCGTGCCGGGAGCAACGCTCACCTACCTACGGCTTTTAGGAGAAGAAAACAGCGTCGAGCGCTTCGATCAGCGGGTGATCCTCAAAGACACTGAGCTAGACCACTGGGCTGAGCTGCTCAAAAACGCCACCGGCCCGGTCTATGTCCATGTCCGGAACTACTACGAAGGCCACGCCCCCGCCACGCTTTTCGAGCTACGAAAACGCCTCAGCCTCTCGCTACCCACACCGCCCGGCCAGCAGCAGATGAGTTTGTTCTAGCCCAGCTCGGCATGGGTGACGACGCCTTGGTAGACATTGCCCGCCACGACGGGCAGTGCCAGAACGCCCTTGCGCTCCAGCGCGGCTCGTGCTTCTTCAAGAGTGGTGTCGGGGTGAAGGGGGCGGGTGGGGCGCACGTAGGGCCCCACTTGGAGGGTCGCAAGATCCACGCCCGTGGGAATCAGCGAGGACTCCAGCATCACGGCGTTGAGAATGCCCATGTACATCTCATCGCCCACCAGCACCACGGTCTGGAGCGGGTCGGCTTTTAGTAGCTCAATGGCCTCGGCGAGGCTGCTCTGGGGATCAACAACGGGAACGGTCTGAAGGGTGACATCAGCAAGTGTGGTCATGGGCTAAATTTCGGCTTTTCCCGGCAATTTTCCTGCAAGGCGTAACCAAATGCCATCACTTACGTCTTACACCCCATGAGCAAAGTAAAACGTGGTCTCAAGCTGGGCTGTGGCACTACCCTCGCCGTTCTTATCGGGCTGGGTGGCGTTCTCTGGATTCGGGGCAACGCCGCCCCGGAGTACAAAATCCCCGAGTGGAAGCTGCCTTCGCCCAATGCCTACGACACGCTCACGGAGGCGAGGAAGCTCGAAGTCAGCAAGCTCGGCAAGGCTGCCGTCAATCCCGAGAGCCACTACGACGAGAAAACGCGGAAATACATCTATCCACTAGGGCCACTGGAAGACCGAAAGGCCTTGCTGGAGAAGAACCAGGCCACGATTGCCAAGCTACGCGAAGCGCTGACCCAGGAGTTCGCCACTCCCCGGAAACCCGGCGATGTCCAGGCACTTGCCGATAACTTCCCTCATTTCGCAGAGTTCCGGGAACTCGCCCGGCTTCTGATGTTTGCCAGCCGAACCTACGCGGACTTAGGCCAGAACGACGAAGCGGGCCGGTGCGCGGTGGATGCGATCAAACTGGGCACGCTCGTCTCACACCGGAGCCAGCTCATGGGGAATCTAGTGGGTGTTGCCTGCGAGGCAATCGGGCGAAAAGCGCTCTGGGAGCGGGTAGATAAGCTGGATGCAAAGACCGCGCGGGCGGCTGTCGCGCGGCTGGAAGCGCTGGAGCCAACACGCTATTCCTTTGAGAGCGTACTCCTGAATGAGCGCGACTTTAGTCAAGCCAATACCTACGTGAACTTCAAAAACTCCAACGCCTGGCAGTACACATCGTCGTACTTTTCCCAAATCGACGAGGCGGCCACGGTGACCGGTGCCATGATGGGGGAGGAGTCGGAGAAGCCTAGCGCGCTGGACCGTGCCAAGCTGTTTGGAAGTCAGGTAGCGATGACGGGGCTGTTTGTCTGGCACACGAAAAAAGGAATCTTTGCCGAGAGCGGGCGCTACATGACCGAGCTGGCCGCACAGACCAAGCTCCCCTACGATCCCAAGCGTCTCGGCCCCCGCATGCCCACCGACCCAATAAATCAGATGATCCTACCGCTGTTCCAGCAAGCCGGCCACAAAGACACCTCGACCCGTGCGGAGACAGCCCTGGCACGGGTCTACCTTGCCCTTCGCGCGTATCGGTTAGAAAAAGGTAGCTATCCCGCCACCCTTGAAGAGCTCGTCACCAGCGGCTATCTCAAAGCCCTCCCCGACGATCCCTATGCGATGCGCTTTGGACAGTCGTTTGGCTACCGGCGCGAGGTGGGCGACACGCTCACGCTCTGGTCGTGCGGCCCCGATGGCGACGATGACAACGGATGGGCGGTCAAGAAAGCCGATGGAACGGTAAGCCGCTATGTCCAGACCAACGACGAGGGCGATCTAGTGGCGCGGGTGAACACGTACTAGGGGGCTGGTTTACGAAATCCACGCTCCCTCAGGCTGCTCGGGGCGGTAGCTGACTCCCACGTAATCCCCGACAAACTGGCTCTCGCTGAGGACGGGTGTTGAGGAGACGAACTCCACGGGCTGGCCTCGGTGCGTTGCAAAACGGACACGGGCGTAGAGTGCGGCGTCGCGCTCGATAAAGGCAATTAACACACCCGTTGCTGAGAGCTGATTGGTAACTTTCATACCGAGATTGTCGGGGCTCAAAAAGAAAAACCTCCCCCGCAATTCTGCGGGGGGAGGGGGCTAGCCCTTCGTGACACGGAAGGGGCGCGTGGCCGGGAGGCCAAAGGCGGCACGTGCGGCCTTGATCTCTTCCGCATCGCCATTGTAGGGATACTCGGACTCAATGACATACTGAACCCGAATCCGCCGATCTGTCAGAGTGGCAAGCAGCGCTTGGGCTTCTGCTCGGGCACGAGTGGCTTCGTCCTGCGCCGCCTGCTGCCCTTTGTGAGCGTCCCACCACTGGTTACGTGCATCCCGTAGAGCGGTAACAATGGTCGCCGAGATACCAGGCAGAGTGTCCTCGCTCAGTTTCTCCAGGATCGCCTCAGAGTATTGTGCCAGACTCGCTGCATTGGCCGCTAGCTCCACCCCGATGTAGTAGTCCTTGAGCGTGGTCGCATGCGCTGCATCGCGAGCATACTTGGCCGATGCCGCTCCCTGCACCTTCCGCACAAGCTGCACCAGTGTCTTTTTCCCTGATGCTTCCGTTTTGGTCTGGCTTCGCTTCTTATCGGTCGCCTGTATGGCATCTGCAAAGCGTTTGCGACAGTGGGCACTGTCTGTGGCAAGTGTCAGAGTAAAACTACGACTGATCTCATAGCGCTCCAGCACAGTGGCATAGGGCTCGCGGCCTGCCATCGCCGCGATCTCTTCTGTCTTTTTCAGTTCTTTAAGGTCGGTCGCCTGCACCGGCCCAGGGCTTCGCCGAGGCGCTTTCTTCACAGCAGCATCAGACTGCATCGCAGCCGCTTCAGGGTTCATCGTTTCTGTTACCACCTTGTTCACTCATCCTCTCAGGGGCATTCTTCCCATGCAGATAAAGACGTTTCCGATGCCCGTCTGGTTGCGGCTTCCACACGCTTCCTTTACTTCACTATAAGGATGCAAAATTCCGATGGAGACATTCAAAATTCCCAGCAAACTATTTGAAATCCATTGTTCTTATTCGTGTTTTGAAGACTTACGTTTGACAATGGCAGCTTTAATGATTTGAAGAGATTCTTCACCAATACCCCGGTTTGCGGCTTGTTCAGCCACGTTAAGGACAGATAAGCCTGACGAGTTTGTATAATTAGGATTTGCTCCACGATCTATAAGAAGCTGAACTGATTCATACTGAT
>JAPLCP010000152.1 GCA_026392155.1 Armatimonadota bacterium | reverse complement strand
CTGAAGATCACGATTGACCTTGAGTTGCTACCCGGTGGTGCAACAACGCCGCATCTGCACCTGAGTCCGAATGCCAGCGAGAACTATGGTACTCTAGCCACCACGGATGCGCAGCTCTACTGCGCTCGACTGGCCAGCACGGGAGAGATCTTTGTCAAGACCCCGAACCTGACCTTCTTGCTCAACACCGATCGAGGAATCATCAAAACGGGCATTCCACCGATTGCGGGAGACAATACGGGAGCCCCCCTTATCCGCCTCGCCAACGGGACGATCCGCTCTATGGTAGACCAAGGCTACCCGGATGCCAATCCTGGTGAGCTGGTAGAGACGGTCTATCGGATTAACACACGCCACGTGGACGCTGGCACCGGAACCATTCCTACGAACCAGGGCTGGAGTGAGCTAAACCTCTGGGACGGCGATCCTGGTTTTGGGCCACGCTACTTTGCCAAGGAATCCCTTGACCCGACCTCGCCACTTTTTCAGCGCTCCCCTATGAACGCGGGTGTCGCGGGAACCTACTTCTCGCCATTGGCTTACTTTGGGAATATCTCGACACTGGGCGTGCTCAATCCGGGCGGTGGCTTGATGGTTGTTCCCGGCAGTGAACGGGTCGTTGGGCCGGAACTTTCCGTGACTGCCGCCACAGCAATGGATCAAGTGCTTGCATTAGACCCACTTCCCGCTAGGAGAGCCAAAGCTGGTATAGGCTTTGTTCCTTACTATCGCGCTCCTGGGGCAGCGCACCTACATGTTCGATCAGGACACACGCCTGCAACCGACCTCGCTCCTGCCGACGGCCTACCTGCGCTTCGATACCCCCAATGGCCCCGGTCTTCCTGCCTGGCCTAGCACTGCCCCAAATCCTTTCTTGCTTTTGCCTGACAATATTAGTATTCAGATGGAGCGGGAACTGCAAGTGACCTATCTCTGGCAGAATAACTTTGCGCGTCTGCGGGATGATAACGCGCCCAATCGGCGCGGACAACCGGTGGATGCACAGGGGCTTGTCATCGGAGATAAGGCCATTATTGCCCCGGAGCCGGATGTGCTGAAAGTGGACTACTCGACCCGTGATCTGCTCAATGTGACCTTGGGAGCGCTGGTCTACGATACGAACACTCGTCAGTCAACCTCCATCAATCTGAACGACAAAGTGCGTGTAGGGAACACGATACGATGATAACCACCAACTTTCAAACCCGGCGGCGCAGTAGTGTGCACGCCCAGTCACTCACCGTGGCGATTATCGTCCTGTTCCTGCTCTTGTTCCTCGGTGGGCTCTTTATCGCGCTGATCGTCAATAACATGCGCGCCGGTCAGACGGCTGCTAAGGGCTCCGCCGCCGACAAGTTCGCCGAAGCGGGCCTGACCTACATGGACGACCAGCTCACCAAGTCGCCCGAGGGGGCCGACTGGCGCCCGGTGCCTTTTGTCGCCGATCCACTGGACACCGATGGCAATGGCAACTACGACGACCAGGACACCAATGGCAAAGCGCCACCGGCAATGTGGAGCCGTGTGGCTACTCTCGTGTGGACTTTGGCGGACGAACCCCGTCGGCAGGCAACCTTGGGGGGCGTGCGCTGATCAAACTGGTCTATACGCCTACCAAGCTGGGCGATGTGCCAGATGCCAACAGCCAATATATCAAGCTGTTTGCTGTCGGGCGTGCCGGTATCGTGGACGCAAGTGACCCGACGACATTCGCTAGCTCGGAAGGGAAGGGGCAGCGACGTGAAAAAGTGGGCTTTAAAGCCATTGAGCTGACTCGTTTTCTGCGCTTTATCACAAACCGCGACAATCGCTCCGTGGAAGCCTCGCTGGGGGCGACCACGAGGGTTCAGGACTCCCCCTTTGCGACCCCACGTACGAGTGCGGCACCCGAGGTGCATCAAGTGGAGTCGGTCTATCACGGCCCGATTCACTCGAATGCGCCATTAACTTTTAATGGGATTAACCGACTGCTTTTGAACAGCCAGCGTGGCGATACCTTGACGGTTTCTTCGAACCTGAATATCCCCACAACCAACGGGACGCAGGTCTTACTGACGGATCTGAGCGGTGCGTTTACCAATGCCAGTGTGATCGGTAGCAACGGAGCCTTCAATCCTTACACGGGTATGGTGCGTGATCATGCTCCTCAGACGGGTAGCCCGCTGCGTAACGTCGCTCGTGTTGGTGTGCCGACCATTGACCAAAGTATCGGGGAGAATGGCCTCACCCGCTATCGTGCTTTGACCCGTGATTCGGAGCCGATGGATGCAAGATATGTCAATGCCAATGTCATTACAGGGCTCGGAACCAACCAAGCCGGACGGATCGGCTGGGGCTCCGGGTTCTACTTAGACAACCGTGAAGACATTCAGACGGCCTCCGAAGCGCTTGTGGGAGCCTACTCGCCGCGCGCCAACTGGATTGGGACCGATACGCGCTGGTGGAACGGAGACAACCGCTACACCCCGCCTGCCGTTGTGATCACCCTGACACCGCGCTACATGATGATCCAGCGCTCCGCGACCAGCCTCAATCGCTCGTTCCTGCGCGACAACACCGGGCGGCGCATCAACCAGAGTACGGTCATCCGCTACTCGGGCACAGGTACAGGTGCTGCGGATACGGCTCCCGTTGCCGGTCTGCCTGCCAATGTCCGTAAGCTGGAAGCCTACCCTGCTCAGCCCTATGTCAATCCCCTCACCAATACCGCTGTTCCTGGGGTCTGGGAAGGGGAGTATGTTGTCTACGCCGAGGGAAATATCCGCATTCGAGGAACCGCCGGTGGCCTTGATCCCGAGACCCTGCGCTACTACATCCGTCACCTGACCGTCGTTTCGGGAGCCAATATCTACGTGGATGGCAACCTCCTCAAAGATAACCTGCCCGCTAACCCCTCAGGAGTCGCGGCACAGGTGCGGGGACGCTCGTCTATTGCACTGCTGGCCAAAGACTATGTGGTGGTCAACACCACGCAGTTCCTGACCCCCGGCGACAACCTGGCGGGGCCGGAGGCATCGGGCTCCGATGCACGGGCGATCTTCATGCGCCCCGACTCTCCCGTCTTTAACCTCCGCCTCGCTCAGGGACCTGCGGAGAGGTTCCAGGCAAACGGCGAGCGCTTTGCGGAGACCAGTCCGGACTCACGAATCGCACCGTCAACCCTACCGTTGCCTCCGAGCATCTTCCTGCGCCACTCTGCCGCCGAAGTCAACGGAGCAACCGCAGTTCGGCTTAATGTCAATGATGTCGGTACCGGCAATAGCTTCTTCCGCTTCCCGGTGGCCTATGCGTGGCCGAACGCAAATCCCGCGCTCACCACACTGGCAATGGGCGGACCGACCACGATTGAGCCGGGCGTGTACTTCGATCATGTCTTTCCCCTCAAAGACGGCGTGAATAACACAAATCTGCTCTTCCCAGATACCGCAGGGCCGTATGCGGGACCGGCTCCGTTGTTTGGCATTGACAATATGATGACCCTGAGCCTGGATGTCAGTGCGGGCGTGCCAAACCAGACCGACTATCGGCTCTCGCGTTTTGGGGTCGCGCCGCTGGATGTTCGGGTGGAGGCGCTGATCTACGCCCAGGATGGCTCGTTCTTTATCATTCCTGGCCCCTGGCTCAACCCGGATCCTAATGATACCTACGAGGCCTATCTCGCCCGAGGTTCGCGGGCCGGAGACAACCTGACGGCAACGGGATTGGGAAGAATTGATCCAAGCTACCCCTTCTACGGTCAGCCACAAGACATTCGTATCACCCTGTTTGGTGCGATTGCGGAGAACCTACCTGCGGACTCCAGTGATCAAGGGGCGTGGCTGGAGAAGTGGGGCTGGGTTCCCAACTACTTTGGCTCCACAGGACTACCGCCTGCACCTGGCTATGCCAGCCAGGGAGCAGCAGTTCCCACTCTGCACGGACCAAATGGCGTGCTCCCCGGCCCACAGCCGGGCGGCGTTGGAAATGGGGGAGGAAGCGGGATTGTCTACCTCTACGATGAAAAGCTGGTCTCTCCGTATGCAACAGATGGTGCCGTATTGCGACGGGATGAGTATGGCAATACCCTGCCGATGGCCCCGCGCCTTCCGGTAGCGCCAGGGCTCCTCTTTATCGGGGAGACACCGGGAGCGTAAGGACGTTATGAAAATGGCGATGCGAACAAAGATACAGTTCTTACTCGGAGCGATGCTCTGCGTCCTTCTGCTGGCCACCACGGCGCAAGCACAGGTCGCGACCACATACTCCAGTAATAAGCGAACCCTGAAGGTCGGAATTCTTCTTCTGGACTCCACGGACATCAATGATGGACGCGGGCCGGAGAACCCCGATCCTTTTATTTTCCACATCGCCGACTCGCGCAACGATGTGAAGCCGCAGAACTGGGAGTTTATCAACCCCCTCTCGCCAAAGACAGTGACCGTGGATGTTGCGGCTCGCTGGGCGGCTCGCACCGGTGGCAGTGGTCAGCAGTACCAAGTGGGGCAGCAGATCACCAAGAACATGGCGGCGTACTGGGAGGTTTCTTTAACGGACACCCCGCTTCAGGACATGCTCCAGTTTGACCTGCTCTTTCTGACCAACCACCGCGTCACTCGGCTCACGGCTGCGGATCGCGAGAAGCTGCGCAAGCTGGTAGATGCAGGCGGAGTGCTCTGGCTGGAAGACTGCGGCGGGATGCGGATGGATCCGACTGGGCCGCTCTTTCTCGATCAGCTCCAGTTCAGCGGTGGACGAGGCGAGGCAACCACAGGCACGCCGTTTCCGATTGTCAATGTTCCCAACCACCCGATCTTAAGCACGCCCAATGCCCTGAGCCTTCAGGAAGTGGCCAACCTTGGTGATAAAGACTTTGCCAACTACGCGCTGACCAATATTGCTGACCCAACCTTGCCGCCCAACCCGCTGGTGCTGGTCAATGTGGTGGGCAACAATGCACGTGGGGGGCTGCCCTATATCGCCGCAGGTAACTATGGAGCCGGTCGTGTGATCGCGACGGCAGGAGACTCTGGCTGCGATATCAACGACTATGCGGGGGGACTTCGCACGCCCTCAGGAGGAAACTCGGGGGCGTACTGTGGAGAGAACCTCATTACCGCCCATGCCGAGGACCTGAAGTTTCTCTACAACGTGGTGGCGTGGGGAAGTGCCAATAGCCAGTTCCGCAAAGACCCACGCCGTACAGGCTCCTCATTTGAGTCGCTTGGCGCAGCACTTGTACCCGCGTTCAAAGTGGGGGCACCTCCGGCAACCCTCCGTGAGTCGCGCTTAAGCTCGGTGACCGCTCCTCTCGTTGCGAAGGGCGTGGTCTATAGCACGGGTGTGGATGCGACGAGCGGCGCTGCCTCGGTGCGTGCCTACAGTGCCCATCCGTCTTTGATTAGTGGTGACAAGGGGCTGCCCGATCTGTCACTGGGCGCGACCTACGACGAGGTCTGGCGCTGGGATGGCGCAGGTGCCATGCCTTCGTCGCCTGCCCTAGCCACGGTCTATGGCGGCGGCGGCGGTCCCGGTGCAGGAGGACTTCGCGCTGTCTATGGTGACTTTCTCTTTGTCACGCTGAGCGATGGAACTCTGGTGAAGCTGACGGCGCTTGCTGCCGATGGCCAGGGCAACATCCTGCCCGTGCCAGGTGTGCAGGCGAATGCTCCTGTCACCACCGGCACGACCTACCTTCCTCCTCCAGGGTTGGCACTGCCCGCTTTCCCTGCCCCTGCTCCCGTGATCAGCGAGGGGAGAGTCTATGTTGTCGAGCCAAACGGACGGGTCCGCTGCGTGGATGCGGCGACGATGACGACGCTCTGGCACTCTTTCCTAGACAACCCCGATGTGCTCTACCGTCCGACCGGCTCCCCGACTCTGGGCTACTCCCGCCTCGCGATCACGAGCACGGATAGCAATGGCCGCAACCCCGCCGCGGGTGCCGCACGCTCCAATGGCAACAGCAATGATCTGATGCTCTATGTTCCGGTCTGGATTGAGGATACCAACTCGGGCACCAATATTCAGCGGACGATGACCTACTGGCTCGGGGCGCGGCATGAAGTCGTTTCGACGGATACTCCTCCGGGATCGGGAAACTTCCGTCCTCGGGCAGCACAGAGCAACCGCCAGTTTGTTGCGCTAACTGAGCCCTCTTTCTTGCGTCCCGTGATCCGTGTCTATCAAGATCAGGTCGTGGCGGGAAACCCGGTAACGGCTCTGGAGAATATGGCGCTGGGACGTGCAAGCACAGTCTTCACAGGGCAGTTTATAGATCCAACGGGTCTTATCCGTGTCCAAGATGGCATGGGCAATGCTCCTACACGAGGTGCGGGTGCTCCAAACGTCATTATCTCGGTGGACTACGATGTTCTCTACATCACGCCCAGCGCCACACCGCCGGGGCTGAGCCAGCCCAACACTAATGCGGCGCGGCCCAACCCGAGCCTGAGTGTTCCAGGGTTCTTGGCCGGGGGCGAAGGCGTTGCCATGACCCCGGATGATATCTTGGTGAGCGCGACCCGGTCTGTCAATCCCCGTGTCAGTGGCGCACTGCCTGTTACCACGCTCTCGGGTGATTATGAGCAAGCTGGGCTTACCCGTCTGCGCCAGTCGTTTAGTGTCTTTGAGCTTCCCACAGGGCAGCAAGTGGCTCAGGCGACAGTTGCGAATCAGGTGGTTCTAGAACGCCCGACACTCACAAACCGGCTGATCTTTACGCCCCCGCTTCTGAGTGAGAGCATGGCAGCTGTTGCTAGCCCTAACTATGAGTCGCTGCTCAATGTCAACCCGATTGGCGCACCGGTGACGACCAACGAGGGCATTGCCTATCAGGTTCTAAGTGCTGTCTCACCCGCAAACGGTGGCTCGGTCACCGTGATTGCCGCGCTGGACATGAAGAAGGAAGTGATCCTGAACCTGCCCGAGACCTACAATCCTGCCTACCGCGTCCAGGTCTCGCAGCTCGATGTCACGGCCTACGATCCCGCGAACGCCGCGCAATCTCAGACAATCTCGGCGCTCTTGCCCGCTACCGGCAACAATCCGGTGAGTAGCACGCAGAACCTGGTTGGGGATGCGAGCCGTGGCCGGATCTCCGTGACCGACATGCGGGTAAATGGTCGGCGCTTCTCCTCATCGCTCTCGTTTGTGGTGACCTATGTTCCAGCGGGGGGAACCAGCGATAAGACGGTGGTGATCACCCCAACACCGCTCTTGCCGTTTAACGGCGCGGGAGCGGATATCGACTCTCGTGGGATCGTCAATGGCGGGTACTCGCCCCTGCTCTGGTACTACGTTCTGCCCGGCACGCCGACCTCCTCGGTGACATTGGCGGGAGACATGCTCTATCTGGCCGTGTTAAATGGAACGCCGAAGATTGTCGCACTGGATGCCGATCCGGCTTCCAACGACCCTGCGGTTCGACCCGGACTTGGTCTACAGGTGGAGGCAGTATTTGCAAACAACAACCCCAAGGTGAACCATGTGCGCTGGGTACGCCAGACCGATGCGCCTGTCTGGGGAGCACCGGTTGCCTCTCAGGGGACGCTTGCCCTCAATACGCTTGCAGGAACAGATGCCTTTGAGACCGGCGTGACACTCATCACCGATGCCAAGCGCATTCTCGAAGTGGATGGTGCCGGAGCCGCACTCTGGGCCGTGGATGGGACGATTAAGTACCAGGCAGCGGGTGGGGCAGTACCCCGCTTCGATGTAGACGGTACTCTGATCCCCGGCGATGGACGAGTGGTGGTCGAGCGCAAGACCCTGGCCCGCCCAAGCCTTGCGCGGCGCATTGGCCCCGGCGACTACCTGATCTGCGACACGGGCAACAACCGTGTGGTTCGGATAGACCGTAGCGGCGGTATCCGCTGGGAGCTCGACGATCTCAACGATGCCTTTGGTGTTCTTTCATCGGCCGATGCAAAGACCCTCAGTGGCCCCACCGATGTTCAGATATTCACCCTCCTCTCGCCCGGGGGCGTGGGCTACGAGATTCACTACCTCATCGCCGATGCCGGTAACAACCGCATTATCGAGGTTGCCGACTACTTTGACCGGGACGGAAATATCCGGCTTAATGTCCCAACTCCCAATGGCCCACAGCGCGGCGATCAGCTCGTGGTCTGGGTAAGCCGGACGCTTTCCAAGGAAGGGCGCTCGCTACGCTTCCAGAGTGTCCAGCGGGTACTGACCTATGGCGATGCTCGGAAACTGGCCGATCCCAATCCTCTTGTGCGGCAAGATCCGACACTCTATGGCTACCCAACAATTCTTGCTGCCGTCGGCAATGCCAGTGTTGCGGGTGGAGAAGTCAGCTCCGATGTTCGGGGAGACTTTACGGGCGGGTCGCTCCTGACACTGGAGTACAACCCGATCAACACGACCATTCCCCTCTTCAACAGCGCGGGAGCTCCCTCGGGGGTCTACACGCCCTGGCTCTACACCAACCCTGAGCCTGGTCGCAATGGTTTGGTAGATCGGACGCTCAATGAGCTCGTCATGCCTATTGGCTACAATGGTGCGATGATGCAGACAGTTCGTCGCATCACCGGTCCGACCAGCATCCAGCAGTACAACTTCCCCAATGGAGCGGGCGGTACCAAGACGATCTTCTTGATCTGTGATGCGAGTGGGGTCTATCAGGCAGAGCTTGCCAACAACCGCTGGTTTGTTACTTGGTACTTCGATGCCAATGACTACAAAGCCCTGATGGCCACACGCCTGACAGGTCTTCCACCAGGAACCCGAGTGGATGTTGGCTTCCAGCCCAACTCGGCGCAGCGCCTGCCCAATGGGAGCTATCTGATCACCAACTCCTGGATCGGCTCACGAACCCGCTTAGATTCCGTGGAGGTCGGTATCGGAGACCTCTTTGCCGGAGGGCAGTTCCTAGGAGAAGCCTTCCAGGTAACGGGAATCCGGAAATTTGACCTCAACGGTGTCCTACTCGATGGAGCTGCTCGGCCACTCTATGATGATTTCTCCGCGCCTCGCATTGTTCGCAGTGCGACAACAGGGAGATTTGAGCAGAAGATGGGAAGCACGACGAGCAACACGAATCTTCTGGAACATCCGCTCTTTGGAGACCGTCAGTAACCTAACCTTTCCTGCCCCGCAGTACAATGTGGGGCAGGTACAATTGATTTGATTCCCAACAAGATGAAATCTGTGTTCAGAACAACCATAACCACCACCCTCTTGGCGCTGGCCTCGCTCCCTGTAGCGGCCCAGACTCCGCCGGGCGATCCACTTCCTAAGGGCCAGGAGACAGTCTCAACCAGCCCTCCGGTAGTGAGGCCGCGCACGACGGAGCGTCAGTCGCAGCTTAACCCGGCAGGGAAAGCGCATGGAGATACGACCAACCGTGGTCGTATGAGCGCCGACTTCCTCTGGGGAATCACGAATGGGAATCGTGTCTACGAGAAAGCGCCTTTTGCGCGTATTCCGAATCAGAGCGATGTCGCTCCGATCCAACCCGACGGCTACACGATGCCGTATCCTGTCCAGAATGTCGGCGGCCTGCGTCGTCGCGTACGAACCGAGGGACAGGGAGCCGTCACTGACTTCCTGAACCCACGCCTGCTCTTTGACGATGAGCCAAACTTGCTGTTTGTTCTCCAAGTTGGCCACCCGGTGAACGGAGTCGGGATAGGAGCTGTGGGAACCGTTGGTGGCTTCTTCCGTGGCGCAAACTGGATACCGGTGACAGCTCCTAGTCCTAGTGGTGGGGCTGGATTTATCGGGGTGGGCTACAGTCATATTCCTGCAGTGGCACGTCCTGCGGGAGCACTCCCCGATGCCACCAATCCTGCACCTGCGATGGGAACTCCGGACAACAAG
>JAPLCP010000029.1 GCA_026392155.1 Armatimonadota bacterium | reverse complement strand
TATTCTAAAAGTTCAAAATATTAGAGATTTATATCGAGGTAAAGGGCTTATAGTGATTGCAATTCACCGCCCGATGGGGCCATATGATCTTGATATTGATTCTGTCAATCAAGTAAGAGATCAGATAGGTATCACGGAAAAATGTATTTTTGATAACGATCACTCAATTGGTGATTCACTGGGAGTTATTGCATGGCCAACTTATTTTCTTTTTGATAGTGAGTGTAAACTGCGACGTCATGCAAAAGGTCAGTTGGGAATTCGTATGATTGAACAATCTTTGATTCGTATGTTCAGTGAGTCCTCTTGAAATCTTCGTGATTGGTTATAATAACCCGGTTTTGTATGCGAGCACTCGATGGCTTTCTCGATCTGATCTACCCCCCGCGCTGCCTGGTCTGTGAGAGCTGGGAGGAGCCGCTTCTTTGCTCTGAGTGTGTGGCGCAGTTTGTCCCCGTTCCCGCTCCGATTTGCGTGGTCTGTGGTCACCCGAGCGAGCCGGAGCGAGTCTGTCGTTTGTGTGAGGCGGCGGCGGACCGTTGGGGTGGCTGGGCCTTTGAGCAGGCACGTGCCGCGGGACAGCACACAGGAGCGCTACGCCACGCATTGCACCTGCTTAAGTACCGCCAGAAAGACGCCCTCGCCGAGCCGTTGGGGGCATGGCTTGCGGATAAGTGCCTTACCGAACTCTTTCCCGGCTCGTCGTTTGATGCCATTGTCGCGCTGCCCCTCTCGATAAAGAAGCGAAAGCGGCGTGGCTACAACCAAGCGGTACTCCTGGCACAGCCCCTCGCCGAGCAGCTCCAAGTTGCTATGCTGCCCGAGACGGCATTTGTTCGGACACGTGCTGAGCAGTCGCAGATGCGTCTGGGAGCACAGCAGCGCCTCTCCAATCTCTCCCCCGATGATTTTTCGGTGGTGGACTCCGACGCGATTAGGGGCCAAAATCTTCTCTTGCTCGATGATGTTCTGACCACAGGCGCGACTCTGCACTGTGCCAGCGCGGCCCTCCGAAAAGCGGGTGCTGCTCAAGTGAGTGTTGTCACGCTCTCGCGGGCGTTTTGATGCACCGCCGATTGGAACGGCGGTGCTGGAGAGCCTGCGGCTACAAAGGCCGTTCTGGCCATACCGAGTTTACTCGGGATTCCCATGGGCGGCACGCCCTTCGTAGCTTTAGCTCTCCAGCCCCCTCGTTCTGATCGAGGGGGTAAAATAGCGCTATGACGATCCAGCTCTGCACCCATCCACTCGCGCAGCACCTCCTCACAGGGCTCCGCTCCACCGAGACCGACCCCCAGCACTTTCGACCACTCGCCCGACGCTTAACAACCCTGCTGGCCCTGGAGGCAACGCAGGACTTGCCGATGGTGGCGACGCCGATTACGACACCCCTGGAGCCGATGGAGGGACGGGTTCTGGCACAGGGCCTAGTGGTGATTCCGATTCTGCGGGCGGGACTGGCCATGCTGGAGCCGTTTATGGAGCTTTTTCCCAATGTCTCGGTGGGCTACATTGGGCTGGAGCGGGATCACGCGACCGCCGTGGCATCCAGCTACTACTGCAAGCTCCCGAATGTGGCACGGCAGACGACTCTGGTGGTAGACCCGATGCTGGCGACCGGTGGCTCGGCCAATCAGGCGATTGAGCTGGTCAAGGCCGCCGGGGGCACGGACGTGCGCCTGGTCTGTGTCGTGGCCGCGCCGGAGGGAGTCGCCGCTGTCAATGCCGCCCACCCCGATGTTCCCCTCTACGCCGCGTCGCTCGACCGCCAGCTCAACGACAAAAAATACATCTGCCCCGGCCTTGGCGACTTCGGCGACCGGCTCTACGGAACCCTTTAATCTCCCCTCTTTCCCCCTCCTCCCAGGATTGGGAGGAGGGGCAGGGGGAGGAGGGGCGCTACTTGCCGATGCAGAACCGTGAGAAGATTCCCTGGATGATCTCCTCGCGCGTCGTCTGACCGGTTAGCTCGCCCAGCACGGCCATCGCGCCGTGGGTGTCTACGGCGATCAGCTCGGCGGGGAGGCCGGAGGTAAGCGTGGCTCGTGCATCGGCGATGTGTAGGGCGACTCGGCGCAGGGCATCCTCGTGACGAGCACGGGTAAGAAGCGGTGCATCGGTTGAAGGAGCCGCTTCGCCGACCACGGCTCGTGCGAGCTCCTCTAGCCCCAGCCCCGTCTTGGCAGAGACGGCGATGGCGGGAAAGCTCGTGAAACGCTCTAAGTCGGGGGGGGCAAGATCCGATTTATTGACCGCGATGACCAGATTGAGGATGCCTTCCGGAAAGTGCGACGTTTTCGGCTGGGTTGCATCGACAACCAGGATCACCACATCGGCTTGGGCGACGGCAGCGCGGGCACGCTCCACTCCGATTTTCTCGACAATATCGTCGGTTTCCCGCAGGCCTGCCGTGTCGAGAATGCGCACGGGGACTCCGGCCAGCACCAGCTCTTCGGAGAGCACATCGCGGGTCGTGCCAGGAATCTCGGTGACAATGGCCCGCTCCACTCCCGCCAGTGCATTGAGGAGCGACGACTTCCCAACATTGGGCTCGCCGGTCAGCGCGACCGTGATGCCTTCGGTGAGCTTTCGTCCGTAACGAGCGCCGTCCAGAAGTCTTTCCAGTCGGTCAGCCGCACGTACAAGCGGTGCTTCGACGGTCTCAGGCACCAGCTCCCCCACATCTTCGGGGAAGTCAATCGTGGCCTCTAACCGGGCAAGCGCCTCTTGAAGCTCCGAGGCAATCGCGCTCGCCTCACGGGAGAGGCTTCCCTCAAGCTGCCGACGAGCCACCCGCTGGGCCGCCACCGAGCGCGCTGAGATAAGATCCGCAAGAGCTTCCGCCTGTGCCAGATCGAGCTTGCCGTTGTGAAACGCCCGCTCGGAGAACTCTCCTGGTCGTGCAAGGCGTGCCCCAGCAGCGAGAAAAACGGCCAGGACTTGCGAGAGAGTAACCGCTCCGCCGTGCCCCTGAAACTCCACAATATCTTCACCCGTGAACGAGTGGGGGGCAGCAAAGCGCACGATCAGGCCATCATCAAGAGCTTCATCACTCTGAATACTGTAGGCCGTGGCACGAGAGAGCATCCGTGGAGCAAGCCTCGCCACCGAGCGCCGCACCACGCGAGTCGCGATCGCGACAGCATCAGGGCCGGAGAGCCGAATCACCCCGACGCCCGCGGGGCCACTTGCCGTTGCTATCGCCGCAATCGTGTCGCTCATCGGGGAGGGGCGGCGAAGGGGCGCTGGCCAGGAAGATCGAGGGGAGCCGCCTCGGAGCTCATGTCCTGTGAGCGTGAGCCACCCCCGAGGCGATCCATGCCCGGAATCATCTTGGTCGCTCCCATCAGAAGCGGCATGATGGTTACGGCGGCTAATATCCCATTGAGTAGTGTCCCCACCAACCCGAACAGGATATTCCACCAGCCGATCTGGGCCTTGCGCTTATCATCAAGCATGAGAAAGACCATCCCGACGGGGATCGCGAGCATGGGAAAGACAATGCCAAGCGCCACCGAGGACCAGAACGCGGCGGGAGACTCTTGGCGCAGCTCGGCGGAGTACGTCGGGCGAGCCGCGACGGGAATCGCGCCTGCGCCTCCTGAGCTAGCGGGTGGGGAAGCCGATGGAACCGGTGGGGGAGCCGTCGCCAGCGCACGGCCACACTTCCAGCACGCCGCTTGAGTGGCAAAGTTATTCGACCCACAGGCCGCACAGACAACACGCTCGTTGGACATCGCGACTGGCTTCCCTACTGTGGCATGCTAGGTTCGGGGCGAGCGAAACCGGTACGCTCTTCGGTCTTTTCAAAGGGGTTGAAGCCACTGCTACGGAAGGCCATAAAGCCCAGAGCCCCTAGGGCCACAATGACCACGACAACTAAACCGGCACGACGGCCTTTCTCTTGTGAAGAAATCTTGGGAGTGATCACATCCGTTGTTGTGGTGACACTGGTTGAGTTAAATTTTTTCAGGTTGAGCCCACCGGACTCATTCCTGGGAGAGTTGCTGTTTTCGGCCATAGTATCCTCGTTGTACCATGCCGTGGAAAAAGAATCTTGAAACTTTTGCTTCCGCAACGGATTCTAACGGCATACACATTTTATACGTCGTCGCGAGACAGATTGTGACCAAGAGCGCAAAAAATGAATCCTGAGGAAATCACGACCGATACACTGCAAGAAGAAGCCTTCGCCGCACTGCTGGCCAAGACCCTTCCTGCGCCGTCGCTTCAGCCACTACCCCGTGGTCTATCGGAGCGTATTGCGGCGGCTACCGATGCACGCCCGACGTTCTGGGAGCGCCTCACGGTATCCTTACGTCCTGCCCCGGTTCGTTTCGCGCTGGGAGGAACTGTCACGGCAGTGGCTCTTTGTGCTGTCTTTTTGCCTCGTCTGTCTTTGTCGCCACAAACTCCGCAAAAAGCAGAGAGCCCTACCCAAGTCGCCAAGGCAACAAATCCGACACCATCCCCGGTGCGCGTGCTTGTGCCCACGCCTGCGCCGCCTAGAGTGCCTGAGGTCAAGCCAGATCCCAGCCCGAGCCCTGCAACTCCCGCTCCGGTGCTGGTTTTTAAGGCTACACCGACACCCGAGCCCACACCTACGCCTGGAGTCATAGTCGTAACGCCTGCGCCACACAAAAAAAATAAAGCTCGTCTCGCGCCATCTATGGAGAAAATCCGCGTGGCCTCCGAGCCAAGCACTAGTGCCAACCCCACGCTTAGTGCGCCTGAGTCAACAACGGGGAGTGTTGCACAGACGATAAATACAACTAATACGACTGTTGCTGCGGGACGCTCTGCTACCCTTGAGCCTGAGGCGGTTCCTACTCCCTCGCCCACGCTAACTCCATCCGTCAGTGTTGTCACCCGAAGCCCACGTACCGAAGTTGCTAGTGTCCTTGCAAGCGATGAAGAAAAACCCTTTAATCCTCTGTTCAGTTTGACGAAAGAAGAGAAAGAGCAGATGAAAAAAGAACCCAAGATTGCCAGTCTTTCCGGAGTGAACTCTGGTATTGGAAGTGGTCGGCGTCCTGGCGCAAATGTGGATCTGCTTAGTGCGCCTGTAAGATAGGGATGATACAATTGGGCCGTGCATGGCGGAGCCATAGTGCGCACGGGGAGGGATGAAATGGGACGGACAGCCCTTCGCTGCACATGCGGGCAGCGTGTTGGAGAGCGGGAAGTTCTGCGGGCCGGATACTATCCGAG
>JAPLCP010000065.1 GCA_026392155.1 Armatimonadota bacterium | reverse complement strand
GGCTAAATATATGTGAATATCATCTAGATTTTTTAATTCCTAAGGCTTAGAGATTTTTTTACCTTGCCTTGCCTATTGGTGAACTTTAGGGTAAACTTTGTCGAATCTTGTAGACTCGATTGTGGAAGAGCGTAGTCAGGGTCATCGAAGACGCGTCTTGATCACGAGAGGGTACAACCTTTTAGGAATGGAGAATTATCATGGCATACGGTCATGTATCGAAAAAAAACGGGGTAACGTATTTCTTGCACGCACGTGTCACCCCTACAGCTAACGGAACGCGTACAATGTATTTCTTTGCTAAAGAAGTGAAGGCCGCCGACGATATTACCAAGGCGCTGGATGCTGTTCCGGCAGGGTACCAAGTAGTTGAGAGTGAAGCGACGGGTCTGCCTCTTTTGAAGAAGGCGTAATCGCGCTTTCTTTCTCAGTTTGTAAAAGAGCCTAGGAGCAAATCGCTCCCAGGCTCTTTTTGTTTACCGTCCTAGTGTGAGATCCGTGAAGGGGATGCGGCCATCTCCCGTGAGCGGGGCGACGCCATCCCACTTGGTAATGGCTTTGCGGCGTAGCTCAATTTTCTTCAGTGCGACGGCTTTATCCCCCGCTTCTCCGAGGAGGCGGTTAACTTCCGCTTGTTCTTTGGCCTTGGTCTGGATAGTCTCTGCCTCTACGGTGGCACGTTTTAAGGTCACTTGCGCGGTGTCGAGCTCCGTGCGAACGGAGATGCGCTCATTGACTTTTTGCTTGACTTCCTCAGGTGGGTAGACCTCACCGGTAAAGACATCATCTACCGTTAAGCCCCATGCAGCAAGCTTCGGAATCAGAATTGTCTTGACTCGCTGGCCGAACTGGGCGCGTTCTTTGCTGGTGAGTTCAAAGACACTTTTCTGACCGCCAACACTGTTGACGGCCCAGTTGGTGGCGGGGCGGATGAACTCTGTCTGGATTTGCTGAATGTCATTGGTACCGAAGTTTTTATAGACGGTCATTACATTGGCAGGGTCCACGTGGTAGCTTACCGTGACATCCACGGGAAGGATCGCCCCCTCGTTCGTGGAGCACTGGATGGAGTCGTTGCCTGCTCGCTCTGCGCCCCCGTGTCCGCCGCGTGTGTAGGTCGCGTTACGGATATTGGTGGGGTAGAGCACCAGGCGCTGGCGAGGAAGTACCCAGACCACTTGGGGCTTGAGGAGCTTCTCCTCGGTGCCACTCGCCGACGAAAACTTGACTCCGACTTGGGCGGGAGGAATCTCGCGGGCACAGCCGACCAGAAGCGGCAGAGCAAGAAGTATCAGTAAAGAAGAGCGTCTCATTGTCCATTTTCTCCTTGGGAATTTGATTTTGCGGCGGGAGCGGCTGCGCGGCGGTTGCTGAGAGCGGCTAGGGTGCTTCCATCGAGAATCATGGTCTGGTTTCCTCCGGCCCGGATCTCGGGGAGGTGGCCATCCCACTTCTCGATAGCTTCTTCATCGGCCTGGAGCTGGAGCTGTTCAAGTCCCTTGTCTTTGGCGGTGGCGCTGGTGAGCTGTGTGGCGGTCATTCGGGCCTGCGCGGTGATCACGTTGGTCTTGCGACTGACTTCGGCGATCTGTCTGCGGAGCACGGCAATATCGTACTCGGTGTACTGGTTGACACGCCGCGTGATTTTTTCTGCCGTCTCCGGAGCGGGAAAAGCTGTGAGGAGCATCAGGGAGTCTATGGAGATTCCATTGGTTGCCATGCGTTTTTTGAGCGACTCCGTGGCGAGCTGGCAGAACTCTTGGCGCTTGGGGCCCATGAGCTCAAAGACATCGTACTTAGGCCCAATCTCATTGACCACGTCTTTAATGGCGCGGCGGAGGTGATTGGCCTGGATAGTCTCCACATCAATGGGGCCGAAGCTATTGAAGACTTGGATGGCGCTCTCCTCACGAATTCGGTAGATCACGCACACATCAAATGTGGTGTTGGCATTGTCGCTGGTGGTGATTAAAATTCCATCAGCAACTTTCTGCTCCCCCTCCTCTACATCCTGGACGTACTTGGCGCTCATCAGCTTGGTGGGGAACACGTAGAGCCGCTGTCGCCAGCCAACAAAGACGCGTCCCGGCTTGAGCGGCTTGGGCTGCACCCCTGAGCTGGCATCGTAGAGAATTCCCACAAACCCGGCATCTATCCACGCCGAGCGAGACTCGATAAAGCCCCAGATCGCAAGCCCCGCGACCACCAAGCCGCCAAAACTTGCTGCGAATGTCTTAAATTTCATTTTTCTTGTCTTCCCAATGGAACCTGTTGTGGCTCTTGCGCCTCATCTTCGTGGAGGTAGATGCGTACTTCGCGCTCCGCTTCTTTTCGTTGCTCCACTTCTTTTTTTGCCTCAAGCTCCGCCCGGCGGTCTCGCTCTATCCAGGCGATAAAGTACCGTCCGGCTCGTCGAAGCTGAGCGCGGAGCGCCCACGCGAGAGCCCCTAAGACTCCTAGCGCGAGTAGCAAGGCTAGCAAGTAGGTTTCAAGTACCATGGAATCACTTTCTTCTTTTCGACCCGCACTCCACGGGGTCGGTTGCATCTCTGAAGATATTTAAGCAAAAATACGAACATCTCGCTAGAGTGCGAATGCCCATTGACGTAGTGTATCCCTATGGGATAAAATAGACGGCATAGGGTTTTTCCGCAGGAAAGGGTAAAACAAGAGTATGGCACGAATTCTGGCCGTGGACGATGAGCCCAATATCGTCCGATTGATTCAGGTGAACTTAGAGCGTATGGGCTACACCGTCGAGACCGCTAATAATGGCGTTCAGGCGCTGGAGAAAATTCATGCGAACCGTCCGGATTTGGTCGTCTCAGACGTCATGATGCCGGAGATGGATGGGTTTGAGCTACTGGCATCCATTCGCCGTGACCCGGCGCTGGCAGAGCTTCCGGTGATCATGTTGACCGCTAAGACCCAGGATAAGGATGTCCTACGTGGTTACTCGGGGGGGGCAGATATGTACCTCACCAAGCCGTTTAACCCGATGGAACTAATTTCCTTCGTGAAGCGTATACTACAGACATCCGCCGAGGGCGATGGGCGCTACAAAATCTAAGTGGGTCTCTCGTTAAAATGAGTCTCACAAGGCCCCCGCGTCTATTCGCGGGGGCTTTTTGTTTTTTTCGCGAATCTGAGGCAGCTGCCTCGTCTTACTGTGCGGAGGTTACTCAATGTCAAACCGAAGTCGTCTTTCGATTTTTGCTCTGACCGGCGGGCTTATCGCCTGCGCTGTCCCGTTTTCTGCTCGCCTCGTCGCACGCGAGCCTGCCGCTCGCTTGCAAGAAGGCCGTGATACCGCTCAGTCTCTGGAAGTTGCCTTCACGCAGCTTGCCGAGAGCATGGGGCCTAGTGCTGTCTCCATCAGCGCCGTGGCTGAGGTGCCTCGAAGCCGGTCGCCTTTTGAGCAGTTTCTAGGGCCAGATGCGCCACAGACTCCCGGACAAGGTCAGCGCCGTCGCCGTCCCAACACTCCAGCACCTGCTCCCGCTCCTGGGGCAAGTGGGGATGAGGCAGACGATACCGTTCTGCGTCCCGTGGGGGGCTCGGGGGTGATTATCCGTAGCGATGGCTATATCCTCACCAACGACCATGTGGTTGAGAAGGCCCGCGATGGGAAAGTGAAAGTCAAGCTCTCCAGTGGCGAGACCTTCACTGGCAAGGTCTTCCGTGACTCACGCTCTGACTTGGCTGTCGTGAAGATAGACGCGGGTCGCGCCTTGCCCGCGGTTAAGTTCGCCGACTCAGGGCGCATCAAAGTCGGACAGTGGGCCATCGCCATTGGCTCACCGTTTGGGCAAGACAACACGGTCACGACGGGAATTGTCTCTGCACTCCAGCGCAAGTCCACGATTGGTGGGCCGCTGGACGGGCGCTACTACCCCGAGCTGATCCAGACCGATGCTTCCATCAACCCCGGCAACTCCGGTGGGCCACTCTTCAATATCAAAGGCGAGCTGATCGGCATCAATGTCGGAATCGACACGCCTTCGGGGGGGAGTGTGGGAATCGGCTTTGCCATCCCCGCCAACACGGCGCGCCTTGTCTCGGAGCAGCTTATTGCCCAAGGCAAAGTGACTCGTGGCTTCCTGGGAATGAACCCCACGAATATCGAGCCTGAGATCAAGCAGGCACTGAAGCTCTCAGCGGGTGCCTATGTCTCCCAGGTCACAGGTGGAGAGCCTGCCGACATGGCAGGTCTGGAGCCGGGGGATGTGATTACCCGCTTTGGAACCAACGATGTCCGCGATGAAGTGAGCCTGCGCAATGCGATTGCGACCACCAAGCCGGGAACCAAAGTGCCGATTCTGGTGAGCCGTGCCGGTAAAGAGCTGACTCTGAGTGCAACCTTAAAGGAGCTACCTGACGAGCGCTCAGCCACAGCAAAAACAGCGACGAACCGAAAGCCGGCACAGCCGCTAGAGGCAACTCTGGAGCCACTGGATGCAGAGATTCGCACGGAGCTGAAGCTGGAAGAGGCCGTTAAGGGCGTTTTCGTGACGGAAGTCAAGAGCGGCACACCGACCGATGAGGCCGGGCTCTCGCGTGGCATGATTATCCAGAGTGTCAATGGAACCTCGGTCGCCACGGTTGAGGAGCTGAAAAAAGTGGCAAGCACCGTGCGCTCGGGTGGTATCGTGATGCTTCGCGTCCTGCTTCCCAGTCGTACGGGTAAGCCCAGCCGGGCCGCGATCAATGTGCCCGTGCCATAAGAAGCCCAAAAAAGCAAACCGCCGGGTCGCTTGCGACCCGGCGGTTGGTTTTTCTGAGCTTAGCGCCGCCGCTGCTGCCCCCCGCCTTGGCCAAACAGCCCTCGTCCACCAAGCGGACCCAAGCCACTGCCAGATCCAAATTGGCCGCCTTGGCCGAGCTGTCCTGTCTGGCCACCGCCGTGTCCTAGCAGGCCATTGCCTGAGGAAACTCCCTGACCTCCCCTCTGACGTGTGAACTGTGGGATAGTAATGATGCCCGGTAGGATTCCCGCGAGGTCTGCCGGATCGAGATAGGTCAGGTTGAGCCGCTCGTAGCGTTCGGTGGTGCTCGCAGGCTCGCTACTGATGGGCTCTGAAGTTGCCGAAGAGGCAGCAGGCACGGTGCGGGGCTTGACAACCAAGACGCCGTTCTCTTTGGTGTAGGTCAGGGGCAGTGAGCTCGCCCGCATGACGAGCTTAAGGGCGCTCTCAAATGGCTGATCCGAGATCTTGAGTGTCACAAAGCCTGCGACGGCATTGTCAATGATGTAGTTCTTGAGCCCCGCTTGCTTGAAGATAGCCTCCAGCGTACTCCGAACAGGCGCATCCTGAAGGTCTACCGAGATGGCCAGATCGTTTCCTGCCCGCTGTGCCAAGACGGGGCGTGGAGCCGCCGCCAGGGTAAGCGAGAGTGCGATTGTTGCAATAGTACTGAATTTCATACGAGTCTCCTGTGTGGTGAAGTTATTTAGTAGGACTCTTGCTTTGGCGACTATCTTCAAAGAAAAGCGGACATGGCCTCACTGGCGAGAAAAAGTCCCTTGGGCTCCGTAAGTCGCAGGTGATCTCCGACGCTCTCTACCAAGCCTTGCGCCATGAGAGTTGCAATCGCTTCTGCCCAGCGCTCCTCGGCACGCACGCCAAAGCGCTGTGCAAACGCCTCCAGATCAACTCCCTCGGCGAGGCGCAAGCCCAGCATCATGGTCTCACCCATGGTCTCGTCTTGCGAGAGCTGCTCACTTTCACAAACCAGTGACTTACCCGAGAGTGCCGCGTCAATATAGGCCGACGGACGACGGATATTGACCGAGCGTACGCCGTCTAAGTAGCCTGTTGCGCCCGCTCCAAAGCCGTAGTAGCTCTCGTTGCGCCAGTAGAGACGATTATGGCGGCAGGCAAAACCGGGGCGTGCGTAGTTGCTGACCTCGTAGCGCCTCAGGCCCGCTTTTTGTGCCCCCTCCAGCGCCCGCCCAAACATCGTCGCCTCCGCACTCTCGGCAGGGAGGGGGAGCTTGCCACGCTCGCGCCGAGCAAAAAACGGGGTGCCTTCTTCCACGATAAGGCCGTAGATCGAGAGATGCGGGACTTCGAGCTCTAGCGCGGTTGCCAGCGTGCGCTCAAAGTCCGCGACGGTCTGGCGGGGAAGGCCAAACATCAGGTCGAGGGAGAGGTTCTCAAAGCCCGCTGCTCGGGCGTGCTTCAGCGCGGTTTTCGCATCGTCGCCGCTGTGCTCGCGGTCAATGAGCTTGAGCAGACTGTCATTAAAAGTCTGGACACCAAACGAGATCCGGTTAAAGCCCGCCTCGCGAAGCTTTGTCAGATAGCGCTCGTCGGCATCGGCAGGGTTTGCCTCCAGCGAGACCTCGGCTCCCGGCGCAAGCGGCAGGAGCGCCAGAATCTGCGCTAGGGCCTCGGCAGAAAGCTGTGTGGGTGTGCCTCCGCCAAAGAAAACGGTCTGCAAGCCCCCCCCGCCCCCCAAATTGGGGGTGCTAATCTCTATCTCGCGGCAGAGCGCCTTGACATACTGCGCCTTCGTGCCGTCTTTGTAGCCCGAGTAGGCATTAAAATCGCAGTAGCCGCACTTGCGGGCACAGAAGGGGATATGAACATAGGCTCCCGATGGGGTCATAGAGAAAGCGTATCACACGTCGGGGAGGGACAGTGTTGATAGCCAGCTTTGGAGCTGCGTTATCTCTTGAAATCCGACCCGCCGTGCGAGCTCTTGGCCTCGCTGAAAGACCAAGACCGTGGGCGTGTTTTGGAAACCCAGCTCCCGGTAAAGCTCAAAGTTCGCTTCCAGATCGGCAGCTCTGTATTGCGGACTTTATTTGCGCTTGCTCGGAAGGACATGATTTATTCGTCGAAGAGCCTTTTTCACGCGCCAAAAACTACGGATGGGCATTTGGGCCTCCTAAGAAAAAAGCCCACTCGGAACTTTCGAGTGGGCTTTCGGACTCTGCTATCTAGCCGAAGATGTTGTACTTTTCTTGAAGCACATCACACGACGAGCGCACGAGGGCGGCGGACTTGGCGACGCCTGCTTTCTCTTCGTCGGTGAGGGGCACTTCGATGATCTTCTCGATGCCGTTTGCACCGAGCATCGTCGGGACGCCGAAGAACGTGCCGGAGACGCCGTACTCGCCCTCTAGCAAGCACGAGCAGGGGAGGATGCGCTTCTTGTCCTTGAGGATCGCTTCGACCATCTCGACGGTGGCGGCGGCGGGGGCGTAGTAGGCAGAGCCTTTTTCCAGCAGCGCGACGATCTCAGCGCCGCCTTTTTTGGCACGCTCGACAATGGCGCTGAGCTTGTCCTCGGGGATGAAGTGGGTCACGGGAATGCCCGCCACGGTGGTGTAGCTGGGCAGGGGAACCATCTCGTCGCCGTGGCCGCCGAGCAGCATGGCTTGGATGTCCTCCACCGAGCAGCCGATCTCTTTGGCTAAGAACGTCCGGTAGCGTGCGGTGTCTAAGACGCCGC
>JAPLCP010000073.1 GCA_026392155.1 Armatimonadota bacterium | reverse complement strand
TTTCATCCTCTTATCTGGACTTTTGATAAAACAGTCCCTCTTTTTGTTAAAGTAGGACAATGGGTGGGTAGAACTAATCGTAATCTTGATTCTCGATTGCGAAAAGCGGATCGAGTCCGGGCACAGCGTAAGAAAAATAAGGGTAGGTAGGTAGCTTTAACATGAACAAACGACTCTTTATTCAACTGTCAACCATTGTCGGAGTGACAGCAGCACTGAGTCTTTTTTCGCAAAAAAGACTAGAGTGGGCTGGTGGTTGGTTCCCAAATATCTCAACCACCATTGGTTCCTGGGAAGGGATAAATCAGCCGGTATCTCAGGAAACACTCTCTATTCTGGGGTTTCCTCGTGCATCAAGCGTTGAGTTCTCAAATGGCACAGGAGACTCCGTCCTTGCGACATTGGTTACGGCTGGCCCCTTCGAGAACTTTCATGACCCGACGGTCTGTGTCGGTGGTACGGGGGTCTGGGAATTTACATCTCTAAAAGAATTCCCTCTTGACGGCCCTGGAAGTGCCACCGTACGCGCGATGATCTTTCGGAAACGTAGTGAACCTAAAGTGCGTATTATCATGTACTACTGGCAGCAAGGCCGTGATGGTTATACCACCAGCGAACCAATGATGGGAAACTTTCGTGATTTACCTGCACGCCTTCGAACAGGCTATGGTGCACTTGTGTTAGGACGTCAATCTGTAATTCTTCGCATTTATGCAGCATTTAATGAAGAAGAAGATTCAACAGGACTGAATGCTCAGCGTGGAGTCCACGAAATTTCGCGTAATATCTATAGAGATCTACTAAAGATGGGGAAATCAGGCGAATGAAACACCATTATTTTCTACTGATGTGCTTTATTCCACTACTTACAAGCTGTAAAAACGTTAGGATTGCAAGCGGTGCAGACGATAGTTTTATCCATCTCCCCGATGAAATCAATACGAAACCTACACCTCCGAAAAAATCATTGTTTCCAACACCCGTTGGTGGATACTGGATCTATCGTCTGGTTAATACAAAGGGAGAGCAAGAAAAAGTAGTCGTTCAACCGAGTCGAGGTGCGGAAACTGCCGTTCTTGCAAGTGCTCAAATCTCAGGCAAACCCCGGGAAGAACTCTTTAAAATTACACCCCAAGAGATTACTCATCTCTCGTCGTCTGGAGGGAATGATAAAGTCACGATGAAACCTCCGATGCCTCTGCTACAATTTCCCTTAAATTTTGACAAGTCAATTACCTGGCAAGGAGGAGTGCTACTCAGAGACTCCCTTGTCCCGAGCAAAGGCCACTCTCGCTTAAAGGCAATTGAGAAAGTAACCGTCCCAAGAGGGACATTTACGGCTTATCGCGTGGACTCCATTCTCGAGACAACGACATCGGGAGGGACGAGCACCTACTGGACCACCCGCTGGTTTGCTCCTGGTGTTGGCATGGTTAAGGTGCGCTACATCGTCCATAATCCTAACCAACCGGATCAACTTTTTCTGAAAGAGCTTATAGACTACAAACTTTAGAACATTCGGCACGTTTCCTGCATAAGGTAGGAGATATGACAGTCAAACCCTGCGTCTCTGTTGTGGTTATTTTTTATAACCCTGGACGTTTTTTCACAGAAGCACTGGACTCTGTTCTTACGCAGACATTTACCGACTGGGAGCTTTTACTTGTCAATGATGGCTCCCAGGACGGTTCGACGGAGATTGCGCGGCAGTATGCACAGCAGCATCCCAGTCGCATCACGTACCTTGAGCATCCGGGTGGCCTCAATCGTGGTATGAGTGCAACCCGCAACTTGGGACTAGCCCATGCTCGCGGTAAGTACACGGCTCTGCTGGATGCGGATGATTTTTGGCTTCCCAATAAGCTTACCGAACAAGTCGAGCTCCTTGAGCGCTTCCCTGAAGCTGCTGCGGTATTTGGACGCAGTACGATCTGGCACTCCTGGTCGCCTGCTACCACCCAACCAGACTGGCTGAATCTCGGTGAGCTTCCGGCAGACCGCCTGATCTCCCCTCCCGAAATGCTCATCCACTGGCTCCATGATGAGAGCTTTCAGCCCTGCACCTCCGAGTTCCTGGCTCGAACTCACATCCTTCGTGAAGTCGGGGGCTGGGACGAGACTTTTAAAGGGCTCTATGAAGACAACGTGCTCTATACCCGATTGTTCACGAGATACCCAGTCTATGCGGCGACAAATACCTGGAATCTTTACCGGCAGCACCCCGATAACTGCTGCCATCAAGCGATGGCAAGAGGCGAGTGGGCTCTGGGTAAAGCCAACCCTGCAAAACATAAAATTCTCCTCTGGATTCAACGTTTTTTGGACGACAATAAACTCAAGAATCCTGAAGTTGAAAAAGCGCTCTCGGATGCACTACTTCCGTTCAAGAATCCGGCGCTCTTTAACGTGCGCCAGTTTCCTCGCCGGGTCATAAATAAGCTACGGCACATCTTAGTGAGATAATCTTATGCAAACGCTCCATGAACGCTTCGCAGCCCAGGTCGTGCGAAACCCTGACGCCACTGCATTGACGTTTTCTGGCCAGTCGCTGACCTACACCCAGCTCGATGCGCGGGCCAATGCACTGGCACATCGCCTGATTATGGAAGGGGTCGCCCCGGACACCCTCGTGGCACTTTTGGTGAATCGTGGCTTTGAGATGGTGATCGGGATCTTGGGAATTCTAAAAGCCGGAGGTGCATATGTCCCCCTTGACCCCGCCTACCCCGCTGATCGTCTTGCCTTTCAGCTCGCAGACTGTGAGGCAAGCGTTCTTGTGACGCAAGCGGGCATGGCGCGTCCCGAAACCTCGGCAACGGCGGTCGAAGTTGGCTCCGACGAGCGATCTGATGCGCCAGGCAACCACGCCACAACGCAAAACCTTGCGTATGTCATCTATACCTCTGGCTCGACCGGCCAGCCCAAAGGGTGCCTTGTCGAGCACCGCAATGTCCTGCCCCTCTTTGACAACCCGGCATTTGCTGCCACGGAGCGCGATGTCTGGACGCTCTTTCACTCCTACGCCTTTGATTTCTCCGTCTGGGAGATCTGGGGGGCCCTGCTCCACGGAGGACGGCTCGTCATTCCCACAGACTCCGAGCGCCGTGCCGCCGATGCTTTTCATGCCTTACTTCGTCGTGAGGGCGTGACGGTTCTCAACCAGTCCCCGACGGCCTTCGCCCAGCTCATGGCCGCCGACGAAAACGCCCCCAAGCTAGACTCACTGCGCACGATTATTCTCGCGGCAGAGAAGCTCGAAGTGGCAAGCCTAAAGTCCTGGTTTGCACGCTATGGCGGCCAAGCCCCCGCGCTCTGGAACCTCTATGGCATCACGGAGACTACCGTATTTGTGAGCTACCGGCGCATCCTCACTGCCGATACCGACTCTACCGTGAGCCCGATCGGCGTGGCGTTTCCGGGCTGGAACATGCACGTGGTCAATGGCGAGCTCTGGGTCGGTGGTTTGGGCGTTACCCGTGGCTATCTCAAGCGCCCCGAGCTAACGGAGGAACGCTTTGTCTGCTACCAGGGCCAGCGAGTCTATAAATCGGGAGATCTCGTCTCGGTGCTCCCCAACAGTGAGCTAGACTATATCGGGCGCTCCGATCTGCAAGTCAAGCTCCGTGGGCACCGGATTGAGCTGGGTGAGATCGAGGCTGCCCTCGTGCAGTTCCCCGGTGTTCGTGGGAGCGCGGTCGCCCTGCACGATGAGAAATTAGTCGGCTACACACTGGGCCAGAAGCCCGAGACGGCAGCTCTTACCACGTACCTACGAGAGCTGCTCCCTAGCTACATGGTGCCCACGGCATTTGTGCACCTTGAGAGCTTCCCCATGACGGTCAACGGCAAGCTGGATCGGCGAGCACTGCCTGCTCCGCCCTCCTCCCCCAGCCCCTCCTCCCGAGAACAACGGGAGGAGGGGAGTCCGTTGGAGAAAATCCTAGCGCTCTGGCAGCGGGTGATGGGAACCAGCGAAGTCTTGAAGGGCGACGATGTGTTCTTCGATATCGGGGGGCACTCGCTTCTCTTACCGATGGTGCGCGACGGGATCAAAGAGCTTTTTGATGTCGAGCTGAGCCTTGTCGAGCTGTTTGAGTATCCCAGTGCGAAGGCACTAGCAACGAGAGTTGCCCCCCCCGATAACAGGGGAGCTAATGTCTCCTCGCAAAATAGCCAGATTCGCGATAGAGCCACGCGACAACGTGAAGCAATCGCTCGACTTCGCCGACACTAAAGGCGGAGAGTTATGGACGAAATTCAGGGTATCGCGGTTGTGGGGATAACAGGGCGCTTTCCTGGTGCCCCTGATCTGGAGACATTTTGGCAAAATGTAAGCCAGGGGGTTTGCTCGCTAGAGCGCTTCGCCGCCACCGACGATCCCCACTATGTACCCGTGCGCGGCACCTTAGAGGGAGCCGAGGCGTTCGATGCGGGCTTCTTTGGCTTCCAGCCCCGTGAGGCCGAAGCCACCGATCCTCAGCAGCGTGTCTTTCTCGAAGCGTGCTGGAGCGCTCTGGAAGACGCGGGCTATGTCCCCGAGAGCTTCCCCGGCAACATTGGTGTCTGGGCGGGCATGAGCAACAACACCTACTGGCATCTGGTGCGCCAGAACCCTGAGCTAGAGCGCACTGCGGGTGCGATCACGGTGATGCTGGGCAACGAGAAGGACTATGTCGCGCTTCGGGTTGCCTACAAGCTTGGCCTACGCGGCCCGGCGATGGCGCAGAACACCGCCTGTTCTACCTCACTAGTCGCTGTGGTAAATGCCGTCAATGCGCTCCAGTCCTACCAGTGCGACATGGCGCTCGCCGGTGGCGTGGCGATCTACTCGCCGCAAGAGACGGGCTACACCTATGTTCCGGGTAGCATTCTCTCCCCCGACGGTTCCGTACACGCCTTCGATGAGAGCGCCAACGGCACGGTCTTCGGGTCAGGTGTGGGCGTGGTTGTCCTCAAGCGTCTCGAAGACGCGCTCAAAGACAACGATACCATCCATGCCGTGATCCGTGGCGCGGCAATCAACAACGACGGTGCCGACAAAGCAGGCTTCACCGCCCCGAGCATCTCTGGCCAGTCCGAAGTCATCGCCATGGCGCAGGCTCTCGCAGGAGTCAGCGCCGACGAGATCAGCTACGTCGAATCGCACGGCACCGGCACCCCGCTCGGCGATCCGATTGAGATTGCGGGACTCACCCGTGCGTTCCGTGAGACAACCGAAGCGACCCAGTTCTGCGCCCTCGGTACGCTCAAGCCCAATATCGGGCACCTCGATGTCGCCTCGGGCGTGGCCGGGCTGATCAAGACGATCCTTGCGCTCAAGCACCAGCAGCTTCCTCCCGCGATCAACTTTAACAAGCCCAACCCCAAGATCGAGTGGGCCACCAGCCCCTTCTTCGTCAATACGGAGCTGTGCCCCTGGCAAACCGAGCCGCGAATCGCCGGGGTCAGCTCGTTTGGCTTTGGCGGCACCAACGCCCATGTGGTGGTGAGTGAAGCACCTCTCCTCCCCCCCAGCCCCCGTCCAACGGGCGAGCCTTGCTCACCCTCTCCGCACGCTCCGAAGCTGCCGTTGAAAACGCGGCAGCGAACTTGGCGCAGCACTTGGAGAAGCACCCCGAGCTCTCTCTGACGGATGTTGCATACACGCTCCGGGTCGGGCGGCGGGAGTTTGCCCATCGACGCGCGGTGAGTGTCGCCGATCACGCCGATGCGATTGCGGCGCTTACGGACAAGAAGCGCGGAGCATGGGGCAAGGCTATCGAGAGTCCGTCCGTGGTCTTTCTGTTCCCTGGCCAAGGCGCGCAGAGCTGCGGTATGGGCAAGCAGCTCTATGAGCGCAGTGACGAGTATCGCGCCGCGGTAGACGAGTGCGCCGAGATTCTTAAAGCGCCACTCGGCCTCGATATCCGCGAGATCATCTTCGGCAACGACGAAGCCGCGCTCAGCCAGACTGCCATTACGCAGCCCGCGCTCTTTGCGATCGCCTACGCCTCAGCGAAGTACTACGAAGCACACGGAATCACGCCGAGCGCCCTGCTGGGCCACAGCCTTGGGGAGTATGTCGCGGCGCATCTGGCGGGGGTGTTCTCGCTCACCGATGCACTCACGATTCTTGCTGAGCGGGCGCGGTTGATGCAGAGCCTTCCTGGTGGAGCCATGCTCGCCGTCCGCCTGCCCGAGTCCGAGGCGGCTCCTCTCTTTGAACAATTCGGGCTCTCGCTGGCAGCTGTGAATGGCCCACAGCTCTGTGTGGCCTCTGGGACATTTGAGCAGATCGAAGCACTTGAAGCGACGGGAGTTGCAGGTAAGCGACTCAAGACATCACACGCCTTCCACTCCACAATGACCGAGCCGATTCTCGAGGAGTTCGAGCGCTACGTGGCATCCGTGCCACGCCATGCGCCCACACTCCCCATTGTCTCGACCCGCACAGGAACCTGGCTAACCACAGACGACGCGATGTCGCCGCGCTACTGGGCCGAGCAGCTACGCCATGCGGTGCGCTTCGATAACGCTCTCTCGGTCTTGGTTGCCAACCCAAGCCACATCTTTGTGGAGTGCGGACCGGGGCGCATCCTCACAACGCTGGTAAAGCAGCGCCCAGAGAAGCCACGCACACTCACTACCGACGACGACCCTCTGGCCCAGCTCTGGGCTGCTGGAGCAACACTGCCCGAGCCGACGCCCGCCCGCCGCGTCGGGTTGCCAACCTATCCCTTTGAGCGCCAGCGCTACTTTGCCGAGCCGAAACAAACCGAAATCACCCACGAAATCACGACGCCTATGTCCACACAAACCGCCCCCGACCGAAAACCCCGCCTGCTCGCCGAGATTCAGGAGACCCTCTCCGACCTCTCGGGCATGAACGCCAGCGAGATCGCCACCGATGCCAGCTTCTCTGAGCTGGGTTTTGACTCTCTGTTCTTAACACAAGCCGCACAAGCCCTCGCTAAGCAGTTTGGGGTAAGCCTCGCCTTCCGCCAGCTCATGGAGGAGCTCTCGACACCCGCCGCGCTGACAGGCTACGTGGATGGCTTGCTGGCTCCCGAGCTTGCTCCCAGTCCGCAGCCCGCACTCACTGAACCCACCCCGGCTTCGTTCGTTCCTCACTTCGCCGACCCTCCCTTGGCTCAAGGGAGGGTGGATGCGAGTTTTGCGAGTAGCCGGGTGGGTTCAGGTGTAGAGTCCCTCGTCGCCCAGCAGCTCGCCATTATGCAGCAACAGCTAGCCTTATTGTCGGGTGGCGTGGTGACGGCCCAAACCGTTCCTGTCGCGGTACCAGAGCCTGCCAAGCCGACGCTGAATATCGCATCTGCGCCCAATATCCCTTCGCTTGCCGAAGGGGTCGGCAGTGGAGCGAGGAACGAGCGCAGCGCGCCGGGGGATGCAAATACCAACCACGGGCCATTCCGTCCGATCCAGAAGACCGCCACCGATGCGTTCACGCCACAACAAAAAGCGCATCTGGCGGAGCTGACGGCGCAGTACCTCGCCAAGACCCAAAAATCCCGTGAGTACACGATCCAGCACCGGCAGAAACTCTCCGATCCGCGTGCGGTGGCGGGGTTCAAGCCGTTCTGGAAAGACCTGATCTACCCGATTGTCGCCAAGAGCTCCAAGGGAAGCCAGATTGTCGATATCGACGGCAATACGTATGTCGATATGACCATGGGCTTTGGGCTGAACTTCTTTGGACACGGGCCCGATTTTCTGATCGAAGCCGTGAAGAAGCAGCTTGATTTAGGAATCGAGGTCGGGCCGCAGTCGCCGCTGGCAGGCCCCGTGGCGGAGAAGCTCTGCGCCTATGTCGGGGCCGAGCGGGCGATCTTCTGCAACACGGGCTCCGAGGCGGTCATGGCCGCGGTCCGCGCCGCACGCACAGTCACGGGCCGCGATAAAGTAGTCATGTTCTCCGGGGCCTACCACGGGGTCCACGACGAAGTCTTGGTGCGGGGCAATGGCCGTGGCAAGTCGTTCCCCATCGCGCCGGGGATTCCCAACTCGGCGGTGAGCGAGACGATTATTCTGGAGTACGGCTCCGACGAAGCGCTCCAGACGATCCGTCAGCGCGCGGGGGAGATCGCAGCCATCTTGGTCGAGCCGGTGCAGAGCCGTCACCCCGACCTGCGCCCCTATGAGTTTGTCAAGACGCTCCGCTCGCTGGCCAGCGAGCATGAGATCGCCTTTGTCTTTGATGAGATCGTCAATGGCTTTAGACTAGGCCGCCGTGGCGCGGCGGGTGTCTATGAGATCGAGCCGGACATGCAGACCTTTGGCAAGATCCTGGGGGCGGGCATCCCGATTGGCGCCCTCACAGGGAAAGCCAAGTTCCTCGACGCCTTCGATGGTGGGCAGTGGGAGTACGGTGATGACTCGTTCCCATCGGTGGGGATGACATTCTTCGCGGGGACGTTTGTCCGCAATCCTATCGCCATGGCCGCCGCCAACGCCGTGCTGGATCGCTTGAATGCCGACCCCAATATCGCCGAGCGGATCTCGGCTAGGGGCGAGCAGTTCGGGGCGAAGCTGGAGGCCATCCTCAAGAAGTGGGGCGTCCCCTTCCCGCTGGAGCGCTTCCGCTCGATGTTCTATCTCAATACCCACGGCGCGACAGTGGGTGGCCTGCTCCACTTCCACCTGCGGCTGCGCAACGTCCATATCTGGGAGAACCGTCCATCGTTCCTGTCCACGGAGCACACTGATGCGGACCTAGACTTTATCCTTGATGCCTTCGAGCAGTCCTGCGCCGCCATGGCAGAGGCAGGCTTTCTAACGCCGCCCGCGCCGGTGACACTTCCCACGACGCCGCAGCAGCGCGAGGTCTGGCTAGCAGCCCACGAGAGCGAGACCGCATCACTGTCCTACAACGAGTCGATTGGAGTGCACCTCGACGGAGACTTGGATACCGAGAAGCTCAACCAGAGCCTCCAGCGCATTGTCGAGCGGCACGATGCCCTCCGTGCTAGCTTTAGCGAAGATGGTACCACGCAGACCATCGCCCCCTCGCTGACTCTCGATGTCCCGATAACAGAGACGGATGAGGCTGGGCTTGCACAGCTCCAGAAAGACGAAGCATCTCACCCTTTTGACCAGGCGCACGGGCCGCTTTTGCGGGCCCGGCTCGTGCGCTTAACTTCCCCCCTACCCCCCGCCGGGTACCCTCTGGGTGGGGGGGACAATGAGGAATTACCTTGTCTCCCCCCCGTTGGACGGGGGCAGGGGGGGGATCGACATGTTCTGCTTTTGACGGCGCATCATATTATCTGCGACGGCTGGTCGTGGGCAGTGGTGCTGGATGAGCTTGCCAAGGGCATGGCGGGTAAGCCCCTACCCGCCCCCTACAGCTTTATCGAGTTCGCCCAGAAGCCCCGCAACGACTTTGATCTCACCTGGTGGAAGGCGCAGCTCACGACGGGTGACCTCACGCCGCTCGCACTCCCCACCGACCACGCCCGCCCCGCAGTCTTTACCTACCGTGGCGACCGTATCCACCGTATTCTCCCTGAGAGCCTGGTAGCACCGCTCCGCAAGTTCTCGGGCAAGCAAGGTGCGACTCTTTTTGCAACCCTCTTCACCGCCTACGAGACCCTCCTGCACCGCCTCACGGGCCAGAGTGAGCTCGTGATCGGTGTGCCCTCGGCGGGCCAAACGACCGTCGAGACCGACGCGCCTCTCGTGGGCCACGCCGTCAATCTCTTGCCCATCCGTGTTGCAGGCGATGGCGTATTTACCGAACTTCTTTCAGGGCGCAAGCGGCAGATTCTCGATGCCTTCGACCATAGAGACTGCACCTTTGGAACTCTGGTCAGCGCCCTGAACCTGCCCCGCGACCCGAGCCGCAACCCACTGATCTCGACCACGTTCAACCTAGAGCGCACTGGTGGCGGCGACTTGGGCTTCGTCGGTCTTAGCAGCCACATGAGCAAAGCCCCCCGTGTCGCCTACCAGTTCGAGCTGGGCTTTAACTTAGTGGACGATGGCAAGACAATTGAGGTGGAGGCGAGCTACAACACCGATCTCTTCCTCGCCGAGACTATCACGCGCTGGCTGGCCCACTTTGAGACGCTTCTTGAAGGCATTCTGGCGCAGCCTGAGAGCGAGATCGCCACGCTTCCCCTGCTCATGCCTACCGAATCTGCACAGCTCACAACTTGGGGCGATGGTGGAAAAGTGGGACGAAGCTTTGCACCGCTCGCAACACTCTTCACCGAGCAAGTCACGAAAACGCCAGATGCCGTCGCCGTCACCGATGGCACGCAGTCCCTCACCTACGCCGAGCTGAAATTGAGCGTCGATACGCTTGCCGCACAGCTCCGGGAGTTGGGAGTACAGCACGGTCAAGGCGTCGCCATCGAGCTTCCTCGGTCGCTCCAGACCATTACGAGTGTTCTGGGAGTTCTGAGTGCCGAGGCGTTCTATATTCCCATAGACCCCACCTACCCCGACGAGCGCCGCGAGTGGCTGCGCAATCATAGTGGTGCAGTCGCAGTGATTGAGCCCTCCTCCACAGCCCTCCTCCCAAACGCCCAGAGGGCACCCGGAGGAGGGAAGAGCGAAGCGAAGGGAGGAGGGTTGGCCGCCCTCCTCTACACCTCGGGCTCCACGGGCACGCCGAAGGGCGTGCAGGTCACGCAGAAGGCTATCGCACGGCTCGTCAAAGGCGCCGACTGGCTGGAGTTTGGCAACCAAACCTTTCTGTTCCATTCTGCCTTCGCCTTTGATGCGACGCTTCTGGAGATCTTTGGGCCGCTCCTCAACGGCGGCACACTGGTGGTTGCTCCTGAGGGGCCGCTGACCCTCTCAGAGCTGGGGGAGACGGTGCGTAAAAACAACGTCACGACGCTCTGGCTCACGGCGGGGCTATTCCATGCGCTGGTAGACAGTGGCCTCTCGGACTTTACGGGGGTTCGGCAGCTTCTGGCTGGCGGTGACGTGCTCTCAACGCCGCACGTGTCAAGGGCAATACAGGCACTCCCCCAGACGCGCCTCTTCAATGGCTACGGACCGACGGAGAACACGACATTTACCTGTGTCCATGCCATCACGGAGGCCGACACGCAGGGCGTGAGCATTCCGATTGGCAAGCCCATCACGGGCACCACCGTTCGGATTCTCGATGCCAACAGGCAACCCTGCCCGATTGGGATTGTCGGGGAGCTCTGCACAGGCGGCGATGGCCTCGCCCTCGGCTACCACAACGATTCCGAGCGCACGACGGAGACGTTTGTCGAGGTGCGTGGCGAGCGCCTCTATCGCACGGGGGACCTGGCACGCTGGCAACCCAACGGCTGCATAGAGTTCCTCGGCCGCGCCGATGCACAAGTCAAGATTCGCGGGAATCGTGTCGAGCTAGGGGAGCTTGAAGCAGCCCTCTGTCGTCTCCCTGGCGTCCACGAAGCTGCCGCCCTCGCCCCCACAGATACCCACGGCAGCCGCACTCTGGTTGCCTATGTGGTAGCTGAGGTGGAACCAAACACACTAAAGCAAGCCCTCCAGCTCGCACTTCCACCCTACCTTGTTCCGTCCACGATTGTCTCCGTAGACGCGCTGCCACTCAATGCAAATGGCAAAGTAGATAAAGCAAAACTCACTCTCATCAACCCTCTTCCTAGCGAGGTACGAGCGCCACAGGAAGAGGGTCGGCGAAGCCGGGGAGATGGCCAAGGCGGGGTGGGTTCAGTCGGAAAACTAGAAGCCCTGTTCGCCGAAGCCCTCGGGCTAGAGTCCGTCGCCCCCGACGATGACTTCTTCGCTCTGGGCGGTGACTCACTCAAAGCCATTCGCCTCTTCGCCCGAATTGAGACGGAGTTTGGCAAGCGCCTCCCGCTCTCGGCCCTCTTTGCAACCCCCACTCCCAATGGAATCGCGGCACGAATTGCCCCTCTTCCCACGAGCGTGCGAGCCGTTGGGGAAGAGGGGACGGCGAGGAACGAGCCGGGGGAGATGGCGCGCGGCACGCTCGTCCCTATCAATCCTAAAGGCAGCCGCACGCCGCTCTTTCTGATCCATCATGTCCAGGGGATCGTCGTGCTCTACCAGGATCTCGCCAAGCACCTCGGAGACGATCAGCCGGTCTTTGCCATCGAGGCGGCGGGTATGGACGGTGAGACGGAGCCCCACGAGTCTATGTGCGCCATGGCCCAAGACTATGCTGCGCTGATTCGCCAGCAATACCCGGACGGCTCCTATCGTCTTGCGGGGTTCTCGTCCGGTGGAATTGTCGCGCTGGAAGTGGCACGTGTGCTTCGAGGCAACGGGCATGTGGTAGAGTTTGTCAGCATGTTCGACAGCTACGCCCCCGAGTACCACCGCCAGAACCCAGAGTTCACCAACCCCGAGACCACCAAGCAGCGGCTCGCGGCCCACTTTAATATGTTCCGCAAGCTCGACACCAAGAGCCAAGGCGAGTATCTGAAACGTCGCCTTCAGAAAGTGCAGGATCGGCTGAAACCTATGGTAAACGCCGAGCCGGAGCAGGCGTTCTGGGAGACACTAGGTCGGGTTCGTCAAGCACAAGAAACGGCGATCCATGCGCACTTCCCAGAAGTCTACAATGCCCCTGTGACTCTGTTCCGAGCACAAGAGCACAGTGAGCCGTGGGATGCGCACCTGTTCTGGGGTGAGGTACTTCCGCAGGTCGAGATCTGCGATATCCCCGGCGACCATCATCTTTTAATCCAGGAGCCGTTTGTCAAGACCCTCGCGGAGGAGCTAACCCAGAGGCTCGCCCCCCCGACTCTACGACTTATCCAGGCAGCATGACACCGCTAGAGGCACCGGAGGGAGTGGTGGTCTGGCAGCTTGAGCTGGACAGGCCAACTCCTTCCCCCTGCCTCTCGCCCGACGAGCAAGCCCGCGCCGAGCGCTTTCGCTTTGCCCAAGACCGCCAGCGCTACACGGCCTGCCGCAGTGCTTTGCGGCTCTTGCTAGGCGAGGAGCTTGGCATTGCCCCAGAGGGGGTCGTTTTCACCTACGGCCCTCAAGGGAAACCCCAGTGCTCAGACATCGCCTTCAATGTCTCGCACAGCAATAACCTTGCGCTGATCGCACTAGGGGCAGAGGGCGTGGACATCGAGAAGCTGCGAACGGACTTCGATCCCCACGAGCTGGGCCGTCGTGTTTTTACAGACAGCGAGCTCAGGCAGCTTCGCACCCATGACGATTTCTTTGCTATTTGGACGCGCAAAGAGGCGGTGATCAAGGCGGAGGGCGGCGGCTTCTCCTCGCCACTTCTCAAGCGTACGATCTGGCCAGAACCAGAGCCGTGGATCGCGGAGCGCTACGAGCTGGTGCCTCTTCACCCTGCGCCAGGCTATGTGGCAGCACTGGCAAGAGCCCCCAAAAAAACCGTCAGGCAGTAATATGCCTGACGGGGTTTAGTCTCGTCTCGCTCTCGGCTCTAAGGAGAACTCAGAGCTTCGCATTCCAGTTATCGGTAGTTCCACAGGAACACTGGAGCGGTATTTTAGCCACGCCAGACACGGCCCAGTGCCAGCATCTGCACTTCGGCGGCTCCGTGGTCGAGAAGCAGGCGGCGGCAGGCCTTTAACGTCGCGCCAGAGCGCGCAATGTCGTCGAGGAGCAGTACGGGCTTGCCGAAAAAGAGCGTCTCGTTTTGGACTTCTATGGTCTCTAAGTGCAGGTGTGAGTAGCTCGGCCCACCGTAGCCGATGCGCCGAATCTTGGTGTGGCGGCGCAAGCACTCGGTGGCATCCACTCTCCCGCCAGAATCGGCGAGCTTTTGCGCCAGCGCCCGAATCGGTGTCTCGGAAATAAAGGGGTTGTGTGAGGGCGCGACGGCCACGGCGATCTCTTCCGCAAGCATCGGACTAATCTGCTCCGTGAAGCGCTTAATCGGCCACTTGCGCTCGCTGCTCAGAGCATCCACCCAGCGTGTAAGCTTTGCCGCTGCCTCCGCATCTTTTAGCTTGTGGGCGCTATAGCCGCTCTCCCCGCCCTCTTTGACAAAGCGCAGCATCCCCTGCGTCTCAAGGTTCTGCTTGATGGCTAAGTAATCGCCCAGCGTGACGATCTTCTCTAGGTTCTCGCGCTCCGCAAAGGCTTTCGAAAAAACGGCCATACGGCCCTATTTTACTTTATCTTTGTAGCCCCTGGGGCACGAATCATTGGCCGCCCCCTCAAAGGAGGCGTCTGGGTAGCCTTCGTGCCATTGCAGACGCCGGTTCTGAACGATTGATGGATAAGGCCAATCGCCTTTCCGTTTAGAGGCACAAAAATCAATTCGGATCGGCAAAGCGATGGGTTTTGCTCTACTCCATTCGGCCTAGAAAAATCTCGCTCTACAGCCCGATGTGCCAAAGACAAGAGTGGCAGATAATGGCTCCACGAAACTCTGGTCACTTAGCCCTATCCCCCTCCTCGCCCTGCCGAACCAAATCAGCCTCCCGGCTCGCTTAGGCTCGCCACCCTCCGGCTCCGCGAAGGGTTATATGGTCTATTTCATCACCTCAACGCAGTGCCCCGTGGCCCGGCAGTACGCCAGCCGGATGCAGGCGCTGGGCACGGAGTTTGGGGCGCGTGGCATTCGCTTTGTCCTACTCAACCCCAACGACTCCGAGAGTGAGGCGGCGTTCTCAGCTCGGGCGAAGGAGCCAACGCTAACCCTGCCTCGCATCAAAGACCCACACGCAAAGCTCGCGCAGAAGCTGGGGGAGGTGCGCTATCCCGAGGCGATTATCGTGGACAGGCAGGCTGCGCAAGTGCGTGTGCCCTATGTGAAGCGTGTGCCGGAGGCGCTGCTCGAAGACAAGCCTGCCCCGTGGCGAGTCATCACATCTACGGAGGGCTGCGAGATTACGTTTTCTTTGAGCAAGCCCAGTATGCCTTCGGTTCCGGCTTTGTCACTGCTAGTTTGCGCTTTCCCGTAGGACGAACACGCTAGTGGCTGATGCGCACGCCTACCCGAAAGGCACCAGGCTCATGTGCAGCCTGGAAAGCCTCTGCTGCAGATGCCAGAGGAAACCACGCGGTCACCAGCGATTCGAAGAGTGCTGCGCTTGTAGGGGAAGCCAGGAAACGAAGAGCGGTGGCCAGATCCTCGGGTAGATAGTTGTGCACCCCTATCAGGGGCAAGTTACGGCGCACCAAGGTCTCGATTTGAAGCGCAACGGGCTCCGCGGGAAAGACTGCGCCCACCAGCGCGAAGCTCCCGCCTAGGCGCAGGCTGAGGAGCCCTGCGGTAAAGGCCACGGGAACCCCGGAGAGCTCCAGGGCAACATCGGCCCCGTAGCCACCGGTCGCCTGTCGCACGGCTTCGGGGAGCTGCTCGGGAGCAAGTAGCACGTCGGCCCCGAACTCCTCAGCACGCGCCCGCCGCACGGGATCAGGATCCGCACAGAGAACCAAGGCAGCCCCCGCGGCCTTTGCCAGCCCACAGGCCGCCAAGCCCAGCATCCCTGCGCCTTGGATCAGCACGGCCTTTCCAGAAACGCCGCCCACCGAGCGCAGCGCCGCCGCCACGGTCGCCGTGGCGCAGCTGAGCGGGCAGGCTGCGGCATCGGGGAGCGTATCGGGTAGCCGAAAGAGCGCGGTTCCCGGTGCTAATAAACAGAACTCCCCCAGTCCACCCGTCCAGCCAATTCCCTTCTCATGGCCATACTTGACCTGCCGCTCACACTTCTGGGGCAGCGCACGGCAGCAGTAAAAACACGTGCCACAAGACGCGATCAGTGCCCAGGTCACCCGATCACCCACGCGCAAGGGCTGGCCGCAGAAATCATGGCTCGGTGCACTCGGCCCCAGGCTATCAATCTCGCCGATAATCTCGTGGCCCAGAACCGTGGGCACGGAGACGGCTCGTCGCCCGGTGTAGCTGTGCAGGTCACTTCCACAGAGCGTGCACGCCGTCACGCGCACCAGGATCTCCGCACCCTGTGGCTCTGGAACGGGCAGCTCCTCAAGACTCAGCCCACGCTCCGGCCCCCAAAAAACCTGTACTTGCCCCACTCGGCTCATGCTCACTCCTCCGTGTTTTCTGGTGCTGCTGTCCGACGGGAGAAGTACAGCACGCACCCTAAAAGCATCACTGTTGAGAGTCCTACAGAGCCACCTGCGAGTCCAGTGAAGAACTCCAGAAAGTGGCCTGTTCGCGCCAAGGCGCTCTTGCCTAACATTACCCCAACATAGCCCAGATAGCCAAACGAGTCGGCCAGATAGAGCAAGTAGCCGACATTGCCCCGCTGCTGCGCCAGTGCCAGCAAGCGCTCGAAGATGGTGGTGTGAATCGCGACATAGGGAAGGTAGAGGCCCAGGCCAACCAGCACCATAAAACTGAAGCCGCTCAGCCAAGCACCCCGCCCCAGGAGCGCCACTCCCACCAGAACAAAGCCCAGCACACAGCTGCCGAGGCTCAGAAAAAACGCACGCTTATTGTCCCGCACCAGCACGGTGAGGCCACTTGCGACCACCACGCCCGCCATCACCAGAAACTCGGAGCGAGCAAAAACACTCGGCTGGCCACCGTAGCCCAGCTCTTTCCAAAGCTCCGGGGCAAAGTCGGCACGAACGCTCCGTAGCACGGTCAAGAGCAAGTAGGTGCCCATGAGCAGTAGCAGGCCGCCCGCCCATGCCCGAAAGAGCTGGCCCCGCTGGCCCGCCGTCATGGGAATCCGCTCCTTGCGTTGCTGGATGTCGTCAGCAGAGGGCGAAGGGATTCGCGTGAGGAGCAGAGCAAAGAGCAACAAGGGCACGCTGGCGAGGGCTCCTGCTACAAACGGCATCCACGGCTCGGGAATCCCAACTCCTAGGAGCCATGCCCCGAGTGACTTTGCAACGCCATCGGCCAAGATAAAGCTAGCGCAGAGCCCAGCGGCAAGTGCCTCAGTGGCTCTGCGTCCCTCCAGAAAACTCAAGACCAGCCCAAAAACCATCCCAAGAGGGAGCCCATTCACAAAGAGCCACAAAACATTCCAAGGTGCAGGAGTGATGGCGAAGAGCAAGAGTGCCAACAAAGCGACACCCACCAAGGCAAGAAGCGTCTTCACCCGGCGCTCTGGCACCATCCCCCCAATCACTGAGATGCCCAGAAACTTTGACAACGTGTAGCCCAGCACTTGAGCCGTCACCAGCACCGTTTTATAGTCCAGCCCCCAAAAGAGCTGCGCATCGTAGCTGGCTGACGTGAAGGGTTTGCGCAGGCCGTACATACAAAAATACGTCCCAAATGCGGCAACGATACAGAGCACAGACGTGCCCAGCTTACTCATAGCCCTCAGGGTACGGGTTAAGAGCCAGCACAGTGTTAAGAAAGCTTTACGTTGTTTTCCAAAGCAACTCCCACTGAATCTGGGTTATAATTTAGGTCTATGCGACTTCAAGGTAAATCGGCGATTGTGACGGGCGCGGCTCAGGGGCTCGGGGAGGCGCTGGCTCAGCGCTTCATAGACGAAGGTTGCTCTGTGCTTCTCGCCGACATGAGCGAGGAAAAAGCGATCACGGCGGCGGCAAAGATCGGAGGCAGTGCAATCGGGATGCGTGCCGACGTCACAAGCGAGAGTGACTGTGCAGCGATGGTTGCGAGAGCCGTTGAGGCATTTGGCAAGCTCGATATTTTGATCGCCAATGCGGGGATCTTAATTGCGGGTGATGTCTGTGAGTTTGAGCCGGAGAAGTGGAAGAAAGTCATTGAGGTGAACTTAAACGGCTACTTTATCTCGGCGCAGGCGGCGTGTAAACAGATGGCACTGCAAAAATCCGGGTGCATTGTTCAGATCAACTCCAAGTCTGGCAAGAAAGGCAGCTTTCGCAACTCAGCGTATGCGGCGAGCAAGTTTGGGGGAGTTGGCCTCACCCAGAGCATGGCGCTCGACATGGCCCCGCATGGTGTCCGCGTGAACTGTGTCTGTCCGGGAAACCTACTCGATGGCTCTCTCTGGCAGGACTCGCTCTTTGCCCAGTACGCCCAGACCCAGGGCCTGACTCTGGAGCAAGTACGCGCCAAGTACGAGTCGCAGGTGCCACTGGGCCGGGGCGCAACTTACAACGATATTGCGGGAGTCGTGGTCTTTCTCTGCACCGAGGACGCGGGCTACATGACAGGACAGGCCATCAATGTCACAGGTGGTCAGGAGATGCGTTGAAGCGAGCTTGGCATCAGGATCTCTGGGAAGGCTCAGAGCCGCATCCGCAGGGCAAGATCCCGCAGGAGCGCCCACAGCTCGTCTGGGAGATGCGGCCCAAGGGAGGGGCGCAGATCCGGCGCGTCCAGATGAAGGTCAATGGCAGGCCCATCCCCACCCACTACGACGTCGAGACAAAGAGCATTATCGGGAAGCCGCAGGAGCCTCTGCCGCTCGGAACTCTGAAAGCGTTCTGCGAGGCGTGGTTCTCCACAGACAAAGGAGTCGAGATGGAGTGGGAGTTTACCCGCGTCCCACAGCCTCCCCCGCCGCCTGCTCCCGATTTCGCGCAGCAAGAGACCGTCGCCAAACTCAACCAGCTCCGCCGCGCCGCCCTGCTCCCCGATGCCAAGATCCAGCCCGCTCTTTGCCACGCTGCGGCTCGACACAGCCGCTACTTGCTGGTGAACCGCCTGAGTTCCACCCATGAGCAACAGCCAGGCAAGCCTGAGTTCTTCGGCAAAGACCATACGGAGCGCAGTGAAAGATCGGGCTACTTTGGCCTCAGCTACGAGGTCATTGCCAGTGGAGAGAGCGGTCCGGTAGCGGTCCAGCACTTGATGGACGCACCGTATCACCGCTCCGCGCTCCTTCAGCCCGGCGCGTTTGATGTCGGGGCCGGGCTAGCAGGCAACCGCGTGACCCTGCTCTGCGCCCTCACCGATCAGCAAGAGTCGCTGGTCTACCCGGCCGATGGCCAGCTCAATGTCGCGGTTCGCTGGGACGAAGTCGAGATCCCCGATCCCCTACGCCTCTACCCAGGTGTAGAACGAATCACAGGCTATCCCATTACCCTCCATGTCTTTGGAGAAGAAGGCAGCCTGACACTCCTAGATGCCAGTGTCACGGGACCGGGCAACCAGCCGGTTGCCTGCCACCTCAACTCTCCCGAAAACGACGATGCCCTTGATGACACCATCTTGCTGATGCCCAAGAAGCCGCTCCTCCCACTGAGTACCTATCAGGCACGAATCGCAGTAAAGACCCCTATGGGCCGTGAGATTACCCGCACCTGGCAGTTCACCACGGGAAAGGCTCCGACCCCAAAGCCTTTCGAGATTTCAAAGCCTTCCTGGAAACCAGCCCCAAAAACAGTACCAAAACCAACCCCCAAAAAGAAAAAATGACGATAAAATCCCTTTCCCCTCAGCAGTGGAAATCTGGCATTGCCGCATGGCTTGGCTGGCTTTTCGACGGCCTCGACATGCACCTCTACACCGTGGTGGCTCCCGTTTTCGTGGCCTATCTCCTCAACAGTGAGTCAACAACCTCGCCCGAGGTGAAAGAAAAAGCGGCCTTTATTCAGGCGGCCTTTCTGATTGGCTGGGCGCTCGGAGGGGCGTTCTTTGGACGGCTGGGCGATATTCTGGGCCGTAGCAAGTCCTTAAGCTTAACGATCCTGACCTACGCGCTTTTCACTGGCCTCTCCTCATTTGCCCAGAACTGGTGGATGCTCTTAATCTTCCGCTTTATCGCCGCGCTGGGAATCGGGGGCGAGTGGGCCGTCGGCTCCGCGCTGCTCTCTGAGACTTGGCCCAAGAGCTGGCGTGCCTGGATCGCCGCGTGCCTGCAGACCGCTGTCAACCTTGGGGTGCTGCTTGCTACGTTTACCACCTACCAAATGGCCGGCTACGAGAAGTGGGTCTTTTTAGTGGGAATCCTCCCCGCCCTCTTTGTCTTCTGGATCCGTCGCCATGTCCCTGAAACCGAGGAGTGGCACAGTGCGCAGAGTCAAGACGGAGAAAAGCCAGGTATCAAGGATCTCTTCAAAGGCAGCGTTCGCCCCACGACACTGCGCGTTATCGCCGTCTGTGCTACCTCGTTGACTGCCTGGTGGGCCTTTCAGTTTTGGAACCTTCAGTACCTACGCAGCCTCCCAGACGTGCAAGCGCTTGGGAAAGTCGGGGTTAGCCAGCTTGCCAGCAAGGCGTTCGGGCTCATTATCGGCATCTCGATTGGAGGGAACTTCTTTGCAGGTTTCCTGGCCAAGAAGCTCGGCTACCGGAAGGCGATTGCCCTGATGTTTCTCGGGTTTGGCCTCGCCAACTTCGCAACCTTTATCGTCCCAAGAGACAGTGTCTCTCTGCTTCCCCTCTTGCCCATTGTCGGGTTCTTCTCAGGAGTCTTCGGGCTCTTCACCATGTACCTTCCCCCGCTCTTCCCCACTCTCCTGCGAACCACCGGGGCAGGCTTTTGCTACAATATCGGGCGGATTTTTGCAGCCTTCGGAACCGTCTTCTTCCAGCTCATCAACCCCGTTGGGGACATGCGCCTCTCGCTACTGTGGCTCACTCCGCTCTTTGTCCTAGCCCTCGTTTTCTCGCTTCTTCTGCCCGATCTCCGAGATGAAAAAGACGAGAAAGAGGAACAACAAAGCGCTATGGGCGAGCGATAAAGAGCTGTCCGGTATCGCAGTCTACGGTGGCTTGGGCTCCCATCGGAAGCGTGAAGCGACGTGGGATGTGGCCGTAGACAAAGCCTGAGACGACGGCAACGCTCTCGGGAGTCAGCTCAAGCGCCAAGCGCGGAACGTGCTGGGCAAGAATCTCGTCGCGCTCGTCCTTCCAGCCATTGAAGGAGCCAATTAATAGTCCGTTGAGCTTGCCCAGCACGCCTGAGAGCCGTAGCTGGGTAAGCGCACGATCCACCGCGTAGAGCTCCTCGGTGACATCTTCGATCAGCAACAAGGCTCCGGTAAGGTCAGGGACGTACTTAGTGGAGGCCAGCGACTCCAGCAGACTCAGACAGACGGGCACCAGCCGCCCGGCGACACTTGTCCCACCACGGTGGACCGTGAGCGGCGCATCATCGGGCTGTGCAAACACGAAATTCTCTTGGCGCACGGCCTGAAAAAAGCTCGCCTCCGAGAAGGGATCGAGTGTGTTTTCGCCAAAACCATCGCCTGATGTCGCCATGATCCCTGAGTAGCTGATAACTCCGTGTGCCGCCAGCGCTAAGTTCAGCGCCGTGATGTCTGAGTAGCCCACCAGAGTCTTAGGATCGGTGCGAAATGCCGCGTAGTCAATCCCATCCAGCAGCTTCCCGGAGCCGTACCCCCCACGCGCGGTGAGAATACAGTCAATCTCGGGATTGTGGATCAGCTCATTTAGATCCGCAAGGCGCTGCACTTCGGTGCCTGCTAAGTAGTTGCACTCGGGATGCGTTGCGGTCGCGTTAGGGGCAACAATGACCGTGTAGCCCCGACGCCGCAGCGCTGCCGCACCACGCTCAACCTCACCCGCAGGAGCCGCACCCGCAGGTGAGCAAATACCGATCACGCCACCAGGGCGGAGAGGCCGTGGCCATAAATAGGAACTCATGGAAGGGATTGTACCCGTCGCTGGCGAACCGTGACACATGCAACTAGGCGAGAGAAACTGGACAGAGATTGCGGCGCTAAACGATCGGGTCGTGGTGTGCCCGATTGGGTCGCTGGAGCAGCATGGGCACCACCTACCATTACTCACGGACTCGATGATTGGGAGTGAGATTGCCAAGCGCGTGGAGGCGGCTACGGAAGAGATCGCTGTCTTTACCCCGATGCTCTGGACGGGCGCGAGCCACCACCACTTGAGCTTTCCAGGCACGATTAGCCTCTCTCAAACCACGTACCGGAGCGTGATCGAGGACATGGCTGAGAGCTTGATCGGGGCCGGATTTCGTAAGCTCTTTTTCCTCAACTCCCACGCCGGAAATATCGTCCCTGCGCAGTCAGCGCTGCTCGAAGTCCAGCTACGGCATCGCGTGATACTCCCCGAGCTCTATCTGTGTGTGGGCTCCTGGTTCGAGCTTGCCCAGCCAGAGCTGGCGGCCCTAGGGCTGGTTCAGAAAAAAGTGATCCATGCGTGTGAGTGGGAAACGAGCGTGATTCAAGTAACGCATCCTGAGCTGGTGCAAGCGGCTCGTCCCGCCGCGCGACGCGATATTGACTCCGCATTCTGGAGCCCCGACCATATCAAAAACAATCGTCTCTCGGTTATTCGCACGATGGAGCAAGGCAGTGAGACCGGCGCGTTTGGCTTCCCCGACGATGCCACACCCGAAAAAGGGGAGCTGCTTATCCAAACAGCCACGGACGTGGTTGTCCGCTTTGTGAAAGAATACGCAACGTGGCCGAGAGTGCCTTAGCAAGTTTACAGAACTTTTTAATGATTGCCGCCTATAGTGGTAGGAAAGGAGTAGTGATTTCCATGAAGACAACGATTTTAACCCTTGCTGCCATCCTGATGGTTGGCGGTGCAGCGTTTGCGCAGCGACCTGGTGGCGGTGGTCAAGGAGGCCCTCCTGGCGGTGGCGGCGGATTTGGTGGCGGCGGCGGATTTGGTGGTGGCCGTGGTGGCGGTGGCGGCATGCGTATGTATGAGAACCTTGGCCTGACCGACGCTCAGAAGACCAAGCTCAAGGCCGTTACGGACAAACAGCGTGCTGAGATGGACGCGATGCGCAAGAAGTACACCGAGCAGATCAACGCCATCCTGACTCCCGAGCAGAAGAAGAAGCTAGAAGAAGAGCGCAAGAAAATGATGCAACGCTTCATGGGTGGCGGTGGCCCCGGCGGTGCCCCCCCCACGGGTGCCAAGCCCGGTGGTAAAAAGGGCTAGCTCAAAAGCCCCCTTCGCGATGCCGAAGGGGGCTTTTTTAGCCTTTTAGCGTCAAAAGCACACCCGTCACGATCAGAGCGCACCCGACGCCAAGCTGCCAGGTCAGTTTCTCCCGCAGAAAAACAACCGCAAGGACGGTGGCAAGCACGAAGCTGAGCTTGTCAATGGGAGCGACTTTAGAGACGGGCCCGAGCGCCAGTGCCTTGAAGTAACACATCCACGAAGCGCCTGTCGCGAGGCCCGAGAGGACGAGGAAGAGGAGCGTTTTAGGGGGGAGTGCCGTCAGTTCCTTAGCTTCACCACGTGCCAGCACCAGCCCCCAAGCCGCAACGAGCACCACCGTAGTTCGTACCGCCATCGCTAGATTGGAAGGGATCCCCTGAATCCCAATCTTGGACAGAATCGCGGTGAGCGCTGCAAAGCAGGCTGAGAGAAGCGCCCAGCCTGCCCAAGTCACGGCGTTAAGCAGCGCTCTCTAGCGCATCGAAGACGAGGCCCGCGCCGCCGTAGATTCCCGCATCGTCGCCGAGCTCCGCGGGGATAATCTGGCAGTCTTTGATGAGCGTGCTCGACGAGTTGGCGAACGCTGTGCGACGGATCGGCTCGAAGAGGAGATCTCCTGCACCAGCCACTCCCCCACCAATCACGATCTTCTCAGGGTTGAGGAGCATGACAACCGAGGTCACACCAAGCCCGATGTAGTAGCCCGTCTCCTCCAGCACTTCCAGCGCGACCGCATCGCCTGCTTTTGCGGCATCCGCGATATCTTTCGGGGTGATTCGGTGCCAGTCGTAGCCACTAACCTCTGCCAGAAGGCTCTTGCGGCCTTGGCAGAGCTTGCGCGATGCCCGCTCACAGATGGCAGAGATCTGTGCCATAGACTCTAGGCTTCCAAAAGACGCCGCGCCACCACGCTCTCCAGCGGCGATAACGATGTGCCCCAGCTCGCCCGCCCCCCCGGTAAAGCCCGTCCAGAGCTTGCCATCCAGAATCAGCCCTCCGCCCACACCAGTGCCCAGGGTGAACATCACCATGGTTCGGGTGTCACGCCCCGCGCCAAAGCGAAACTCCCCCATGGCCGCGACATTGGCATCGTTGCCCATCAGCACAGGAAGCCCCGTCGCCTCCGCAATCGGGTCGGCGAGGGAGATATTCCGATACGGAAAGCCCTCCTCGTAGAAGTTGGGAGCCCAGAGGACTTTCTTACCCGCAGGATCAATGTGCCCAGGGACACCAATTCCCATCCCACCGATCTCAGAGAGAGCAACGCCCGACTCCGAGATCGCTTCCTCAACCGCCTGCTTGATCTGCCCGACGGTTCGTGCGGAGCCTTCTTGTGCCAGCGAGGGCCGCTTGCCGTGCCCCAGCATCTTGCCCGCCCGATCCAGTACAGCCGCTCGGATATTTGTCCCACCTAGATCAGCCCCTACGACGTAGTGAGCGTCCCGATTCCAACTCAAGGTTTTCTGCCTCCCAAAATTACCAGGTCAGTATAGCACATCGGCTCTACTTTCCCCCCACAATCGCATCCGCTTCCGAAACCCGCTGCTGACTTTCTTTCTGAAGAGTCGCTGCCCGGTCTTTGCTCTGCACGGCTGTCTGTACCGCCGCTTCCGGGGTGGCCTCACGCTCACAGCCACTAAGCAGGGCAAGCGCGACCAGACAAAGAAAAATATTCGTCATGTTGGTTATTGTCGGCAAGGAGCACTTGGAGATGTATACTTGCTCTTTTTGCCGCGACAGAGTCTGCCTTTTCCAGAGCATAGCAAGTCTGCGAGACTCCAGGTTCGTCTCACCGGAGAAAAGTGACACAGCACACTACATTCAGAGGAGATCCGGCGTTCCACGAGAAATTAGCAACGCCTCGCATCCATTTGCCTCATCACTTATTTGTCTTGTACCCCTGTATGCTTGTTGACATTATTCTAAACTAGAGCTATACTCCAGACAGTCGGCTACAAGTCCGTGGTCGGCTACAAGTCCAGTGGAGATTGTTTAAAATGAAGTTTAGCTCACTTGCGATAGTTTCATTATTAAGTCTCGTCTTGTCTTCTCTGCCTGCCCATGCCCAATGGTCATTTAGTTCGCTGACAATAGAAGATACTTCTCCCATTGATCCATTTCCTTATTGTCTAGGTGGCACTGCACTCGTTACAAGCAGCGCTCCATCAGTATCAGATCCAGCAAATTGGCCTTTCGAGGATATACCTAATCCTTATAGCGTTCATGAGTTTTTGATTGGGCAGATTATTAGCGACTGCTCAATCCACTCATTGCCGATCTCATACGGCGCGGTGGGTCGGTGCCCAGCTATGTCCTGCAGAGAAATCAGGTACTCATTCAGGGAAGAACCTATTCATCCCAGGGACGCTCATGGCTGACGATCATGTTCGCAGTTCCTGAAGGGGCACTTGGAGCGCCACGGGTTCGGCTGACTATGACCCAGATCCCGCTTCCTCCCTAACCATACTACTTTCGGTAGCGTGTGGCCATTGCCGCCTCGGTGGCGCGGCGGGAGAGCTGGGTGACATGGAGGCCATCACGGGCTGAGGGAACATTGCCAAGGTTTCCGGTGTAGAGGGCATCGCGCCAGGCGGCGTACATGCCGTGGAAGTCTTTCTCGCTGGCACCGGGAAGGCGCACGGTTCCCTGCCCGTTGCGCACCTCGAAGAACCAGCCGTCTCGGACGTAACGAATCAGGCCCTCGGTTCCGATCAGCTCGTAGGTGAAGATATCATAAGGGTCGCGGGCGGTGTGGGTGTAGGAAAAGCTAATCTCGACACACGTATGACAGCCACTGGCATGATCCATGTGCATCCAGACATGGCCGGGTGCCTCGTGCTCCTCGATCCAAGCCGCTGCCGCATGCTGCCGGACAACCTCAGAGCCTGTCCACCAGAGCGCGAGATCTATTTGGTGCACGCCACAGTCAACCAGCGGCCCACCTTCCTCGAAGCGCCCTAGCCGCCGTGCGGACTCAAAGCGATTGCCGTGCGCATCGGTCTCCCACTTGCCGTGCAGGTTCCAGAGGTAGATGAGGCGCTGGGCGCGAAGCTCGCCAATCACACCCTCATCAATCAGCTGCTTGATTCTCTGTGCAACGGGGCTAAAGCGGTAGCAAAGTGCGGTCGCGAAGAGGATTCCAGCTTTATCCGCAAGGGCGATCATCTCCTCGATCTCGTCTTCGTCCATTCCGAGAGGCTTCTCGCAGAGCACGTGCAGGCCATGCTGAGCCGCGCCACGCAGGTTGTCGAGGTGCACGGGTGCGGGGGACGTGATCGAGACGGCATCGAGCCCACAGCGCCAGAATGCCTCAATATCCGTGAAGGCATGGGCATCGGGGTAGCGTGCCGCGAGCCGGGCAAGTGCCTCGGGGTTCGGATCGTAGAGTGCGGCTAAACTTAGGCCATCCGTCTGGGCGATTGCGTGCGAGTGTCCGTAGTCGGCGACAACCCCACAGCCCATCAATCCAATTCGTTTCATAAAATCCTCACCCCCCCATCCCCACCACCCTCGCTTCGCGGGGTACCCGGACGGGGGGGATCTAAGAAAACTTCTTCCTATTTGTCCCCCCGCGTAGCGGGGGTTAGGGGGAACTTTCAGCTCACGGCGTGGCGGGCGAGGAGGGCATCAATGAGGCCGCCTGACCAGTTGTCACGCTCGTCTTCATCACGGAACTCAAAGCGAATACCAGCTCGACCGTCGTTGTCTTTCCACATCACATCGCAGAGCACAAGCACGGCCTGCGACGAGGGTGATTTCAGTCGGGCTGGTGTCGGACCATCGGCGAAGCTGGGAAGTTTGTTGAGGCGCGCGCCACCCACTCCCATGTCCATCACATCGGCAGGCTTCCAACCCGCGCTGTCATGAAGCTCTAGGCTCACCCCCTCAGGGAGTGGCCAGCGTCGGAACTCGCGGCGCTTTGCCCCCTGCTGGTCGGCCCTAGGGCGGCGAAACGGCTCGGCAGTACGCAGGCGCTCCAGCAAAGCCATTGCCTCGTCCTGACGGCGCAGGATCGCCTCCACATCATGAGGAATCTCAAACTCGGTGTTGTCGTCTTCAAGTGGCATGGCTCTATTATCGTCCCTAACGTGTACTTTCCTCACCATCCGCCTCGAGCATATCCACGTAGATGCCCGGCTCAGAACCTTCAATAACGGTCGCGCCGCAGCATTTCTCGTAGAAAGCCACCGGTCCTGCCCCGGCAATTATACCGTAGCCATAGCCAATTTCTTTCAGTCCGTGAAGTGCCGCGAGCAATAAAGCGGCTCCGACTCCCCGTCCTCGAAACGTAGGATCAACGCCCGTGGGGCCAAAAAAGCCCCGCATCGTGGCATCAACACAGGCAAACCCAATGACACGTTTCTCGTAGATCGCGATCCAGCAAGTAATCGGCTGGCGAGCGAAGCCCGCTTGGGTTTCATCGGCCCAGCTCTCCGAAAACGTTTTCGCAATAAAGCGGCGGGTGCGAGAAAGCTCAAAGGGAAACGCCCGGCGCACCACGATTCCCTCGGCACGAAGGCGCACAAGTTCGTCGTCTACGGCAGGCAGTTTATAGAGCGGCACAATTAGATCAGGCATGTAAGCATTGTACCCAGATTCATCTCACGAAGTAGCTGACATACCCCTTTGGTTTCAGGCAGGAATTTGCCCTGGTTGCGGCGAATTAGCTTAACGTGCTATTATCACGACGAATACCTCCGGTGACGGGGGATGTGGTACGAAGGAACTTCTCGATGATGACTCTTGCGCGCGTTGTCCGTCAGGCGACACTCTTGCTGACGGCGCTAGTCGCAGTCTCTTCGTCGGTCCGGGCAGCAGTTGACCCGGCTCTGGCGGAAAAGTATAAAGCTCTGACAGCGACGGTGAATGATCAAGCGCTGGCACAGACCATTCGCGAGCTGTCCTCAAATGGCTCGCGGGTCGTGGGCTACCCCGGTGAAAAATACGCCGCCGCCTATGTTGAGCAGGAGTTCAAGAAGCTCTTTGGCAGTGACAATGTGAAGTCTGAGATGTTCACGGCGACGGTGCCGATGGACAAGGGAGCACGGCTTGATGCCAATGGCAAGACCTACCCCCTCTACTGCATCTGGCCTAATCTTGTCCGCACCAGCCAGCTCCCCGAGGAGGGACTGAGCGGGCCATTGATCTACGCGGGCAATGGGCTGCTCGGCTCCTTTAACGGCAAAGAGGTCGAAGGCGCGATTGTTCTCGTAGACTTCAACTCCGGCACCGACTGGCTCAACGCACCGCGTCTCGGGGCCAAGGCCGTGGTCTTTATCGAGCCCGACAAGACCATGCGCGGTGAGGCTGAGGCCAAGTTCGTCTCGATTCCTCTCTCGATCCCCCGCTTCTTTATCAAAAAGAGCGATGCCGCCGCGCTTCAAGCCCTCTCCCTTTCCCGCAAGAGCTTAAAGGCGACGCTCCACGCGGAGATGAAGTGGGATCGGGTGCAGGCCAAGAACTTTATCGGCGTGCTTCCCGGCCAGAGCAAAGACCCCAAGATCGCCAAGCAGATTATCGTGGTGCAGTCCTACTACGACGGCATGTCCGTTGTCCCGGCACTCGCTCCCGCAGCCGAGCAGGCAGGCGGAATCGCGGGGCTCTTGCAGACTGCGCGGACGTTTCAGAAGGTCGGACATGAGCGCACGATCTGGTTTTTAGCCACTTCAGGCCACTGCCTTGGGCTCCAAGGCGTCCGCGAGTTCCTCGACAACCACATAGACGACTGGCAAGTCCCCGGCCCCTTCGCCAAGCTCTTTGGGCAGGCCAAAGACCCGAGTGACCCGATCTATCTCTGGGTAGGCTTAGACCTCGCAAGCCAGACCCGCTCGCTGGGGATTTTCTATAAAGCGCATCTGGTTAATGTCCGGGAAGATACCCAGAATCTCTACTCCGATATCGCCCGTGTGGCCCGTGAGAACAACGACAAAGTCGCGGAAGTCTTAGGCTACGATGCCAAGAAGCGCTTCTCGGATGGTGTCAATCCCGTGGATGGCAAGAGCTGGCGCAACTTTATCCCCGGAAAGCCTGCCTTCGACTCCGAGATTGTCGGGATGGCAGGTGGCTTTGGCGTCACCTTCGCCTCCATTGACGACTCCCGCAACCAAGTTGACACGCCCTTTGACACGTTTGAGAAAGTCAATATCGCCAATCTAGCGCTCCAGCTCAAGACCTTTGTGTGTTTGCTCCAGCACTATGTCAACGATCCCAACGACCAGAATGCCGACCCCAAGAAGCAGATCCCACTCTACAAGACCTGCCAGTGGACACGTATGGGCCTGCGCTCAGGCTTTGCCACCCTCAAGGGCCGTGTTCGAGAGTATGAGCCGCGACGCTCGCTAGTGCCAAGCGACCCCGTAGACCGCGCTTTAGTGGTCGTGCCGCACAACTCCAACACCAAGAGCTTTATCGGAGTACGCGCCAACTTTATCCAGATGGTTGGGGATGACCAAGGTGGCTTTACCGGTAAAGAGGGCAAGTCCAGTTTTGCCTTTAAGGGACTGCCCCCCACGACAGCGGATAACCAGGAACACCGTGTCGAGTCGTACCACATGGACGAGAAGACCGGCGACATTGACTACGCTCCCGATAAAGGCGTCACGGGAGCGGCCTACCCGAGCCAGTTTCGGATCACCACGGGCGATAAAGAAGTCCTCTCCGTTGTCTTTCCCTGCGTCGCTACCAATATCTTTGACTTAGTGGATCAGCAAGCTCTTCGCACGCTCTCCACCATGACGATCTATGATGGGGTTTCCAACGGCGAGCCACGGCAGTTTGGTTATTCCCTGGCCAAGCCAGAGCCCGGCGTGAGCTATGTTGAAGACACGGCTGTGGTCTTTGCTCGGCGCGGTGATGAGTTTAGCTCGGGTAAAGACCGAAACGCGGCAACAAACAAGCTGCGCCAGTTCAAGATCATCATGGGCAGTGGCCCCGCTGCCACACGCTTCCTCCTCATTAACTCCACAATAGCCAACCCTGAGGGCGAGGGCTATGTGATGGGAGCGGGCGAGGGGCAAGATGCCGTGGAGTCGTCGCGCTCCTCGGCGATTATCCACACCGCGCTACGCGTTGCCCAAGACATGTGGAAGCTCGATGACTTCCGCATCCAGCGCCTCATCAAGAACAATATTCGCAACAAGGGCATTGAAAGTCTCCATGCCAATGCCAAGGAGTTTATTGACAAGGCCGAGGCGGCGTTAGCGGCAAAGGACTACCAGCGCTTTGATACCTATGCACGCGCTGCCTGGGGCTACGAGAGCCGTGCCTACCCTGATGTTACCAAGACCCAGCAGGACGTGGTCAATGGCGTGATTTTTTATCTTGCGCTGATGATTCCGTTTGCCTATTTCCTAGAGCGCCTGCTCTTTGGCTACTCGGATCTTAAGCGCCAGCTTGGGGCGGTCTTTTTAATCTTTTTGGTGATCTTTGGCATCTTCGCCGCGATCCACCCCGCGTTTCGGATCACGCTCAACGCCGGAATTATCCTGCTGGCCTTCATCATGATGGCCCTCTCGGTACTGGTCACGGTGCTGGTCTGGCAGAAGTTTGAGCAGCAGCTCAAGCAACAGTCCAAAGAGACCCAGGGCACCCACTCACTGGACGCCGGAAAAGGCTCGATTGCCGTTGCTGCGTTCGCGCTCGGGGTGGCGAACATGCGCCGCCGCGCCACTCGAACCGCGCTGACGTGTGCGACTCTGGTTTTGCTGACGTTTACGGTGCTCGCGTTTACGTCTATTGTGCAAGAGCTGCGTTTCAACCAAGTCCCTGCGCCGGGTAAGCCGCTCTACAACGGGATTCTATTACGCGACCCGAACTGGAACGCGCTTCAGCAGGTGGCCTACCGCCTGCTCGACGATGAGTTTGGGAACACGCGTCAGGTAGCGCCACGCGGCTGGTTCTTAGGGACGCAACCGGGTGAGCAGACATTTCTAACACTCAAGCGTGCGGATAGAGAGTTTGGCGCGAAGGGTGGCGTCGGGCTCTCTCCTAACGAGGCCAAGGTCACGCATGCTGATGAGGCACTCGCAGCCGGGCGCTGGTTTGCCCCCGGTGACACGCTGGTGATGATCCTGCCACGTAAGATCGCTGATAACCTGCGCATCTCGGATGCTGATGTGACCAATGCTTCGGCCAAAGTGAGCTTCTCTGGTCAGGACTACAGTGTCATTGGGATCTTGGACCAGGACAAGTTCAAGCAGATCATGGACCACGACCAGGAGCCGCTCACTCCCGTGGACTTCGTGCAGATGCAGCAGCTCCAGAAGCAGGGCAAGACCGACAGCTCTAGCGGGTTCCAGCAGTATCTTCACCTAGACTCCGACGTGATCTTTTTTGTCCCGTATCAAACTCTGATTAACCTAGGTGGCGACCTGAGATCCGTGGCCATTGGCTACGGCGACGATGAAGGGGCGGTTGTTAAAGAGCTCAAAGAAAATCTCATGAAGCGCTTTGACATGAACCTGTATGCTGCGAGTGAAAAGCTCAGGGATAAGCCAGGTAAGATCGAGCGGTTCTCGTCGGTGGGCGCAACAAAGGGCGAAGACTTTGGAACGATTCTCATCCCAATCTTAATCGCCGCGCTGATTGTTCTCAACACGATGCTGGGCTCGGTCTTTGAGCGCGTGAAAGAGATCCATATCTTTAGCTCCATTGGCCTCTCACCCAGCAACATCGGGACACTGTTTATGGCGGAGGCGCTGGTCTACGCGATCCTGGGCTCCGTCTCGGGCTACGTTCTAGGTCAGGGAATTAGCAAGCTCCTCTCGACGTTTCACTTGATGCAGGGGCTCTCGCTGAACTTCTCATCGGTGAGTGCGGTTCTCTCAACTCTCGTCGTGGTGGCCGTCGTGCTTCTCTCTACTCTCTGGCCCGCGAAGAAAGCCTCCGAAGTCGCCAGCCCATCCAGCACACGCACCTGGTCTGTTCCTGATCCGGTCGGCGATGACTGGGCGATCCGCCTCCCCTTTGCGGTCACGGGCGATCAAGCTGCTGGTGTGAATGGCTTCTTGGCAGAGTGGTTCCAGAGCTACGAAGGCTACTCAGTCGGCGACTTTATCACCGAGGGAATCTTCCGCGAGACCTTTGAGTCCGAGAAGGGCACCGGCTACCGGATCGGGTGTAAAGCCTGGCTCGCTCCGTTTGATCTTGGCGTCTCCCAGATGATCCGCCTGGAGACGATTCCCACGGACTTTGAGGATGTCTTTGACCTCAAGCTGACGCTTCACCGGGTCTCAGGGGATGTGTCCAACTGGAAACGCGTCAACCGGCGCTTTATGAACACACTCCGAAAACAGTTTCTCGTCTGGCGAACTCTCAGTGGCGCGGAGCGCGAGCGCTACTTGACCGAGACGGAGTTTGCGAGTGTGGAGGCGTAAAATGGCAAACGACATGGATGAATTAAACAATCGTGAAGACGTAGCGACGCCGCATCACAGCGACAGCCAAGATCACAGTGTCGAAGACGCACGCGAGTTTATCGAAGCGGAGTCTCAGGGCGATGATAGTACGTTCGACGAAGGCTTTACCGCCAAGACCATTATCGGCTCTATCTTTGTCAGCTTAATCATGACGGCGGGCGCGATCTACCTTGGGCTCGTTGCAGGATCGGGTCTTGGGGCAGCCGCGCAGTGGGTGACCATCGTTCTCTTTGCAGAGGTCGCCCGGCGCTCGTTCTTGCCCCTAAAGCGCCAGGAGATCTTTCTCCTCTACTACGTCGCCGGTGGCCTTGCTGCCGTGGCGGGAGCAGATCGTGGGATCTCCGGGGGGCCGTTTGGCTGGCTCATCTGGAACCAATACTACATCCAGAGCCCACAGGCGGCCTCAATCGCGCGGGAAATCCCTTGGTTCTCCAGCCCTCAACCAGGATCTGCGGCGCTCGATCAGCGTAACTTCTTCCACCCGGACTGGTGGGGCCCCATTGGGGTGATGATGATCCATCAGACCCTGGAGCGCCTGTCTTGGCTCCCAGCGGGCTACATTCTCTTCCGTGCCACGAGCGATATCGAGCGCCTCCCCTTCCCCCTTGCCTCCGTTGCTGCCTCGGGAGCGACAGCACTTGCGGAGGCTGGCAATAAAGAGGACTCTTGGCGCTGGCGTATATTCTCCACAGGAACCGTCATTGGGCTTATCTTTGGTGCGATCTATGTCGCGATTCCGATTCTGACCAGTACGGCTTTTGGAAAAGCGGTCACCCTGATCCCGATTCCCTTCATTGACTTCATGGCGTCCACGGAGACAATTCTGCCGGCAGCGCCTGTAGGCTACTCGGGCGATCTCGGAAAGATTCTCACGGGCTTTGTTCTTCCCTTTGAGATGGTTGTGGCGACCTTTATCTCGTCTATTGTCTTCCAGCTGGGCCTTAACCCGATTCTTTACAAGCAAGGAATTCTGCACCAGTGGCACCCCGGAACCGAGTCTATCGAGACACGCGTTGTCAACCACTTTGATTTCTGGCTCTCCGCCGGTATTGGAATTCAGCTTGCGATTGCGGTTATTGGAATCTATATTATTGTAAAAGGCTCTCTTGAGGCATCGCGTGGGCTCAATCGTGCGGGACGTGGTGCGTGGCACGAAGTTCCTGCGGGGCGCGGTGACAAAGCGGGCTGGTGGAAGATCGCACTAGGGATCTGGCTTCTGGCGACGCTTGGCTACATTGCCTTCACCCACTACTTGCTGCCTGATTTCCCGATTCTATTGTTACTGGGCTATGGTCTACTACTCACCCCCATCAACTCTTATGTCGCGGCCCGTATGTTTGGTCTCACCAGTCAAGATGCGCAGTTCCCGTTTGTCAAAGAGCTGACCGTCATGGAGTCTGGCTATAAAAAGATTGATGTCTGGTTTGCCCCCATGCCCATCCACGACTATGGTGCGCTCGCACAGCGCTTCCGAGAAGTGGAGCTGACCAAGACCAAGTTCACCTCGATCTTAAAGGCGGAGCTCTTAATGTTCCCCTTGATCATGCTCGGCGGCTTTATCTACTGGTCTTTTATCTGGGGGACTAGCCAGATTCCTTCCAGTCAGTATCCGTTTGCCCAGCGTATGTGGCCGCTGATTGCCTCACAGCAGGCGATCTGGAACCAGATTAACAAGGCCGGTGGCGCGTCATGGGTATTGGACTCGATCAAGCCCGCCTTCATCATGGGGGGTGGCGTAGCAACTCTGGCGCTCTACGGGGTAATGTACGTTGCAAAGCTCCCGATGCTAGCGTTCTACGGCGCGGCGGGTGGTGCCAATGCGCTCCCGGCGGACACAATCCCGATGTTTGTGGGAGCGTGTTTGGGAAAGTTCTACTTTGCCAAGCGCTACGGTGTCGAGAAATGGCGCAACTACGCTCCGGTGCTCCTGGCGGGCTTTGCCTGTGGCACGGGTCTGATATCGATGGCCGCCATTGCGCTCGCCCTCATTGCCAAGGCGGTTCAGCCGCTTCCCTTCTAGCAAAACGATGACTGCCGCTCCTGCCTCCCCAAAACCCATCAAGCGCCAGACCAAGCTTTTAGGCTGGCAGGGCTTCAGCCTGCGTGTCCCAGAAGACTGGGACTTGACGGGCTTTTCGGGCAGCTACGATGAGGGCTACCTGCGCATAGACGATGGCGAAGAGCAGGGCTTGGAGCTAAAGTGGGCCACGGAGCCTAAGAAGACCAAGAAACCCATAGACATCGAGGTGCGTGGCGAGTCGTATTTGGCCTCTCTGGCACGCGTCGCGAAGAAGAAACGCCTCGCTTTTGAGAGCGAGCTAACTCCCCTCCCCCGAGGCGTGCAGCGCGATGAACGCGAGGGCTTTGGTTTCAAGTGGACGGGTGACCGGAAGGCTTTTGGGGCGCTCTGGCACTGCAAAGAGACGCGCCGCGTGGTGATCGCCCAGGTGTTGGGGGATCGCAGTGGTCGCAAAGGACTCGCAGGTGCCTCTGAGATCATTCTTGCCTCAGTTGAGAACCGCGACGCAGAAGCGGGCTGGCGGCTCTGGTCGCTCTACGATCTCAAGATCGAGCTCCCCAGTCGTTTCCAGCTTGCGAGCCAGCAGCTCATGAATGTCTACCTGCGCCTCTCGTTGGTGGATGGCACAGATCGTCTAAGCGTGGAACAGTGGGCTGTTGCGAATGTCGCACGCAAAGATGCCTACTTGGATGCCTGGCTGGAGGTCAATGCGCGCGGCGAGCTGACCCAGGCTCACTACAAGGCCGAAGAGTCGAGCGTGGCTGGCCACGCGGCGGTAGCGATGCGCGGCGGACTGGCATTTGGCCCGGCTTGGGTACAAGCATCACGTGAGCTGATGAGTCTGCGCATTCCCGCGACTCGCTTCTCTGCCCGCGCCTGGCACTGTGAGCCCTCCAATAAGATCTACCTTGTCCAGAGCCTTCGTCCGTTTCGCGCCACCGACCCCTTGGAAGCGCTGGTGAGCCGGGTGAGGTGCCACGGATGAACAGCATGATCGCGCAGCTCCGCGCCGCCGTCGAGGGAAAGAAGAACCGACCAAGTCGGGGCCAAGTATTGGCATCACGGCCCGTTCGTCATCCCAAGATTCTCTGGTCGCGCGAAGTGGCACGGGAAGAGGGCTTGCCGGAGCTTGTGCTGGTGCGTATCCCCCGTCGGCAAGACCGCTGGGGGAACTTCGTGGCTCGGTGCTTCAAGCTCCCCGACCACAAAAAGATTGAGCTCGACCAGATTGGCTCCGATGTGTGGGAGCTCTGTGATGGCACTCATAGCGTGGATAAAATCGCACGGCGGATCAGTGAGAGCTACAAGCTCAATAAGCGTCAGGCCGAGACCTCGGTGACCGCCTACTTGAAGATGCTAGCAGCCCGTCGGCTAATCGGCATTCAAACGGGAACGACAAAGAAAAAATGAGCAACAGTACAGAAATGAGCAAGAGCGGCGTCAAGAAAGGCGTTCAGCTTCCTTTCAAGAAAGCCTTTGAGTTCGCGCTCAACACGATCAAGATTCGCTTCTGGCGCTCGATGATCACAGCAGGTGGAGTATTTCTAGGAATCGCGTTTCTTGCCTCGGTGCTCACCAGCAAGGCCGTTGCGGGAGCCAATGCATCGGCGGATGAAGTGGCGCGGAGCAACTGGCTGGTCGGACTCTCGCTCCTGGTTTGCGCGGTTGGAATTACCAACGCGATGCTCATGAGCGTGACGGAGCGTTTCCGTGAGATTGGAACCATGAAGTGTCTCGGGGCGCTGGAGCAGTTTATCGTCAAGATTTTCCTGATTGAGGCCGCGCTGATGGGGGCAATAGCCTCTAGCCTAGGCTATCTTGTTGGGACACTTTTAATGATTGTCACGAAGTACTTCTCGTTTAACCCTAAGACCGCCTTTCACGGTGAAACATGGTCTGGTTCCTTTACGGGTGCAGCATTTGGTACAAATTTAGTATTCTGTATCGTCCTTGGGATTGCGCTAACTATGGTTGCAACCCTTTTTCCTGCCATTAACGCCTCACGTATCCCCCCCGCCGCTGCGCTGCGAAGCGACGTTTAGAGACCTACTGAATGACGAAAACAACCGAGATTCAGCCAGGACAAAACTATCTAGAATACCTAGATGGCCTACGTGCGGTTGCGGCACTTTGGGTGATGCTTTATCATGCCTATCTCATTTTACTTGGATTCCCAGATATTCCTTGGTATCTAGGCTTTGTTGATTGGATCCGACATGGACATTTCGCAGTTGGGCTTTTCATTGTCATCTCAGGTTTTTGCTTAACCATTCCTATCACAAAAAAGAAGAAAATGTATCCCGAAGCAAAAATGTTTTATCTCCGTCGGGCTATTCGCATCTTACCACCTCTCTATATCACACTAATCATAGCAATAACATCTCAGTTTGCATACCAAATATTATCTAAAAATTATCAAAAGCCAGACATAGCGGCAATTATATTTT
>JAPLCP010000089.1 GCA_026392155.1 Armatimonadota bacterium | reverse complement strand
CTCATCTCTCGCTCTACGACGGAGATATTCGTGACTTAACCGCAGATCAGCTGATGCGTGAGCAGAAGATTGAATCTGAAGAGCTTTTTGCTATTGTGGGAGGGCCTCCCTGTCAAGCATTTTCTACGGCGGGAAAACGACTCGGTCTCAATGATGAGCGTGGGAATGTGTTTCTGCATTTTATTGATTTGATTGGTAAACTCCGGCCCAAATATATTGTGATTGAGAATGTCCGTGGGATACTCTCGACACCTATGCAACATCGCCCGCATCGTGAGCGAGATTATAACGGCACTTCGCCACTGGAAGATGAAAAACCAGGAGGTGCGCTTCGCTATATCCTGGCATATCTGCGAGATGCTGGTTACGAAGTCAGTTTTGAGCTTTACAATACGGCTAATTTTGGTGTTCCTCAGATTCGTGAGCGTGTCGTGATGTTAGGTGCACGCGATGGTAGTACAATTCCCTATCTCGTTCCTACCCATGACGAAGAAGCGCGATTTGGACTGCCGCGCTGGCGAACATTTCGAGACGCTGTCGAGGGGCTGGAAGGCACTCCTGAGGCGGCGAAGTTTCCCGAGAGGCGGCTGCAATACTACCGCTTATTGAAAGAGGGGCAGAACTGGCGCGATCTACCGGAGCAGCTCCAGCGCAACGCGATGGGTAAGGCGTATGATGCTGGTGGGGGAAAAGTTGGATTCTACCGACGGCTTGCCTGGGATCGGCCCGCTCCGACCGTCGTTACCTGTCCCACAATGCCCGCGACCGACCTTGCCCATCCTGAAGAAAACCGGCCGTTGTCCGTTCAAGAGTACGCTCGCATTCAGACGTTTCCCGATAGCTGGAAGTTCGAGGGGAACTTAGCGAGCCGCTACCGGCAGATTGGCAATGCGGTGCCCGTGCGCTTTGGTGAGGTGATTGGTCGCCACTTGCTGGCCTACGATGCCGGGGAGTGTTTAGAAGTTCAGCACCCGCAGCTACGGCTCAGTCGCTATCGAAACACTGATCATCGCTCCTGGCATGCCGTACAGTCACCGGGCTGGGTGACGGGGAAACTCTTTTAGTTAAGCAGGAAAAACTGTGTCTCTTCCCGAATAGAGAGGCATTCCACCTGGGAGAAAATCGTAAACACATGCCCCAATTAACTGTTGAAGGCCATGGCACTTTTGAGGTGCCCGAAGGCAAGAAGCTTGTTCTCTGTATCGAAGATGCGGGAATTCCGATCCTGCACCGCTGTGGCGGCGTCCCTGCCTGCACGACGTGCCGCGTCCAAGTGCTGGAGGGCGACGTGACGCCCATGTCCGACGAGGAAGAGTCCGCTCTGGAAGATCCTGAGCTGATCGCCACCCACCGGCTCTCCTGCCAGCTACGCGTCCAGGGCGACATGAAAGTCGCGGTCTGGGGCGAGGTCGGTAAAGAAGCAAAAGGCGCGTTCTTCACCGATGGCAAGGTCTTCGACAGCGCGGGCGAGCGCCCCGCCGACTAAGGCGTCGCTAGACATGCTATAGTAAGCCGGGGCATCTTTGCCCTGGCTTTTTTGCTTTATGGCTGACGAACCTGAACCCATCTCCCGCATGGTCGCGCTCCGCGGCCTGCGTATCTCGACGCAGGAGGGACTGTGGGCGACGGTTTTTGTGGTGCTCACGGGCGGCGCGTTTCAGATTGGGTTTGCGCGGCAGCTGGGGGCCAACGACTTTGTGCTGGGGCTACTTGCGGGGTTGCCTGCTGCCGTGGGGCTTTTGCAGATTCCCGCCTCGCTCTACATTGAGCGGCGTGGCGAGCGGCGGCGCTTTGTGGCGTTCTCAGCAGGAGCAGGGCGGCTGGCACTGGCGGCACTCGCACTCGTGGCACTTGCACCGCTGCCACTTCCTCTTAAGCTGACTCTCTTTTTGATCTTGCTAATTCTCTCTTCGGCGCTACTGACCATCACGGTTCCTGCCTGGACAAGCTGGATGAGCGATCTTGTGCCTGGCGACGCGCGGGGGCGCTACTTTGCGGGGCGCAACCGGCTGGCGAGCATTGTGGCGATGCTGGCTCCTCTGCCGGCTGCCTGGTTGCTCGATCGGCTGAAGCCCGACACGGGATTTCCACTACTCTTCGGCTTAGCCACCATTCCCGCCGTGGTGTGTTTTCTACTGATCCTGCGCCAGCCTGAGCCGCCGATGGTGCGCCAAGCTCAAACAGAGAACCCGTTTACATCGCTCAAAGCACCGTTTGCCGATCCGAACTTCCGGCGCTTTCTGGCCTTTGCGGGGATGGTCGTGGTCGGGCAGGCGCTGGCGGGGCAGTTTTTCATGGCCTGGCAGGTGGACAAAAAAGGCCTGGAGCTGCCTTATCTCTCCGTGCAGCTTCTGGGGGCTATTGCCTCCGGGGCGAGCCTGGCGACCATGCCGCTCTGGGGCTATCTGGCCGATAAGTACGGCGGTCGGCCTGTCTTGATGATCGGGAGCTGGCTGGTGCTGGTGGCACCGATCCTGTGGTGTTTTACCAATCACGGCACCGACTGGATCAACTACCCGCTGATCGTGGTGCTGAACTTTACCTCGGGCGCAGGCTGGGCTGCCGTCGGGCTGACACAGTTCAATCTCTTGCTCTCGATGACCCCCGATGACAAGCGCGGCACCTATGTGGCGGTTTTCTCGGCCTTCACGGGCGTGGTCGGAGGTATCTCGCCGATTGTGGGAGGAGCACTGATGACGGCCCTTTCTCATCTCAGTCTGCCCTTTGGCCTGAACAACTACAAGGTGATGTTCTTGCTCACCGATGTCGTGCGCGGCGCAGCGCTGGTGCTCCTTCACCAACTTAAAGTCGAAGACAGCCAGACCACGCGCTTTGTGCTGGGGCAGCTGATGGGCACAGGCACGATGGGAGGGTTTAGGCGGGCACAGAAGCTTGCCAAGACTACCGATGCGGAGGCCCGTGAAGAGACTGTGCGCGAGCTAGGGGAGCGTAAGTCGTCGCTGGCGGTGGAGGAGCTGGTCGAGGCCCTCGACGATGTGGCCCATGCCGTGCGGGGAACCGCAGCACGAGCGCTGGGGGAGATTGGAGACACGCGTGCCATTCCCGCGCTCTCGGCCAAGCTACTTGACCCCGCGGCGGCCATTGGCGAAGAAGCGGCGCACTCGCTCGGGTTTCTGGGCGACTGGTCTGCCACCCCTGCGCTCGAAGCCGCATCCCGTGGCCCCAATGCAACCGTGCGTGTGGCCGCGCTACGTGCTCTGGGCCGCCTTGCGAATCCCGCTTCCGCCCCAACACTGATCACGGCGCTCAACCCCGATCGCCCTACACGCTGTGAGGCGGCCTGCACCGCGCTCGCCGCCATCGGCGAGAACCTGCGCCCCGAAGACAGTGCCGAAGCGGAGCGACGGCTGCTGGGGCTTCTGGTACCCGACGTGGATCAGGGGATGCGTCTGGCCGCCGCCCGCGCGATTGAGAAGCTCGCTCCCGCGCTCCCCGACACGCTCTGGCCCCTTACCGTCAAGCTTGCAGAGGAGCCCGATCCCGCGGTTCTGGCCCGACTTGCTGTGGCACTCTCCCGGCTCGTGCGCGCCCATGCGCCTAGGCCCGAGACGCACTTTCCATTCTTGCTCAAGACCGCCCGACGCCTGGAGGGAAGTGGCCTCTCGTATCTCCAAGCGCTCTACGCCGCCGCCGACACGGTTCTGCCGCCGGGGACGCTCTACCCGCTGCTGGCGCTGAAGGGAATGGCCCGCGATGAGGCCCTCCACAAGCTTGTCAGTGATAAAGCGCTGCTGGAAACCTTCAGCATGGGCCACTACACCGAGCTGACAAAGCGCCTCCCCACACTAGCCCGCCACGACGACGATCCCCCGGCGGAAGAGGCGCTCCTTGCGCTCTTGATGCTGAGTCACAGTCCCCCCTAGCCCCCGCCGGACGGGGGCTAGGGGGGGAACTTATGCCAGCGCCTTCTCAATTGCGGCGAGAATGGCAGGGTCATCGGGCTTCATCATGGAGGAAAACTGCGCGATCACCGTGCCGTCTTTGCCCACCAGAAACTTGCCGAAGTTCCACTGAATATCGCCGCCCACTGGCTTGGGAAGGCTCGTTAGGTACTTGTACAGGGGGTGAATATCGCTGCCCTTGACGCTGATCTTGCTAAACAGCTCAAAGCTGACCTTGTAGTTCAGGCTACAGAACTGCTTAATCTCACCCTCGGTGCCCGGCTCCTGACCGCCGAAGTTGTTAGCGGGAAAGCCTAGAATCCGAAGCCCCTTGGTCTTATACTTCTTGTTGAGCGCCTCAAGCTGCTCGTACTGCGGGGTCAGGCCGCACTTGCTGGCGACATTGACAATCAAGAGCACCTTGCCCTTGTAGCTCTTGAGCGGGGTTGCCTTGCCGTCAATGTTCTTCATCGTAAAATCATAGATTGATGCCATATCATTTCTCCTGCAGAGAAAACACTGGTGCGCTACAATAGTTCCATGATCTACGCCGAGACTTTCGAGACACGCTTTGGGGTGATGACCATTGCGGTAGCCGAGGATGGGGCCGTGGTATCGCTGGACTTTAGCGACACGATGCCCACCGGAAGCACCCACGACCCTCTCAAGACGCGGCAGGCCAAGCACCAGATTCAAGAGTGGTGCGATGGAGAGCGTACCGAGTTCGAGCTGACCCTTGCCCCTGAGGGCACTGAGTTTCAGAAGCAGGTCTGGGCCGAAGTGGCCCGCATTCCCTACGGCCGAACCCGCACCTACGGCCAGATCGCCGCCGCCGTGGGCAACAAAGACGCCGCCCGCGCGGTGGGAGCCGCCAGTGGAGCCAACCCGATCCCACTCATCGTGCCTTGCCATCGCGTGATCGCCGCCGATGGTGGCCTGGGTGGTTTCGCCTACGGCACGGGCGTAAAATCCCGCCTTCTTGCCTTCGAGAGCGAGCAGCCCAGTTTGTTTTAGTGCGAGGCTTTCCGGGTTCTCTGTCTTGTTGAGAGTATAATCCAAGCAATGATAGCGCAGCTTACGGGAAAAGTTGTTCGAGTCGCCACGCCGGTGGTCGTCCTCGACGTTAATGGGGTGGGGTACCGGGTCTCGGTGCCGCTTTCGGTGATCGAGCGCCTGCCTGCCGATGGTTCGCCGATCACTCTGGTGACCCACATGATTGTCCGCGAGGACGATCTGAGCCTCTACGGGTTCTGGGACGAGAGCGACCAGCAGGTCTTTGAGCTTCTGATCACGGTCAGCGGGGTTGGCCCCAAAGCTGCTCTAGCGCTACTCTCGGCGCTAGGCGGCGATGGTCTGGCGCGGGTGGTGAGCTCGGAGGACGTCAAGTCCATCACGAAAACACCGGGGATCGGGCCGAAGCTGGCGCAGCGGCTTGTGCTGGAGCTCAAGGACAAGCTCGCGGGTCTGGGCTTCTCCCGCCGCGTCGAGCAGCTTGCCGCGACTCACACGGTAAAAGTCCGCAGTGCCAACGACCAGCTCTTAGACGATGTCAGCTCCGCCCTCCTTAACCTAGGCTACAACAAAAACGATGCCCTCCGCGCGGCAGAGCTAGCACTCAATGAAGCCCTACAAACCGATAGCAGCCCGGCGTTTGCCACCGTGCTCCGCGCCGGGCTCAACCGACTGACGAGGTAAAAAATGCCAATCCAATCAAGTGACTTGAGAACAGCCGATAGTGGTGCGAGAGTGGCCCCGGAGCGCCTCGTTGGTGGTGGGTTTCAGGGCGGTGGCAGTGGGGGCGACGATGACGGGGAGCTCTCGCTACGGCCTAAGCGGCTGGCGGAGTACATTGGGCAGCCCAAGATCAAAGAGCGCCTCGGGCTCTCCCTCACCGCCTCGAAGATGCTGGGCCAGGTGCTGGATCACGTGCTCCTCAGTGGCCCGCCCGGACTGGGCAAGACCAGCCTTGCCAATGTTATTTCCAATGAAATTGGCGCAAATTTGAAGGCAACCAGCGGACCGGCGATCGAAAAGCCTGGAGATCTCGTTGCGATCCTCTCCAACCTCGAAGAAGGCTCGGTGCTCTTTATTGATGAGATCCACCGGCTCAATCGTCTGGCAGAGGAGTTTCTCTATCCCGCGATGGAGGACTACGAGATGGACATGATGATCGGTCAGGGGCCGTCGGCGCGTACCGTCAAGATCCAGCTCCCGCGTTTCACCCTGATCGGGGCGACCACGCGGCCTGGGCTCTTGACCAACCCGCTACGGGATCGCTTCGGAATTCACGAGACTTTCGAGTTTTATGGAACCGACGACCTCGCCAAGATCGTCACACGATCAGCAGGGATTTTGGGAGCGGTGATTGACCCGAGTGGCTCGGAGCAGATAGCCAGCCGCTCGCGAGGGACACCGCGTATTGCCAATAGACTGCTGCGCCGCGCCCGTGACTATGCTCTCGTGCGAGGCGATGGGACGATCACCGCGGAGATGGCAGATGCCGCCCTGCGAATGTACGAAGTGGATGAGCTAGGGCTTGATGAGTTTGATCGGCGGTTTTTGAGGACACTGATCGAGAAATTTGATGGTGGGCCGGCGGGGGCGGAGACCCTGGCCGCGACACTGAGAGAAGAACGCGATACTATAGAAGATGTCGTCGAGCCTTACTTGATGATGCTGGGGTTTTTGAACCGAACACCGCGTGGCCGCGTCGCAATGCGTGGGGCTTATGAGCACTTGAAGATTCCCTATGGAAAGGGGCCGGTGCTTTTTGACGTGTAGACGGAGACAATGAGCATGAACTGTCCGGGATGTAAAGCGCGCAATCCAATCGGCAATAAATTTTGTCGAGAGTGTGGCCAGAAGATTCCTCTGGAAGAGAATATTCTGGTACAAGAAGAGGCCCAGAAGGCGGAGGCAGAGCGTGCCCGCGAGCGCGCTGCCCAGCTTCTTACCCGCGCCTTCACGCTCTCTCAGCACGGCAAGCCCGCCGAGGCACTTCCCCTTGCGGAAGAGGCTGCGGAGCTTCTTCCTGAGTCTACGTCTGCGCTCACTCTCTGCTCCACTCTCTACGAGCGCCTCGGGCAAAACGATAAGGCCATCGCCATGATGGAGCGTGTCGTCGCGTCTAACCCGGACTCCACCGTGGATGCCGACAAGCTTGCACGACTGAAGCGAGGAGTCCATGTGCTTCCCAACCGCCCCACTCTTACAGAAGTGCCTGACGAAGAGTCGCCGCGCCGCTGGGTTCCGATTGTGGCGGCGGTTGTGGCAGGTGGGGTGGCGCTCTCTTTGGGAACCTTTGTGGTGGTGAAGCTGACCAGCAAAAAAGACAAGCCCCTTCCCCTTGCCATCACCGAATTGGGCACAACAAAAGCCCCCAACTTCTTTGGAGGGCAGACAGCCACGCCTGGCGGCATGATGGGTGGCCCGCTGTCCGCTCCGCAAATGCAGGCGCGTAGCGATCCGTTTGCGCCCGTCGGGAGTCGCCCTATGGGAGCTACTCCAGAGTCGCGTAGCAGCTTTAGGGAACGCTCAGATCGTCGTGAGCGCCCCGGTGGTAATAGCACTCCTGTCCTTCCCAATCCGCGTGATACACAGATCAATAGTGGGTCGGAGAGTGTGCCGCCGGTGACATTTCCAAGCTCCAGTGGTGGCCCGGTCGGAAATCAGCTTCCCCCGCTGGGAGGTGTGCAGCGCGGCCCTGACTCTATTCCCGCCGCACCACCCGCGCAAAATCCCCCTGTGAATACGAATAACAGTGGCCCCGCAGGAGATCCGCCACCTGCGGCAGATAACGCGGGCTTTATTCGGGTTCGTGAGCACAACCCAGGGACGGGATCTGGCTCTAACTCCAATGGTGAGCTACGTTCTTCCTCTTCCTCTCCGTTACAGGGAGGCGATCCTTTGCTGCGGGCACAGACCTTGCAAGTTGCAGGAAAGTACCGCGAGGCGATCACGGCATTTCGTGAAGCACTGGCGGCAGGTGCCACTGCGGGAGATGTCCAGCAAGGGATCGCTCTGTGCCACCAGCGCCTTGGGGAAAAGGCCCCGGCGCGCTCGGCCTACCAGCAGGCAATTGTGGCGTTTGAAGCGCAGGTGCGTGGAGGCCGAAGGGTCGAGCAGGCACAGCGTGGAATCTCGGTCTGTCGTGCAGCGCTTGATGTGTTAGGAAGTTAATTGAACCGACGAATTTTTTTACAAACGGGGCTCTGTCTCGCCGTGCTGCCTGTCGCTGTTGCCTCGGCTCAGGCCCGGCCTCGCGTCCTGATTTTCCCCACGACTTTGGGGCGGCTTGCTGTCGCGGCAGAGCAAAAGACCGGCATTGATGGCCTCACCGACGGGGATCGAATCAACCTTGCGGCTCGGGCAGTTCGCGAGCAGCTTGAGGCAGAAAACGTGGTCACGACGCTGCTCTACGACTCCAGTGATACGTTTTTCAAGAAGGCACTCTCGGGAGCAAAGGTCAATCTGCCCGCAGGAGCGGAGCTGGATGAAGCGGCGCGGCTGAAGCTGGGAGCTGCAGTAGGCGCGCACTATATCCTCACGGTTTACTCTCGGCTTGCGGTGGATCAGGTCGGAACCTCCACGACGGCTCCTCTGATCTCGCCCATACTGGAAGTCGAGTCCATTGAGATTAAACCAGGAGGAAAACCAGGAGGGCGCTGGCAAGATAAGATTCCGATTGCAGCAACCAGTGACGGGCTACGGCGCAGCGTCGGAGCGATCCCACCCGGGGTGGAGACATCGGCGCGGACACTGGTTCTGCGATTTTTAGGCGGGCCACTGCGCGAGTTTAGCCGTACCGCGCTCGATCCCACTCTCTTGCCACCTCCTGCAAAGCCCAAGCCCGCTGTGGTGGAAGGCCCTCCACTAGACTTTGATGCGGAAGCCACACGGATGATGGGGGAGGCGCAAGAGCAGCTCCACCGGGATCAGCCCGTCGCTGCCATTGCTTTGTTGCGCCAAGCAGTGAACTACCAGCCTCGCCGTGTTGCCCCACGCCTCCTGCTGGCGGAGGCGTACCAGAAAGCCAAGCGCTCGTCCGAGGCGACGGGGGAGATTCGGCGGGCGATGAAGCTTGCCACGGGCGCAACGCCGGAGCAGAAAAGTGACCTGACACGCTTGTTGGCGCGGGTGCTTGTGGAAGAGGGCGACCAAGAGGGCGCGACCCAGCTCTTCAATCAGCTTCTTGGTGAGAACCCTAACAACACTGAGGCGCGCTTGGGGCTGGCCGAGCTACTCTTGACCAAGGGCCAGAACGAGGCGGCGGAGATCCAGTTTCGGCTGATCCGCGACCGTGATCCTGCCAGTGTCGAGGCGGGCCAGGGGCTGGTGCGCCTTCTGAGTGCGCGAGGGGCGCTGGACGATGCGATTAAAGAGACAAAGGCAAGCCTGCCTGCGGTGCAAAATCCCATGGCCACCCTGATTTTTATCGAGTCCGCGACGGGGCTTGCGGCGCGTGCGGTGCAGAACCGAGCGGCTTGGGAAGAGAAAAAACTCAGCCGTGAGGTTTTCTTCAAAGCGACTGCCACTCAGGCGACACGGGCCAAGCAGCTTGTGGACTTGCTCGGCGGAGCAGCTCCTGCCGAAACGGCCTCTGAGTCTGTTCGTCTGGCGCACAACCGTCGGGTGCTGGCTGCCAACTTACTCGCTCAGTCTTTTTCTAGCCTACAAGAGTACTTAGAAACGGGCGAAGCGGCGACCGGTGTGCGGGCGAGAACTCTGCTCAATGAGTTCTACACCGAGATGAAAGATGCGCAGAGTCCAAAAAAATAATCAAAAGTAACTAACACGCTCTTTGGGTTGTCTTGGTTTCTGTGCAACTTTTAGAATCGTTTCGTGTGGCGCTGACGGCGCTGGTGGCCAATAAGCTACGCTCTCTGCTCACCATGCTTGGCGTGATTATCGGTGTCGGGGCCGTGATCATCATGATCTCGATCATCCAGGGAGCGCGGCAAAAAGTCGTCAAAGACTTTAACGAGAACGGCAGCAACGTGGTCTTTGCCTTCTACTCCCCCAAGCGTGAGAAGCGCAATACCGGAACGTTTGAGGGCCTCACAATGGATGATGTCCAAGCCATCGAGCGTCGCGCGACGCTCATCGAGACGATTGTTCCGCGCTTAGAGGGCTCTGCCAAAGCCCTTCGTGGCAAGAAAGACTTCAGTGCCAAGGCCGTCGGCGCGACGGGGGACTATCTCTCGGTGAACTCCATCAAAGTAGACCAGGGGCGTTTCTTCTCCGGCAGTGGGCTGAATCTCAATCTAAAAGGCGCTCTGGATGCCGTGGCCGCCCAAGAGGCCAACAAGCTCCGCGTCGCACAAGGTCGAATGCTGGGCATGGATGATCAGCAGAGCTGGGCCAAGGTCTGCGTGATTGGCGACAAGGTCAAGAAAAAGCTCTTTGACGAAGGCGAAGAGGTTCTGGGCAAGGTGATCACGGTGACCATTGGGCAGGCACGTCTGCCGCTGACCGTGGTGGGAGTCCTGGAGTATAAAGGCAACAACAACTTTGGCGATGGCTCGCCCGACGACCAGATCCTCATTCCCTTTAGCACGATGCAGAAGCGCTTCACCGGCGGCAAGATTGTCGCCATGCTCTCTGCACGCTCCCGAGGTGAGGGCACGGCGGAGGCAGCGGCGGATCAGATCTTTGCGATTTTAAAAGCCCGGCACCCTGCACAGGCCCAAGACTTTATCATTGACACGCAAGAGGGGCTCCTCAAGCGCCTCGACCAAGTGCTGATGGTCTTCCAGATCGTGCTGGGTGGCGTGGGGTTTCTCTCGCTGCTGGTCGGGGGGATTGGGATCATGAACATCATGCTGGTCTCCGTCACGGAGCGCACTAAAGAGATCGGAATACGCAAGGCGGTGGGGGCAAAGCGCGCCGATATTCTCACGCAGTTTGTGACAGAGAGCATGACGGTCTCTGGGGTTGGGGGCCTGCTAGGCGTGGCCTTTGGCTACGGCATCTCCGCGCTGATTGGGTTTGCGATGAAAGACCGTCTTCCTACCTTCGTTCCGCTCTGGGCCGCTGGGCTGGGCTTTGGCTTCGCCGTGGGTGTCGGGATGTTTTTTGGAATCTACCCCGCCGTCCGCGCCTCCAAGCTCGACCCGATCAACGCCCTGCGCTACGAGTGAAGCTAGCCTTTGGATTGAATTAGTTGCTTCGCAACAATGGTCTTGATGTTATTTATTGCTTCAGTTTCGCTAACATTGGTGACTTGTAGATTGGGTGATCCACTTTTTCCTCTATAGACATTTGCTCCAATATTCCAGTGTGCATTTTTAGGATCGTCTACCACTTGTCCCGCGACCGCTCGATTATCTTTGGGCCGCCGAGATGAAAAATTTTAAGAAATTTGTTATTTCCACCATCTAAAAAGGAATCTCCTTCAAGTTGAGAAGATGATTTTAGGTAAGATTCCACTTGGAATCCATAAATAACACATTGAATAGGGCCATAACTATTTCTGGGACAGTGGCGATATTGGAGGATTCCTTCATACTGTCCTATTGCAATAATATTCGAACTAAATATCAAATGTTCAAGAAGAAATGGTGCTGGTTCGAAATCCGATGAAGTTATATAATCTGCCTTAAATCTAGGATCAAGAGGGCGTTGATATTTTCTTGGTGAGGTATTCATCGTTACGTTGTTCGTTTTTGTTTGCATACATTTATCACTTTATTGTGGTTGAGGATAGACACCAGATAAT
>JAPLCP010000055.1 GCA_026392155.1 Armatimonadota bacterium | reverse complement strand
CGGGCAGTAGGTTTCTTCGGATCGGTCGGCAGAGGCCCGCACTGGGCCTCTGTTTTTTTTATGGAGAGTGAGGGTGGAGAAATGGGACGATTAACGGAGGCGCAGCTCGCGCAGTTTAAGAGCGATGGTGTTTTAGTGGCAGAAGGCGTGCTAGACGAAGCCGACCTCGCGCCGGTGATCGCAGGCTACACGCGCTGGATTGATGCCAAGGCACGAGCACTGGCGATTGCGGACTTGAAAGAGACGCTGCCCTTTGACAAGCGTTTTGCGTGGCTCTATGCCCAGAACCGGGCGATCCAAGACGGCATGGACGTGATGAATGCCCGCCTCCCCGAGTTTTTTGACTTTCTCCACTGCAAAAACTTACTGGATGCCGTGCAGCAGCTTCTGGGGACGCCCGAGCTGATCGCCAGCCCGATCCAGCACATTCGGGGCAAAGTCGCGGATCAGGCAGGCGGGAGCTACTTTAACGTGCCGTGGCACCAGGACGCCGCCGTGACCTGGGAAGAGGCCGACCACAGCGAGATCATCACCTGCTGGCTGCCTCTCGTGGACGCGACCGTGCAAAATGGCTGTATGCAGATCCTTCCCGGGGTCTGGGAGCGGGGCCTCCTGCCGCATATCGGTGGTGCAGGCGGCGCGACCATCCGCGAAGATGCCCTTCCTAAGATCGAGCCGTTGGTTGCTGCGGTGAAAAAAGGCGGCGTCGTGTTCATGCACAAGTGCACGCCCCACCGCTCGACTCCCAACCTCACCGACACCGTCCGCTGGAGCCTCGACTTGCGCTACCAGCCCACCGGCACGCCCACTGGACGGCCCTGGCAGCCGTCGTTTGTGGTGCGTAGCGAGCAAAGCCCCGAAAGTGTCGAGACCGACTACGCCGCCTGGGATACCGCCTGGGCCGAAGCCCTCGCCAAACCCGCCCCACAGAAGTCCGCCCACCGTACAATGTAATCCCGCCGGTTGGAGCGGCGGGACTGGAGAGCTAAAGCTACGAAGGCCCCTTCGGGCCATAACTTGGAATGGGCGCACACCGTATAATGTAAAATCCCTCGGACTCCCCTCCGCCCACCCTGCCTCCACAGGGTTGGCACCCAGAGGGTACCCGGGGGCGGGGGGAGGAGGGAAGTTCAATGCACACATTTACCTTTGTCACGCCGGGAAAAGTGGTCTGCGGCGCGGGCGCAGCCACCGACGGGCGACTGGCCGCCGAGGCCGCTCTCCTGGGAAAGAGGCCGCTGATTGTCTGTGGCAAGAGCCTGGCCATGAGCGGGATGCTGGAGAAAATCCAGGCAACCCTCCCCGATGCACGGTTCCATATCGGGGTTCCTCCAGAGCCCACTCTGGCAGACTGTACGGCGGCGCAGGGCTCGGCAAAGCGCTGCGACTCCATCATTGCCATTGGCGGCGGCAGCGTCCTCGATGTCGCCAAGGCCGCCGCGCTCCCTGGCAACATCTACGACTACTTCGACGGCAAGCTCGCCGTGCCGGAGTCTGGATCGGATGCTTTGCCAATTCTCGCTGTGCCCACGACGGCAGGAACCGGCTCCGAGGCGACTTGGGTAGGGGTCTTCACGGACAAGCGCGGCACAGCTCCCAAGAAAGCCAGCATCCGAGGCGGCGCGATGCTCCCACGCACCGTGATCCTTGACGCCACGCTCAGCGCCTCTTGTCCGCCCCACGTCACGGCGTACTCCGGCATGGACGCCTTTGTTCAAGCCGTCGAAGCCTTCGTCAGCCGAGGAGCCAACCCCTTCACCGATCCGCTCGCGCTGCAAGCCGCCTTTGATATCGCCGAGTGGCTACCGTCGGCGTTTCGGGATGGCGAAAACTTAGAAGCCCGCGAGCGCATGCTGATCGCCAGCTACCAGGCCGGGATGGCACTCAATACCGCACGCCTCGGGCTGGTGCACGGCATCGCGCACCCCGTCGGCGCACGCACCGGCGCCGCCCACGGCCTGCTCTGCGCCCTGCTCTTGCCACCCGTCATCCGCTTCAACCTCGGTGCAGATCTCGACCGCTACAGCGATATTGCCATCGGGCTGGGGGCGCCCCGCGAAGACCTTGCCGCCTTCGCCGAAAAATGGCTCGACGACTTTAGCATCCCACGCCACCTCTCCGAGCTGGGCCTAAAACGCACCGACTTCGACGCCATCATCGCCGAGACCCTCGTCAGCGGCTCCACCAAAGCCAACCCCCGAACGGTCCACGAAAGCGATGTACGAGAAGTCCTGGAGGCTTGCTGGTGATAATCCCTGACAATTTTTCTCCGTTTGATTCCACCGAGGCGGCGCATGTGGCGCAGGTGCGGGAGTTTGTGGGGCGTGTGGCGGAGCCTGCGTCGCGCTCGACACTTGAGGGGCATCTTACCGGCTCGGCGTTTTTGCTGAGTGCGGATGGCGCTTCGGCGTGGCTGATCTGGCACGAGAAGCTCCAGCGCTGGCTACAGCCGGGCGGGCACTTGGAGCCTGAGGACACCTCGCCGTGGCACGGCGCACTGCGCGAGCTATGTGAGGAGACGGGGCTGACCGAGGCCGATGTCGAGAGTGACGGTGCTCTCTTCGATGTGGACGTGCACCCCATCCCCGCACGCGGCGATGAGCCGATGCACTTTCACCACGACCTTCGCTTTCTCTTTCGGGTTCGGGAAGGTGTGGAGCCTGCCACCGGCCGCTGGATTGCGCTTACGGAGCTGGAGGCGTTTCCCGAGGAGTCGCTGAGCCGTCTAGCGCGGAAAGTGCTTGCTGGATAACGCTGCGTGAGAGTAGTATCCGCGTGTGTCCCACACGCGGCACCTCGATCAGCGTGGAGCCCGGCCAGCTCGCCGCGATAATCTCCGCCTCTTCGTAGGGCACACTCTCATCGGCATGGTCATGAAAGATTGTCAGAGGCGGCGGACTCTCAACCCGTTCGAGGGCACTGAGCACTGAGAGATTCGCACTGAACTCCGTCTCAAAGTAGAGTACCAGCTCATCTGCCTCGGCGTCGGTGAGTCCCTCGCGTAGGCCGTGGTTCTTGAGGCCATCGTAGACAAAGCAGATGGGGGCAAGAAAAACAACGCGCTCGGTCTGAACACCTGCCGCAAGTGCCAGCGTGGTTGCAATGGCCCCGAGCGAGTGCCCGATAATCGCGTGGATCGGGCCACCGTGCCACTTGGCCAGTGCGTTCAGCGTTCCGGCGTTGGCGGGGGCACTTGCCAGCGTCCCCTCGGAGTCGCCATGGGCGGGGGCATCGTAGGCAAGCACGCGGTAGCCCGCTTGCGTGAGCGGCTTGATCCAGCCCGCAAACTGCGCCGCGCACCCCCCCCAGCCGTGAGCAAGAATAACTGTCGGCCCAGTGCCCGGCCACTCGTAGCAGGCGACGGTCTTGTGTGCTCCCAGCACCTCGGGGTAGCGCTCTGCTGGGAAGCCTTCAAGAGGTACCCTGGGGAGGGTGAGAGAAAAACGCCTCGGCTCAAGGGGAAACGCTGGGGCAGGAAAGCGGGGTGGGGTAAGCCAGAGGGCTACAAGCTCAGGAAACGTCACACCGCTATTCTATCGCTTACTGCGTTGCGCGATGCAGCGATCACGGTTGGAGCTAGCCTCGACATCTTGGGGGAAGTGCACGAGAACTTGCTCCCACTCGATAATCGCGCGTGGCAGCCGTCCTTCTTTCTGACACCAGCGGGCAAACTGGCGGTGCAACTCAGGGTTCTTGAAGTCGTCACGGGTATTTGAAATCCAGCGTGTATACTCTTCCCCCAAGCGGCGTAGCTCCCGGCTTCGCGCGAGGAGCGCCTCTCCCCGCGCACGCTGGCCTTGGCGAACCAGAAGCTGCCCCATGCCGATCAGAAGGGACTGGCTGTCTGTCTGAGGTGTGTAGATCTTCTCCCACTCCGCCAGCGCTTCTTTTTCTTTTTTCTGCGCGAGCAGGATCTTCCCGACCCAGTAGTGGCCATCTTGGGCGCTATCGGGAGAGAGCTGGAGGTAGCGCTGGGCGAGCTCTAGGGCTGTCGCCAGCTCTGCAGGTGCTCCCTTTACTTTCTGTTGGGCTAGGTTGAACTGCGCCTCAACCTGGGCGGAGAGAATACCCGGCTGACTGGGAGCCGACTTTTCTGCCGCCGCAAGTGTGGCGAGCGCCTCGGTAAAGCGTTTTTGAGCCATCTGGTTCCGTGCGAGCAGAACCGAGGTAGGCCAGTCGTTAGGCGTTTGTTTGAGAGCGGCTTGGAGAGATTTTTCCACCTCGTTGTAGGCACCCATCTGGTCGTGTAAAAGTGCCTGCGCGGAATGAATTCCGGGAGTGTCGGGGGCAAGGCTTTGCGCCTGCTTGAGATGAGGCCAGGCCCGCTCTAGCCAGCCCAGGTGGGCTTCGATAAAAGCGAGAGTGACCAAGGCCGGGGGCGATTTTGGATCCAGCGCGACGGCTTTCTCGGCATAGAAAAGCCCACGGTCTAGCCAGCCAAGGCGCTGATAGAGCTGCGAGAGTGCCATGCAGGCGCCGATATCTGGGGTGGGGTTTGTTTGGAGTTTTTCCTCAATTGTCGCTAAGAGCTGAGCAACACGGGGGCGATTGTTTTGGGTGAAGGCGGCCTCACTTGCCTGGAAAAGTGCCTCCAAGCTCTCCGGGTGTTGCCCAAGGCTCTGCTCACTGGCCGTCGCTTTGTTTTTGAGAGTCTGAAGCGACTCTAAGCGCACTTGCTGGCTCTGTGTTTCGGAGCGGAGCTTCTCCACTTGCTTCCACTGGCGCTGCTGCCACGGAAGGCTGATGACAAAACTGAGTCCCAGGAGACCCAGGACGACAAAGAGAGGACGCCTCCCACGCGCCGGGGGGGGCGTGGAGGGGGTCCTCTCTGTGGATACGTTGGTGACGGGCATGGAAGGCTATTCTAGCACAACCGTGCTACCAGCACTAGCGGCCTTGGCTACCACTGCCGCCCATGCTGCCGCTTCCACCGCCCATACCCATGGGGCGGCCACCGTAGCCGCCGCCGTAGCCGCCACCATAGCCACCTTGCATCCCTCCGCCTTGCATACCAGGACGCGAGTGTCCTGACCGCATGGCTTCCTTTTGAGCATCCGAGGGAGTGTCGCCGGGCTTCACTTGCGAGAGACTGTCGGCAGACGTTGGATCCTTGGGGCTACACCCCAGGGTAAGGCCAGCAAGGAGAAGGGTGGTTAGTCCTATAAAGGCTCTTGTCTGTGGTTTCAACTTACTTGACTCCGTACAGGTTTGCGGTGACGCGCGATGCCTGAAGGAACTGCGCATGCCCGTCTGCGAAGCCCACATTGGAGCCGTTCATGTGCATGGTGTAAGGAGCCGCTTCCCAGGCACCGGGGAAGATGCCACTATCGGCTGGTGAGCCCGAACAAGCGTTCCCGTAGTAGTTAGGAAGCCCGTCGTTGCGTGCCCAAGCGAGGCGCGGGATGCGGAACCGGCGCTGGGGAGCATTGGCGGCTAGCGCATCGTAGTTGGCGATATTTCTCCAGCCCGCATCGTAGCAGTCCCAGCTCGAAAGCGCAGACATCATGTCACCGACCAAGAACGTGTTGGCGGGACGATCCATTGCCGCGATACCGGGGTACTGGTAGGTGAGGGGTTCGTTAGATCCGTAGCTTAGGATATTGTTGTCCAGGTTGCGCAGGGCTCCGAGGGGGCCTGCACCTCCCCAGGTAAACCAGCCATTGTCTCGGAAGCGTGTCTTGCGCGGGTCCGAGGGACAGCCGTAGACTTGGCCGTTCTTGACATAGGGATAGATGGCATAGTACCAGATCGTGGTCGCATTGTTCGGAGAGGGCGAACCCGCATCTCCCCAGGACGTGCTGTAGTTCTGATCCCACTTCCACTGGGGGAACGTTTCATCGTAGTCTTGCGAGTACATCATGAAACCCAGAGTGAGCTGCTTGATATTAGACAGGCAGCTTGCCTGGCGGGCTTTTTCACGGGCTTGGGCAAAGACAGGGAAGAGGATGGCGGCGAGAATCGCGATAATCGCGATGACAACTAACAACTCAATGAGTGTAAAACTCTGGCGTATCGGCTTCAACATTTTCATAACTGAGTACTCCCTCAGGCCTAACTTCGTACGAACTTCGTCGAAGTGGTTTGAAATGATAACTCTCTTCAAGAGAGAGCTTGGAAAGTAGTTGATACCACCCTCCTGATCGTATTCTAGAAGAAATGAGAGATTTTGTCAAGGCTAATTTTTGGGGGTCAGTTTAATGTAGCTTCCCGCTGCCAAGCCCGCAAATATCTCGGTTTTTCCGGACGGCCAGCGAATGTTAAGCTGAACCGGATCGGACGTACTGCCTAGGCCAAAGTGGACACGAGGATCGCTACTAGAGAGGTAGGAGCCCGCAGGCTGGCACTGCTGTGTCCAGCGCTTTCCATTGGCTTCGATGGTCAATACCGCGCCCCAGGTGTTTGGTGGCAGCGTGAAGCCGATCCAGTTTCCTGATGACCCTGACAGGCGGGTCTCGTTGTGTAGGAGAAGCGGCTTGCCTTCCATGTCCACCACAAGAGCGTCTTGCTTGCCATCGTTGTCGTAGTCACCTATGGCTAAGCCTCGGCCTACGAGGGGGGCAATCCCAACCAGAGCGGTGTTGCTGACCTCAAGAAGCGCCTTGCCCTCTTTGCTCTGGAAGAGCTGAAGGGGCTGGCGGTAGGTTTTCTTCTCAATCTCGGCGATATTATCTTGGACATGGCCATTGGCGATGATTAAATCCTGCCAGCCATCGTTGTCCGCGTCGATAAACTTAATTCCAAAGGCAACTAGGGCATTTGCTCCCTCCCCAAGACCAAGCTCCGGGCTCTGGTCACGAAAGAGCATGCCTTCATTGATATAGAGGTTCTTTACCTCGTTCTGAAACGTCGCAACGGCTAGATCTAGCTTCCCATCGTTGTTGAAGTCTCCAAAATCAGTTCCCATACCCCCGTGCTTATTGCCATTTTGATCGTAGGCGGTGCCACGAAGATCAGCTTCGTTCTTAAACTTTCCCGGTCCCTGATTGACAAACAAATCGCCCGGAGCTTCATCGTTTGCGAGGGCAATGCTCACCCGACCCGTGCCTTCCAAGTCCGCAAAGGCCACGCCGAGGGTTCGCCCACTCTGGCCGGTAACTCCCCACGCTTTGGTGACATCGGTAAACTTGCCGCCACCTTGATTCTGGAAGAGCACCCCCGGCAGACCGACATAGTTGATGGGGCCACAGGAGCTCATGACATCTCCATGGCTGGTCTTAAACCGACAGAGCTGCGGCTTGGTCTGTGGGCCAAAGTCGGCGTAGTTACCAACAAACAAATCCAGCTTACCATCGTTGTCTAAGTCCGCGAAGCCGCAAGATGTCCCCCACGGCTGTGGCTTCAGCCCCGAGGCGAGCGTGACATCACGGAAGGCCTTGCCCGCTTCGTTGTGGAGCAAGCGCCCCTCACGGTAGCCCGAAAGATAGAGATCTGCAAATCCATCACCATCGTAGTCGCCCACCGCGCAGCCGAGAAAGTGCCCCGTGAGCTTTCCCAGCATCGCCTCACTCACATCCACGAACTTTCCCTTGCCATCGCCTTTGAACAGCCCCGGACGGGAGCCGACCAGTAAGATATCCAAGTTGCCATCGCTGTCAAGGTCCAGAAAGGCGCAGCCATAGCCAATGGTCTGGAGGATGTTCAGAGGGCGTTTCTCAGGCACCGGCCAGGAGTAGCGGACACCGGCGGCCTCTGCCATATCGCGGAAGACCAGCTTGGCTTGTGTGGGCTCCGCGCTTTTCGGAGCGAGATTGTTTTTGGGGACGCACCCGGATGACACCAGCAGTGGTACCGTAAAAAGCAGCAGCAAGTTGCGACTCATGGAAGTATTGTACCGGGTATAATCCCCCGTGTCCGTTTCCACTCTCGATAAAAGCCTCGATAAGAGCCTCCTGGATGCCGCTCTCAATGGCCTAGACACGACACCGCGCTTAGTCGCTGTCGAGACGCAAAAAGACACGGCGACGCTGATCTCACGGCACCGCGATGGTAGCATCGCTATGGAGACCGTCCCGTTTATCCCCTGGCTCATCCAGCGCGATGAGCGCTTTCTCCCCGATGGTGAGGAGATCCAATTAGAGGGTGAGGGCTACTCCCGCCTCGTGCGCTTTCCCCACTGGCGTGCCTATTTAGACGCACGGCAGATTCTCCGGGACGAGCGCCGGGACTTTCTCCAGTATGGCTCGCCACAGAAGCAGTTTCTCCTCGGGACGGGCCGCACGCTCTTTAAGGGCATGGCCTTTACCGAAGTGCGCCGGATGCAGATTGATATCGAGACCACTACCTTTACTCCCACCGAGCCCGGTGCCCATATCTTTCTTATTGCCTGCTCAGACAACTTTGGCAACGAGGAGCTGCTCTTTGGCGAGGAGCGGGAGATGCTCTGGGCGCTCAACCACTTAGTGACAGAGTGGGATCCCGATATTATCGAGGGGCACAATATCTACGGCTTTGACCTGCCGTGGATTCGGGCGCGGGCCAAGGCACTCCAGATCGCGCTTCCCTGGGGGCGAGACAGCTCCGAGATGGGGATTGGGATGGAGCGCAACTGTGCGATGGGGGCTAACACGCGTCCGTTTGTGCCGCACTTTATCTGGGGACGGCATGTTCTGGACACGCTCTTTCAGACCCAGCGCTTTGATGTGGCACGCGGTGAGATCTCTTCGTATAACTTAAAAGAGTGCGCCCGAACCTATCATATTGCCGAGCCGGATAGAGTCTATATCCCCCACGACGAGATCGCCTCGCTCTGGCGCACCGACCCGGAGCGCGTGAAGGCCTACACACTGGGCGATGTGCGAGAGACGCGACGCTTGGCGGAGATCGTCACGCCCACCGAGTTCTACTCCACCCAGATGGTGCCTGATGTCTTTCAGAGTGTTGCGGTGACCGGCAGCGGCGAGAAGATCAACTCGGTCTTTGTGCGGGCCTACTTGCAAGCGGGCCACGCCATCACGCGCCAGCAGCCTAGCCAGCCCTACGGCGGCGGCTATACCGAGATGCGTCTCGCCGGTTTGTTGCGCGGCATCGTAAAAGCCGATGTCGAGAGCCTCTACCCGAGCATCATGCTCAACTACAATGTCAGCAGCAGCTCCGACACGCTGGGGCTGTTTCTGCCGCTCCTCAAAGAGCTGACCCGCCGCCGCCTGATGGCAAAGCGAAAAGCGAAAGAGTACGAAGCCACCCAGAACCAGATCGCCTCGGCCTACTGGGATGGCCTCCAGGGCTCCTATAAGCTGCTCATCAACTCGTTTTATGGCTATCTAGGCGCACCGTTCTACTTCAACGACTACACCGCCGCCGCCAAAGTGACCGAGATTGGCCAGGTGATCGTCAAGCAGATCGCGGAGGAGCTGGAAACCCGTGGCGCGACCGTGATTGAGATCGACACTGACGGCGTTTATTTTCAGCCGCCTGCGGGAATCTCGGGCCTCGATGTTGAGGAAGCCTTTATCGGCGAGATCGGCGCGACGCTCCCTGAGGGAATCCGGCTCGCCTTTGATGGCCGCTACGAAGTGATGCTCTCGCTCAAGGCCAAGAACTACGTGCTGGTGAGCTACGAGGGCAAGAAGACCTTCAAAGGCTCTAGCCTCCGTTCGCGCGCCGATGAGAAGTTCGGCAAGAAATTCCTCTACGAAGCCGTGGACTTTCTCCTCGCTGATGATAGAGCCGGGCTCTCGGCGCGCTACAAAGAGCTCTTAGAGGCGATCGAGAACCGCACGCTTGGTATCGAGCAGATCTCCCGCCGCGAGCGCGTCACGGATAAGACCTTCACTAGCGATGCCAAGAAGCGCAACGCCGAAGCGATGGTGGGCCTGACCGTGGGGGACTATGCGATTATCTACCAGCGCGAGGGCGACAAAGCGCTTGTTACCGCCGACAACTACAACCAAGACGAAGACATCGAGTACTACCAGACCAAGCTCTACAAGTTTGCCAGCCGCTTAGAGGCCGCTATCGGGGAGGACTTTGAGAAGCTCTGTCCCAAGCCCCTTGTTGGCGCAAAACGCAAGGCCGCCGAAGATGCCAAGCAGCAGATGAGCTTGTTCGAGCTGTAAACCGGCGGTTTAACGCACGCGGATGACCAGCGAGGCTCCGACACCGAGCCAGCCATTTTCGACTCTGAGGAGCAGGCGGTTCTTGCCTTTCTGAAAGTGAACCCGACGCAGGCCCTCGCCCGCTTGCCAGCCCTTGAGGTTGGTCGAGCTGACCCAGACCGTCTGGCCGTTGAGCCAGAGATGGGATTTATCGTCACTGCCGATGGCGATCCAGTGATCTCCCGCCTCCTCGAAGCTTAGCTCGGTGTAGAAGTAGTAGACCGCGTACTCTTGAGAGACGGGCGGGCGAACCTCGGCGGACTGCGCTTGGTGAAAGGCCCAGGAGATCGTCTTGCCGTCTTTTCCGGGGTAGCTTGCGTCTAAGTCGAGGAGCTTCTCAGGGCCAAACGCTGTGTCGATGTTCTGGCGGTTCGGGTTGGGAAAGGGGCCAAGAACATACCAGCTATCCACGAACATCCACTCCGCACCACCGACGCCCGGCCCGGTTTGTGTGGTCAGCGAGCGGCCTGCCACGGCGTTTTTCTCGAAGCCGCTCTTAAGGGTTGGGGCAGCCGTCTCAAAACCTCCCCGCGGCTCGCCGGGGCCGCGTCGCCGGACAATGCCACCGTCGCGCTTTCCCGAGGTGCCCATGAACCCCGTCAGATCTCCCGCACGCTTGCTGCCCTGCTGCGCCGCCGCCAGAAACGCCGCCGCCTGGCTCCCAGGGCGCTGTTGCGCGTGATCTAGCAGGCGCTGTGCCCGTGCAGTAAGCTTGTCGAGATCGGGCTCACCACTGCCTTCGCCTTGGGGACTCTCTGCCACCGGGAGCCCGAGAGACTTTGCCAGCACCTCTACTTTTGCGGAGGCATTCTGCGCCGCCTGCAGGATCTCCTCCATCGTATCTAGCCTCTCACCCGACGAGCCACGCAGGGCTTTGGCAAGCTGGCTCTGCTGGGCGCGGCGCTCGTACTTTTGGGCGCGCTCTTGCTCCTGCTTGGCTTCTCCGAGGGCTTTAATGGCTTCGTCGTGCGCCGCTTTTGCCTGCGAAAGCGCCTTTTCAAGGCCCGCTTTGTCGGTCTGTGGCGGTAGGCGTCTCTGCTGCTCTTCGGCACGCTTGGTGGCGAGCTGAGCGGCAACTTGTTTGGCGAGGGCAGCCCGTAGCGCGATAGCCTCTGGTTTTTGTACGGCGGCTTGGAGCCGCTGATCCAGCACCTGAAACGCCTCGGCCTGGGATTTTTGCGCCTGCTCGGTGCGATGCTTTAGCGCCTCGAAGGCTCTGCTGGCCAGCTCTGGCTTCCCGACACTCTGCTCCAGAGCCCCTAGCGCTTTACGGGCATCTTGACTGTCCGAGAGCGCTCTTTTCATTGCCTGTTGCGCCTGGGCAGCCGAGGGCGGTGGCGGCGTTTCTTGCAGGGGCTGCTTCTTAAGTGCCTCCAGCTGGTTGGCGATCTCGGTGAGCTGGACGAGCTTTTTCTGTGCAAGAATGCTGCGCACCTCCGCACTCTTGGGCTGGGTGGGGGAGCCTGGCCCCGACAGGATACCGAAGCCGATCAGCAGGGCGTGCAGGCCGAGCGAGAGGGCGAGGGCGGCGCTAGTGCGGATTGGACGTGTGGAGCTGGACATTTCGGATCCCTTCGAGCTGACACGCTTCGACAAGCTCGACGACATTCTGGAACGGGGCATCCCGGTCGGCGTCTATGCGCACGGCGGCTTGTGGGTCTTTGGCGGCTTCGCGGACTTTAAGCAAGAGTACCTCGGTGGTGACGGGCTGGTTGCCGACAAAGCGCTGCCCGTTTTTATCCACCCCACACGCCAGAGTCGAGCTACGCGACGTTCCCGCCTTCGAGGCACTTGCCGCCGGAAGAGTGATGGGCAGAGAGAAAACCGGCTCGCTTTTGCCATCGGACTTCTGGGGTTTCTTGAAGCTCATGGTGACCATAAAGATAATCAAGACGACCAGCACGACATCTACCAGAGGGACGATATTGATCTCCGCAAGCGGTGGCGCGGCGTAGCGTCCTCGGCCCGATGATCCTGATCCTCCGACGTTCACGGCTGCCCCTCTTGATTCGCGCTCGCTTTATCCGCCGCCTCCATGGCGCGGTTCTCGATCCGTAGGCTCAGTGCATTGATACGTGCCAGCAGCAAGTTATAGGCAATAGCCGCTGGTACGGCGACACCGAGCCCAATGGCGGTGGTGATCAGCGCCTCTGAGATGCTCCCCGAGATCACCGCCGGGTTCATCTCGCCCCCCGCCCGCGCGATCTTTCCAAAGGCATCCAGAATCCCCAGTACCGTCCCAAAAAGCCCGATATACGGAGCCGTTGAGGCAATGGTCGCCAGATACGGTAGGTTTTTTTGAAGCTCCAAGGTCTCTAGGGTCACCGCACGCCCGACAGAGTCTTGAAGGCGTCTGTTATTGCGCTTCTTGCCCTCGACAAAAGCACGTCGTGCACGAGCTTCGCCGTCACGTCCTTCACGATGTAGTGTCCAGAGCCGCTCGATAATCATTGCGACCGAAGCAACACTGGCAAGCACTAAGACGAGCTTGGTGAGTCCAATTCCCCAGGAAAAATAGTCCACAGCTTACTTTATCAGATGTCAGGGATGTGGACGAACGTCTAGTGTCGCTGCCGTGGCATTGAGGGGGGCATGGTGTGGTGCGCTCTGAACCAAAAGCGTGATGCGACCAGATCACGCCAGCCCTCGATGTGCGCCAGCGACAGCTGATACGTCCATTTGTACGGCTGGATCGTGTCGTCGGATCGGGGAGTAAACTAGAGCTGAAACATCGCTTCCTAGATTGTAGGCTTTTCTACGACCCACGCCAAGTATGAATTTTCACGCTAGAATAGGCAAATGGAAACGTCGCTAGAGCGGGCCTGGCAGGAGTGGGAAGCGTTTTGTGTGGATACGCTTCGGCGTGTTCAGGAGGCAGTTGCGTCGGGACTAGCACCTGCGGCTTGGGAAAATGAGGCGCTTCGGACTGCGCTTGCGGCTTTAGATGCCTCTGCACTGGCGACGTTTCTGGATGATCCGCGTCTTGAGGAGACCTATCCCGAGTCTGTCACGGGACTCCAAGCCACGTCCCGTTTTGCTCTACTCTTGTGCTTGCTTCCTCCTCATGCCGCCTTGACATTGGCGCAGCGCTATGATGATCCCTGCCGTGCCAAGTCTAATCTGCCACCTCGTGCACGCCTCACGCTCTTTTTGACGTTGCGCTGGAAAGCTTTTCTCATCGAGAGCCTCCGTCGGGATTATGCCGTGTTAGCCCTTCAGGGGTATCGGTTCCATTTACGCCACTTTGTCGAAAAGTACGGCGATGAGAGCGCTAAGGCATTGCTAAAAAGCGACGATTCCCCCGCGCTCGCCCGTGAGCTTGCCAAGGCGCAAAAGCAGCTTCCCACACGCCCCACACAACCATGAGCCAGCAACAGCTCTATCGCCCACCTGATCTCCTCAAAGACACTGAGGCAGATATTGCACGCTGGCTGGCTCAACAAGAGCCCGAAACCGCCGTCGAGTCTCTCCACCGTGCTCTGGAAATGCCACACCGCGCCCGCTGGCAGGCACTGGCGATCTTGCCCATTGCGATTCTATTAATTTGTGTATTGGTAGCCGAGATGCGTGTGATGAGCGTGATTACTGGACTGGCTTTCTTTTTCTTTCTTCTCTCCTTAGGCCGCGACTATTCGCAGCGTCCCCGATGGCTTCGTCAGCAGCTTTTCGTGCAGCTGGAGCATGGAGGACGGACGATCTCCCTAGGAACATGGATTGCCAGTGTCGAATCGCTAGGAAGAGAGCGTCGAAGGGCATACGACTCTCTTGCTCGTCGCCTTGCCACTGCCACATCGGAGGAGCTAGAGACACTCACCCAAGACGAGCGGCGCTGGCTCCGTGCACGCCTAAAAGACGAGTGGCCTGGTGAGGCGCTCCAGATCGCGCTTTTATTAGCCTTAGGAACCGCAGGCGATATCTTCGTCAAGCCCTACGCCCGCCGCCTCGTCACCAACCCCGACGAAAGCGAGACCGTGAGGGAAGCCGCTGAAGAGTGCTTGCGCTGTTTGGAGCGTGCCGGATGATCCAAAAGCCGCTTGCCGCGTCAAGTGCTTCAGATAATGCCACTACTCGGCAAGAACAGCTTCGCGAACGCCTCAGCCACTCCTGGGCGTTTCCTGAGCGTGCCACGGAAGGCTGGGAAACTGGGGAGGCTTTGGAAGCGCTGACTGGGCTTTTGCGGACTGAAATGAAGAGATCGCAACAGACGTCCAGGCGCAGGGCCTTTGTGTTACCCATAGTGCTAATGCCTTTGGCCTGGCTGATTCGTGGAAAATATTTTGCTTGGACGATGTTTTTTTTATGGGAGGCACTCGTTGCGTTCTGGTGGTACATAGAGAAGATAACTAGCCCGTCTCAGAGTCTTCTGCTACAGCAAAATGCGACAATGGCGCTTGTGGGGCTCTTAGAACGAGTAAATGAAGTTCGTTTGGTACCCAAATTCCTAGAAGCCGCACGGCAAGTTCCGTATATGGAGAAAGAGGAAGATCGTCTAGCTTGGGAGCAGGCAGAGAGCGAGGCATTGGCACGCCTCCTGCCCCGGATGACAGTCTCCGAGGCACAGGCTCTCTTGACGGCACAACGCGAGTACTTGGCTTTGTGCCTCACGCGAGGGATCACCGAGGATGCCATTGTGGCGATCTTACTGATTCTGGGAAGTGCGCATGAGGCAGGCGCGACGGAGATGGCAACTTTCTATCTTGAATCTCCTGCACCCCGCGTACGTGAGGCCGCACGGGAGTGCTTGCGTGCCCTGGATGCAGCTGCAACCAAGTTGTAGGAGCGGTGTCTCACTTGTGGGCCTTTGCATAGAGGGAACGATTTTAGCCCATTCCGTCGTATAATACAGGCAGGAAAGAACATAAAACTGATGAAAGCCAACACTTCACGTAGCATTCTGGTTGGGGCGCTGCTTACCATTGCGCTCTCGTTTGTACCGTACGCGCAGTTTCTCACCTACCCGGTGCGACTCTTTGTGACGTTTATCCACGAGGGTGGCCATGCGCTGGCGGCACTGCTCACCGGCGGACTGCCCGTTGCACTGGGCGTCTCCCCGGACGCGTCTGGCGTGACCCTGACCCGTGGGGGGCTTGGCGCGGTGATCAATGCGGCGGGCTATCTTGGTGCGACGCTGTTTGGGGCTCTGATGCTTGCGGCGCTTCGGCGGGGAGTGGCCCCTAAAAAGCTGCTGGCGATCATGGCGGCCTCGGTGGCGCTGACTCTCCCGCTGGCGCTCTTTGGCCTGATCTCCGCTCCTGGTGCGCTCTTTGCCCTCGTCACCGGGATTCCGATCGCGCTGACTCTGGCCGTTGCCGCCGCAAAGCTGGGACGATCAAACCAGGAGCTATTGGTAGGTTTTCTCGGAGTCCAGTGCGTGCTCAATGCCTTCTATGACCTGAACACGCTCTTCCTGCTCTCCGCGCACACCAATGTTCACACTGATGCGCAGAACATGCAGCAAGCCACCTTAATCCCCGCGATTGTCTGGGCCATTCTCTGGATGGGCACCGCCATCGCCATTCTCTGGAGCCTGGTGCTCCGTCCCATGCTGCGGGACCTTAAGGCCGGGCGGTCTATTTAGCCCCAAGGCGCTTGAGGGCGGCGAGAGCCTCCTCGGTGCGCTGGCGTTTGAGCGAGAGCTGGTAGGCCACGATGGCCTCCGGCTTCTTGCTCTGTGCCTCTAGGAGCCGTCCAACTTGATACGGCGCTTCGGCATCTGTCGTGTCCAGCTCCGTGGCTTTTTGCCAGCAGCCTAGCGCCTCCTCGGGCTGCTTGGCGTTCTCCAGAGTCCCCGCGCGGCGTTTCCAGGCAGCGGCACTCTTCGGGTAGGTAGCGACGCACTTCTTGGTGAACTCGATAAACTTCTCGGGCGTCCCTTGGCTGCGGTACAGCTCCTCTAAGGCACTGACAATATACGGATTTGGGTTGGTAACCTCGCTGAGTGCCACTTTCTCAAAGAACTGCGCGGCGGCTTCGGGACGCTTCTGGTTGGTGCGAAGCCGGATGAGAAGCGCACGGGCCTCGTTGGAGCTCGTTCGGAGCGAGACCAAGTCCTCGGTTTCCTGGATCGCCTGCTCCGTCTTGCCGATGCGCTCGTGCAGCTCGATCAGAGCCAGGCGGTACTTCAGGTTGTTCTCGGGAGACTTGGCGATCAGGGCCTTGTAGGTCGTCTCCGCTTCATCTGGCTTTCCTGCCCGTCCTAGCGCCTCCGCCAGCCGGACTTTGAGTCCTTCATTGTTGGGCTCCTCGGAAAGTAAGCTCTGGATCTCTTTTGTCTCGTCGCCAAAGCGCCCCTTGCGGCGGTAGAACTCCGCCAGCGCCTGCCGGTAGAGGTTGCGGTTCGGATCGCCTTGGCGCAGGGTGAGGCTACGGATGAGAGCCTGTGCTTCGCTGTCGCGGCCCTGCTCCGCGTAGAGCATCGCCAGCTCGTAGCGTGCCGTGTTGTTCTTAGGATCCGCCTTGATCCAGCGCTCGCGGGTGGCCAGAGCCTCGGGTGACTTCTTCTGGGTCTCAAAGAGTGCCACTAAGCCCGCATAGGCTTCGGAGCTGGTGGGCTGCTTGGTCAGAACCGCCTCGAAGTGTCCTTGCGCTTTCTCGTACTGTGCTTGCCGCGTCAGAATGCCGCCAAGGCGCAGGAGCGTGTCGGTGTCCGCGATGTCACGGGTCAGCGCTTCGTCCAGAGCTTTTGTCGCCTCATCGAGTTTACCGTCACTCTCCAGAAGCAGCGCCAGCTCTTTGAGTGTCTTGGTGTCTTTGGGGTTGTTCTGGGCAATCGTGCGCAGCTCGGTGGCGGCCTCGCCGCGCCGACCGGCGGACTGGAGCGCGATAGCCAGCTTGCGACGGAGCACGTCGTCGTTGGGAGTCGCCTTGAGCAGCTCTTGGAAGCGGGGAATGACCTCTGTCCAGGCGTTTTGGACAATCAGGGCTTCGGTCAGGCCGCGCTTGGCCCGTTCGTTTTTGGGGTCAAGCTTGAGCGCCCCCTCAAAGACACGCGCCGCTCGCTGGCCGTACTCTTTGGAGCTGCCCTGGGAAAGCAGCATAAACCCCAGGGTCGCGACATACTCCGCGTTTTTAGGCTCACGGCCCACGGCGGCTTCCGCCTCTTTGAGGCCGAGAGTCACTCGGTCTTGCGGCGTGCGTCGGATGTCTCCCAGGTAGGCCAGCGCTAGGCTATGGCGGACGAGAGCGGCCTCGGGGAACCTCTCACGCAGAAGCTCAAGCTGCTTGAGAGCCCCGCTCGCATCTCCCCCTTGCTCCGCGGCGATGGCGACATTGAAGCCGGCCCGCAGGTTCTTGGGATTCAGGGTAAAGGCACGCTGGTAGGCATCGCGCGACTCGGTGAAGAGCTTGGTGTCTTTCTTCTCCGCTGCAAGCCGTCCCGCAAGATCCGCTCGCATGAGAAAGGCGTTCTCTTCTTTCGGGAAGCGCTGGGTGAGGATGCGCAGGGTTGCGAGTGCGTCTCCCGGCTGTTTTGCATCCACTTGCGCTGTGGCAAGCGTCCCCAAGAATGTCGGGTCTTTGGGCTGGAGTGCCGCCAAGCTCTTGAGCGGCGGAATCGCCTCGACAAAGCGCCTCTGGGCCAGGTAGGCTCCCGCGAGTGTGCGCAAGGCATCTGTGTTTTTCGGTGCAAGAGCCAGAGCGCTCTTCGCGGTGGAGATGGCTTCGTCCAGCCGATTCGCGCCCCACTCCAGGCTGGCAAGCTGCGCCACAAACCCGGCCTCTTTGGGCATCAGGCGAATGGCCTTTTGCGCGGTCGCAATGGCATCATCAAAGCGCCGCTGCCGGCCTAGAACCATCGCCAAGTTGATCCACCCGACACCGGCTTTGGGGTCTAGCTCCAGCATCTGCCGGTATAGCTTCTCGGCCTGTGGGAGCTTGCCTTGGCGCGTGGCCTGGAGCGCTTGGTTGAAGTACAGTGCCGCTTTTTGCTGCGCCGTGGGAGGCGGAGGGGCCGATTGCGAGGCCTTGGGCGGCGCAGGCGGCGTGGACGACTTTGGTTTAGACGAGGGAGGAGGAAGAAACTGCATACTATTGTTATCTGGGACGCCGCACTAGCGCGTCAGGTTCCGTGGGGTAAAGGCATGGGGCAGGAGCGCCCCCACCGTCGTTTCAAGGGTTATGATGCCACTTTCATTCACACAAAGCACCGGGCAGTCCGCCTCGGCGAACTCAGCGAGCACCTGGCGACAGGCACCACACGGTGAGCCTCCATCGCGGGTGGCGACGACGACCGCCGTGATATTTTTCGCTCCCGCAGCGACGGCAGAGAATACCGCCGTCCGCTCCGCGCAGTTGCAGAGCCCATAGCTCGCGTTCTCCACATTGCAGCCCACAAACACGCCCGCATCGGTCATAATCGCCGCCCCGACAAAGTAGTTCGAGTACGGCGCATAGGCCCGCTGGCGCACATCTAGGGCGTCCTGAATTCGTTCGGAGGTCATCGGCTCTATTCTACCGCCTGACGAAAGTACGATACACTACCGATTTGGTATGGCAACACTTTTATCGGCGCAGGGAATTGAGGCACGGAGTGGGGGGCGGACGCTCTTCACGGGGCTCACCTTTGGGATTGAGGACACGGAGCGACTTGGACTGATCGGGCCAAATGGCGCGGGCAAGTCCACGATGCTCAAGGCACTGGCAGGGATCGGAGATCTGAGCGGTGGGACGGTCTCCATGCGCCGGGGCTTGCAGGTGGGCTACGTGGCCCAGGACGAAGCCTTTGAGGGCGATCAGACCGTGGAGCAGGCGCTGTTTGCCGCACTCGATGGCACGACACTCGACGAGACGGAAAAAGTGATGCACGTGGAGATCGCGCTGGCCCAGTGCGACTTCGCCGATCGAAATCAAAAAGCGGCCCAGCTCTCGGGAGGGTGGAAGAAGCGCCTCGCCATCGCACAGCAGCTTCTTAAAGAGCCCGATGTCTTGTTTTTGGATGAGCCGACCAACCACTTAGATCTTCAAGGAGTCGAGTGGCTGGAAGAGATTCTGGAGAACCCGCCGTTTGCCTTTGTGGTGATTACCCACGACCGCTACTTCCTGGAAAACACGACCACCAAGCTCATGGATCTCAACTCCGCCTACGCCGAGGGCTATCTCAGTGTGAAAGGTGGCTACTCCGAGTATCTGGAAGCCAAAGCCGCCTATCTCTTAGCACAGGGCCGCAAGCAAGACTCGCTGGAGTCTACGGCGAAAGTGGAGCTGGCGTGGCTGCGACGGGGCGCACGGGCACGCTCGACCAAGGCGAAGGGGCGTATCGAGGATGCGGGTGAGGTCTTTGCAGAGCTAGACTCGGTCAAGCGGCGCAATGCGGAGAAGCTGGCGATGGAGAGCGGGTTTAGCGCGTCAGGGCGGCAGACCAAGGAGCTTCTGGTCGCGAAGAACCTCTCGAAGACACTGGGGGGACGTGAGCTTTTTGCTGGCCTTGATCTGACTCTGACGCCTGGGCTCAAGCTGGGGCTGGTAGGATTAAATGGCAGCGGTAAGACGACCCTTCTGCGCCTGCTTTTGGGGACGCTGGAAGCCGACACTGGGACGGTCAAGCGGGCCGATGGCCTGCGCACGGTCTTTTTCTCCCAGAACCGCGACAACTTAGACTTTAATGTCACGCTGCGCAATGCCCTCGCTCCGGCCTCGGACACGATCAGCTACCGAAATAGCACGATCCATGTCACGGGCTGGGCCAAGAAGTTCGGCTTCCGTGAGGATCAGCTTGGCTCGAAAGTCGGGACACTCTCCGGTGGCGAGCAGGCGCGTCTGGCGATTGCCAAGCTCATGCTCCAGCCCGCTGACTTGCTGGTGCTCGATGAGCCGACCAACGACCTGGACCTCGCCTCTCTGGGCTCGCTGGAAGAGGGCATGGAGAGCTTCCCCGGAGCGCTGATTCTGGTGAGCCACGACCGATTTATTCTCGATAAAGTCTGTAACCAGGTGCTGGTTCTCGGCGAGGGCGAGCCGACCTTCTACGCGGACTTTACCCAGTGGACAGAGCACCGTCGCCGACGAACAGCACCGACTGCCGCTCCTAAAGCACCGAAAGCTGCCGCCCCGAGCGCTCCCGTCGCGCCGCTCCGTGCCCTCAGCACCGCCGAGCGCCGGGAGCTCTCCAAGATCGAAGAGACCATCCACGCCGCCGAGGAGAAAGTCAGCGAGATCGAGGCCCGGATGGCCGCTCCCGAGATCGCCACCAACGCCGCCGAGCTCCAGCGCCTCTGGGCCAAGGAGCTACCCACCGCCAAAGCCACCGTCGAGCGCCTCTACGCCCGCTGGGAAGAGCTAGAGAGCCGCAAATAGATCCACCACCGTTTTGGGGCGTTCCGCCGCGCCTTCGGTGGAATTTTCGACAGAAAGTAATTTTTGCTACTGGCCGGGTTTGAGGGGCGGGAGGCCGAGGCGACGACGGGCTTTGGGGTGGCGGATATCCAAGCGGAGCGTGTCCGCTTTTTCGGGGTTTGTGTACTGACGGTACGACTCCATCAGGGCCGGGCCAAAGCACATGGCGAGCATCGCGCCCGCTGCCATGAACGGGACAAAGGGAATCCCGAACTTTAGGCTACGCCCCCGCGCCAGTGCAAGCCCCGCTCCGACGAACGTTCCCAAGAGGGTGGCTACCATCAGTGAGAGCAGACCCAGAACAGGCCCTAGAATCGCTCCTAAACCAAGGGCCAGCTTGACATCGCCAAGGCCCATCGCGCCGTGCTGGCCTGTCTCTGCCTCCTGGGCAAACTCGCTCGCTTCCGCCGCTGCTGCCTCAATCTCCGCACTGGCAGATGCGGGAAGCCCCAGATCATCGGAGCGACAGAAGCGGGCGAGTGTCTGCTGCGGGGTTTCGTCACTGCGGCGTGTGATAAAGAAAAACGCGGTCATCGGGAGTAGCAAGAACAGCGTGCCGTAGACTCGCATCAGTGGCAGCATGGCGAGCATGGAGAGAGTACACAAAAAGGCGGGGGAGAAAGCGAGGCGCGGTGGGGCATCTGTCGTCGGTGGCTCCGAGATTTCTGGCCCGACAACCGCCATACCGCTCTCGGTACTGGGAGCTACCTCCGAGGTGAAAAAGCGGCGTACGACGGCCAAGAGTGGCTCTCCAGGTGTGCGGGCATAGGTGATAAACCCGAAAAAGGAGACCAGAAAGAGCAAGCCGCCGTAGCACGCCGCTCCAGCAAGGGAGAGGGGAAGCCAGCCAAAGTAGAGATAGTTCTCTCGGAACGCCTCCCAGCTCCCCTGTTGCGCGGCGACCACGCCACAGACAATATCGCGCCCAATTCCCAGCGCCAGAGCAATTCCCGTGAGCTCATCTGGGGCAAGAAAGTGATCCAGGTCAATAAAGACTAAGGCGAGCAGCACAGCGGCGACCAGAGCGGTCATCACGAAGTTGATCGTGGTGAGCGGCTGGTAGGGAAGGACAATGCTATGGTAGAGCAGTGCCCAGAAGCAAGCGGTGAAAAGCTCGACACAAAAATAGCGCCAGGAAATGGGCTGCTTGCAGTCGCTACAGCGTGCTCGTAAAGAGAGAAACGAGAGCAGAGGGACGTTTTCCCAGAATGTGATCAAGTGGTTGCAGTTGGGACAGTGGCTCGCAGGCTTTGAGAGATGCTTGCCCAAGGGGAGCCGGTAGATCACCACATTGAGGAAGGAGCCAACAATGGCTCCATACATAAAGGCAATGGTGTACCAAATACCATCTACCAGTTCGGGCCAAGGAAAATCCATCACAGCATATTATCGGGTAAACGGCAAAAAAACGAACCCTGATGCCACGCATCAGGGTTCGTTTTATTTTTAAAGACTTACTTGTCGCCGTCGCCGTTGTCGCCGGAGAGACCCTGGATCAGGCCGACGAGGGGCAGGAACATCGCAATGACGATGTAGCCGACCGTGAAACCTAGGAAAACGATCAGCACGGGCTCGATAGCGGCAGTGAGGGACGTAATCGCCGCATCTACTTCGCCGTCGTAGAAGTCAGCGATCTTGGAGAGCATGGTGTCCAGAGAACCTGACTCTTGTCCGATGGAGATCATCTGAACGACCATAGGGGGGAACATCTTGGACTTGCGCAGTGGCTCAGAGATAACATCTCCTTCTCGGACACGGGCACGAGCATCGAGAATCGCGTCGGAGAGGATCTCGTTGGAGACCGTACCCGCCACGGTTTCTAGCGCCTGGAGAATCGGCACACCCGAAGACAGAAGTGTCGAGAGCGTTCGGGAGAAGCGAGCGAGGGCCACTTTATGATTCAGCTTACCAAAGACCGGGATCTTGAGCTTCGCGCGGTCGGCCACACGCCGCCCAAACTTGGTGCGAGTGAACATCTTAAAGGCGACGACAGTGACGGCCACGGAGCCGAGCATGATGTACCACTTCTCAACCAGAAAGTCAGAGAAGATCTTGAGGCTCATGGTCATGGCTGGGAAGTCTTCAGCCTTGAGTCCTAAGTCAATAAACATCTTCAAGAACTGGGGGACGATGTAGATTGTCAGGAACATCACGATGCCTAGAGCCACGGTTGAAACAATGATGGGGTAGGTCATCGCTGACTTCACCTTGCGGCGCAGCTCGACGTCTTTTTCAAGGAAGATCGAGAGGCGCTGTAGCGACTCTTCCAGCACACCACCGACCTCTCCTGCGCGGATCAGACCGACAAAGAGGTTGGAGAACACCGAGGGGTACTTGCTCATCGCCTTCGAGAGCATGTTACCGGCTTCGACTTCGGCGCGCAGATCAAAGATAATTCGGCGTAGCTTGGGGGACTGCGACTGCTCCGAGAGAACGTCTAGGCAGCGTACCAGAGACACACCGGCATCAATCATGGTAGAGAACTGGCGACAGAAGATCGAGAGGTCATCGAGCTTGACTTTCTGGAACTTGTCCAAAAAAGTTGGCTCGTTTAGCTGTGCTTTGGTTTTCTTCTTAACGGTTTTCGCGGGGGCTACTTTTTGAACGGAGTAGCCTTGCTCCGTCAGGCGCTGTCGCAGCTCTGCGGGGTTGCTGGCCTCACTGGTGCCGGTCAGTGATTTGCCATCGGTCGCTCTGGCGGTATAGGTGAATGTGGGCATAGAGTCTCTTTCTCCTGCAAGGTAGTACCTAGAATAAACGTGGTATTGTCTCCAACGGTTACGGCCTACCCGGAAATATTATAGGCAAAAATAGTGCTTTCGTCAATCTTTTCGCCACGGCAGGTGTACGGAGGCTCTTTTTCCCTCCTCACCCACCGGTCCAACACTGAAAAGCTCATAGCTCTCGCCTTTCTTTTCGTAGCGAAAGGGCTGGCGGGTGTAGGGATCGAGGCTCCACTCTGCCAGCTTCAGCGTCTCAAGGGAGTCCGGCAGTTTCTCCCACTCCCACCTGTACTTTCGTATCGCTGCATGGCAGTAGAGGAGCTGGCACTGGATACGATCTTGTATAAATTTTTCAACCGCACGGGGATAGGCGGGGGTGACCAAATTGACCAAAGCAGATTCAGGAGATCCTTCAGGAAGCTTTGGTTCCTTAGGGAGCTGGCTCGGATCGGCCAGATAGACTTGAGCGCGTCGCTGATGCTCCCTGGCATTATCTAGGAAGGCACTGAGGATGCGTTTCTGCTCGCCCGGCTGGCTGCGCAGCGCCTCTGCTCGGGTTCGTAGCTCACGTTGGGTCTCCTCATCATCCGGTAGGAGTTCTCTGAGAGCCTCAACGGGGTTCTTTTCGAGCAGGGGAATCAAACTCTCAATAAAGCGCATCTCAGCGGCGAGTGCCTTCTCCGCGTTGCCCCGATCTGCCTCGACATGCTCGCGGAGCGTGGCTTGCACTCGGTCGCAGTCGCGTGGGGTGAGCTGCTCTAGGTGTATCTTGATACGAGCAAGCAGAATCGCGTCAATCGCGATCCCAACCAAGCCGCCGATCAGCACGATGGACTTGGGTGCGCTTCCAAGACGAAGCCCTTGGGAAAAGCTCACCAGAGCGGCGGCGGTGCGCCCCTCCGAAAACAAGACATGCATCTCGGCACCCAGCAGGCGGGCGCAGTCACGAAAACCTGTAAACTCTGGAAAGGTAGTCGAGAGCGTCATCTCACGAATAGGGGAGGAGAGCGGCTTGAGCATCGCGGCATCAATCAGAGCACGCGCCTGACGAACCGGCAGGTCGCTGAGTGCACGCCGACGGCTGGAGAGGGTGTTTTTCTGCTGCGCCTCGGCCCAGAGCGGGCTATTTTTCAGAAGCTCAGCGGCGCGGACGAAGTCTTCGTAGGCGTTCTTACCCGTGGGCTGCGGGAAGAGCTGGGAGAGGACGGATTTTTCTTGCACGGAATTCTTAACGCAGAAAGTGGCTAAATGGTTGCGGCCTGTGAGTGAAGGTGATAAGATTCCCCTTGCCGCTTGATGAGAGCGGCCCTCGGGGCGTGGCGCAGCTTGGTAGCGCGTCTGAATGGGGTTCAGAAGGTCGCACGTTCGAATCGTGTCGCCCCGATTGGAAAAGCCCTCCGCTTGTTTAAGCGGAGGGTCTTTCTTTTTCTAGCTCACCGAGACGCTTCTCTAGCTCACGCATCTTCTTGAGGAGATCGGGCACGCGGGCCTGAGCCGCTTGCTGGCGCATCATCTCTTTATGGGGACGCGCTGGGAAGCCAGAGACAAACGAGCCCTCCGGGAGGTTACCGACCACCACACCACGGCCTGCCACCACAGAGCGGGCCCCAATATGGGCTTGCTCCACGGCGCCCGACTGTCCCGCAAAGACCGAGTAGTCGCCAACGTGGACACCGCCTGCGAGGCCCACTTGCGCAACGATCAGGCAGTGCTTGCCGATCTGACAGTTATGGGCGATATGAACCAAGTTGTCCAGCTTGCTGCCCTCGCCGATACTGGTGACACCGGTCTTGGCGCGGTCTATGGTGCAGTTTGCGCCAATTTCCACGTCATCCCCGATCAGAACGGTGCCGATCTGGGGCACTTTCCGGTGCTGCCCTCCTACCATCATGTAGCCGAAACCATCTGCGCCTATCACGGTTCCGGAGTGGATAATCGTGCGGCTACCAATCCGAGTTCCATGGAGCAACGTAACATGGGGGAAAATGACCGTGTCGTTGCCAATCTCCACATTGTCACCGATGTAGCAGAGCGGGTGAATGGTCACGTTTTTACCCAACTTGACGTTCTCGCCGATTACGGATTGGGCTCCAATGGAAACCAGCTCACCGTGCTGTAGGTCGCTCCCAATCACTGCCGTTGGGTGGACGCCACGTGTGGCATAGACCTCGGGGGCAAAGAGATCCAGAAGCTGGACAAAGGCAAGGCGTGGGTTTTCAACACCGATGACGACCTTGGAATCGCCAGAGGATACGGCGGAGAGAGGGGCAAGGATTGCGGAGGCCATCGAGCGCTGAGCCGTCTCCAGAAAGCGCGTGCTCTCTGCAAACGTAATGTCACCCGAGCGTGCCTCTTCTATAGACGCAATTCCGCAGATCACGGTCGCCGGATCGCCGTAGAGGTTTCCCTGTACCACTTCCGCAATCTCAGCCGCCGTTCGGGGACGTTGCTCTTTCATCACAAGCTTACCTTTATCCAATTTGCAAACTCCATCGTGCGGTCGGGTAAACCGGGCCGCGGGGTAAAAGACACCTGAATCCGTCGGCGCTGGGCCACATCTAAGACCACCGCCCGTAGCTCTGCCTCAAGCGGGGAGGTTGCACTCTCTTCTTTTTTTCTTAGTGTTTGTACCGTCGGCTTGATAGGCAAGATCGCCGCTTGCGGAGGGCGTATCGTCGCACTAGGTCGCTTTCCCACCGCCCGTCGCGTGGGCAGCTCCTCGGCCAGAAGAATACGGCTCAGGTTTTCTTCCTGATCCAAGCGTAACAAGAACGTCTCATCGCGGCTTTTAATTCCCTCTAGGCGCTGGGCCACGCGGCGACGAACCTCTTCATCACGCTCTTGAGCGCTCTGCTTGCGTTTCTCTTCCGCCTTCGCTTCGACTTGAGCAACCCGCGCCGACATCTGGTCACAAAGGACTTTCAAGACATCTCGCGAGGCAGCATAGAGCACCCGTGGGTTCCGAGGGGGGGCACCCTCTGCCCAGAGAACTTTGGCCCGTCGTATTTGTGTGGCCTGGTCAACCTGTATTTCGGCACGGAGCCCTGCCTTCTTAAGGCGTTCCACCTCGGCTGCTACTTTCTCTGGCTCGTCGCGTACTAGGAGCGTGTTGTTCTCCGGGCTTGCGAGTGCCTGTGCAACTTGATATTGGGTCTGTGCCAAAAAGATGTCATCCTTCAAGAGATTGAGCTGCTCTACGATAGATCTCTGGGCCTCTTCACGGTCTTCCTGTGCCTTACCTGCGACCAAGAGCTGCTCCTGTGCCTCAATCTGCGCCTTACTGATCTCCAAAAGACGTGCTTGCCGCCGCTGTAGACGTTCCCCAAACTCCTGGATGCCTACCTGATCAGCACCCATAAGGGCATCACGGCCCGCCAAACGACGTCTCTGTGCCACGTCCCACCCGGATGTCTGTGCCAGAAGCTGCTCTTTGAGAAGAGACGGATCCGCCGCCTGTTCCTGCGAGAGCGGCTGTGACGAGGGCATCTTGGGCAGAGCTGCCGAAAGCCGATGTTGAGCCATCAGGACATCTAGGCGAACCAAGGCTTCGGTGGGCTTTAGTGACGGTGTAGGCTTCGGAGACAAGCTACTGCACCCCACGAAAGCCACCAGAGCGATGGTGCTACTTCTGGAGGATCTTAACCACATCGTCCGTGATGTCCGTGGACGCATAGATCACGATATTGGAGTTGAAGACCATTGCGAGATTCTTTTCCTGCGCGACTTTCTTCACCGCCTCTTTGACAGCCTTCTCGAGCTGATCCTCAAACGAATCACCTCTTTCTTTGATGCGACGCTCTAGCTCGGCCCCAATTTCGTTGAGGAGAGTGATTCCCTCGTTCTGAAGATTACTGAGGCGCTCTAGCTCTTTTTTCTCTGTATCCTTAAGGGTGCCTTGTGTCCCCGCGAGCCGGTTGAGGGTACCAGCGCTCTGATCCGCTTTTTTCAAGAGATCTGTCGCACGAGTGCTCTCTGCCGCCGTTGCCTTATCGCCTTTTTCGTAGATCGCAGAAAGCTCGACCATCTCCGGTTTGCTCAAGAAAATTACATTTCCTTCCTTGAGTTTATTGAAGACTCCTGCCATAACCTTGCGAAAGACATCAAACTGGCTATCTAGGTCTTTTTTGAGCTTGGACTGAGCCGCACAGGACTGGAAATCTACGATGCCGAACTGCTGCTGAGCATGAGCCGGTGTGGGGGTGACGAGAGGAAGTACCACTCCCCCAAGCAGGGAGAGGGCAAGAGGCGCTAGAAAACGCACGGTACGCATGCGGTATTGGAGCGAGATCATCGGAAAAAGTTTCTCTTTCTTGAATCGGATATTTTAGAAGGCTTGACCAATGGAGAAGTGGCTTCGGGCGGCACCATCGCCAAAGCCGTAGTCAAGGCGAACGGGGCCAACGGGAGTCCTGACACGAATACCCAACCCAAGGCTTGTGCGTGGACGGAAGGTTTTTTGTTGCCCAAACCCTGCGATATTTTCCTGGTTAACATCCGCTGCGCCCCATGCATGACCGATATCCATGAACAGGACTCCGCCAAGCTGGTTTTGTTTGTCAAAGGGAATACGCAGCTCATTGGAGAGCAAGAGCATTTTATTTCCCCAGAAACGATCATCGAAGAAGCCGCGCAAGTTGTCTGCGCCGCCCATAAAAAACTGTTCGGAGAAGGCGATATTGCCTGTCGCAATCCCTGCCAGAAGTCGAGTTGCTAGCACGCGTTTGCCCTCGCGCAGGTTATTGGCGGTACGGCGGCCATTGAGGGAGAGGTAGTTTCGTGCATCAAGCGTGTACTTGGCAAAGGCGCCGTTCTGATTACGGTTGTCAATGAGCAGGCGAGGCTCACCCGTTGCGCCAAAATTGGGGTTGAGTCTTGGTTTCTCATAGTTAAACCGTGAGCTACCGATCTCGATCGTGGGCGAGATAAAGTAGCCACGGCTTGGGTCCTGCTGGTTGTCTGTCGGGTTGGAGATCATTCCAAAGCTAAATGCGGAGATGCGACCGTTTTGTACCAGCGAGCCACGCAGGTTTCTAATATCTTCATCACTGAGGGCATCGTAGTTTTGCTGAAGGTTGTTGGCCTGCACCCCCTCAGCACGAACTCCCGCAAAAGCACGCGTGAAACGGTCTTTGGTCAGAGGGCGAGAGAGGTTAAAGCCGGTTCCCTTACGCTCCTCAAAGTACTGATTGTTTGACTGGTCATTGGTAAAGTTGGAGGAGAGAATGCGGTTGAAACGAAACGCGAAGCGGTCGTAGAGGTTGACACTCATGGTGGTGTTTTGCTTGTCAAGCCAAGGCTCAGTGAAGCCGAGCTCGTAAGAGTTGCGTGAGATGCCGCCTGCCACCGACCACTGAAGATCAAGGCCCTGGCCCTTGCCCTGGTAGTTTTGCTCGTTTAAGCTGACTGTGCCGATCAAGCGCTGGCGAGGTGAGTAGCCGACGGACACACCAACCTGGCCCGTCCGCTGCTCTTGAACGGCAATCGTCACCTTGGTCTTGTCCAGATCACTTCCAGGCTCGGCGTTCGTCACGGCATCGAGAAAGATATTCAGTCGCATGAGCCGCGAGAGGTCCTCTTGGAGCAAGTTGGCGTTGTAGGGCTGTCCGATCTTCGTGCGAAGCTCCCGTGACAGAACGTATTTCTTGGTCTTGGTCACTCCCTGAAAGTCAATCGCCTCGACAACCGTCTCCATGATAGGAATCGTGAGGGTGCGCGTCTTGGGATCGAATAAGACTTCATCCAGCACAACGAGCGCAGTGTAGCCTTTCTCCTGGTAGAGCTTAGGGAGCGCATTGATATCTTTAGCAAGAAGCTTCTGATTAAGGACATTGCCCGGTTTGACCTGCATCAGGGCTAAGAGCTTGTCATTGGAGAGAACTTTGTTGCCCGTAAACGTGATGACATCAACTACCGGATTTTCGGTGACCGTGAAGGTAAGCCGGATACGGCTATCAGGTAGCTCCTCAAAGCGCGCGGTGACGGTTGAGTAGAGGCCTGTCTCTAACAGCGCCTTCTTGGCATCGTCAAGACCCTTATATTTAAACGGCGACCCCACTTTAAAGATGGGATTAAGTGCCAGAGTGGGAACCGTCTCATTGGTTTTCTCTCTGCCAAGAATCTGAATTTCCGCGATAGGGCGGTTTTCTTGTGCCACTGCCACGACAGCCACACTGAGTGCGGCGACACTCATCCCTAGTTTGAACCACATGACGAAAAAAACTCCTAACCTTCTAACCTTGTCCTTGGCGACCGAGCCATCCCCGGTAGTAGGGCTCAAGTCGCTGACGTACTTTATTACGGGCACGGTGCAAGCGGGTCTTGACCGCAGGCACCGAGAGGCCCAAAATTGTCGCAATCTCCTCGTAGGGCAGGTCTTCCCAGAGGTCTAGAATGAGCACCTCACGGTACTCGGGAGGGAGTGCCTCCACCGCCTCTTTTATCTTCTGCCCAAACTCTGTCTCCAAGAGTAGCTTCTCAGGGGCACTGCGCCAGTCGGCGATCTCCCGAGAGAGCTCTCCGGACTCACTCTCGCGTGTCTCATCCAGAGAGTAGCCTTCGCGCTCACGCTGACGGCCCCGCTGCTTGTACCAGTTCTTGCAAAGATTACAGGCGATCTGGTAGAGCCATGTGTAGACTTGAGCATCGCGGCGAAACTTACTCCACGCCTTCCAGGCATTGGTGAAGGTCTCCACCGTAAGGTCTTCCGCATCCTCTGGGTTCTCCGGGCCGATCATGCGCAAAATTAGGTTGTAGATGCGAAGCTGATACTTATCCCGGATCTGATCAAAGCTTAGGCCACGATCATCTGCGCTGGTTGAATGCCCTTCTGTACTACCCACAATGCCACCTCGGTAGACAGTTGTGCCTGACAAACGTTTCAGGGTTTTGCCTGAGCTGGTTTTTCCACGGGCTCAATAGCGCAGGGTCCCTCGAAGAAAGAGCTGGTTATCACGCTGCTCATTCGTGGACGCACCCAGCTGAAGACGGCTCCCACGACGGAGCTGACCGATCTCGTAGTTTAGGCTGTAGAACTGTGGCAGGAGCACGCCACCGGTGCGGGTCTGGAGTGAGCGCCGCACCTCCAGAGTGACTTTATCAAAGGGCTCCGGGAGGCGACGGATCAGATAGAAGTTTGCCAGCCCGCCAAGACTGTAGTCCACGGAGAAGTTATCCAGCCCGAAGAACTTGCTGACCTGGTCGGTAAACGGGGTGAAGAGCGTCCCCGTCAGACCACTTCCCAGCATATTAAAGCTGTCTTTAAGTGCCTGCTGGGAGTTACTGCCGACGAACTGAGTGAGCATCTGGTAGGGAACGATTAGGGACAGAAGGGCAAACTCACTTAGCTCTGTGTCGGAAGAGAGGCGAATGGGGTTTGTCTGCGTCCGGCTAGAGTCGCGTGTGGAATCGCCCATCCGAATGAGCCCATTGAAGCGCGCCGTGACCGTAATGCGTCTCCCAACGAGGCTATCGGGAATCTGGTTGCTGGCCCGGTTAGGATCAAAGAGTGTGGGAGAGCTCTGCGAGGACTTCACTGACGATGCGCTGACGAGAACTTTTCCCTCCGCCACGACATCTTGCATGCGAATGTCGAGCTGGAGCGCATCTTGCCCCGCCTCGAAGCGCTTGGCATACGTCAGGCGAATCTCCCCGCCACGCTGAACCGTAAAGCGTGAGAGCGGGTATTGGTAGTAGCCTCCGGTCGGAACAAGAATCCCCTCGATCTTGGGGGCCGCCAGATCGCCGGAGATGGTCACTCCCCCGTTGCCTTTAAACTCAAAGCCCGCCAGGCGATCGGGGTTGACAAGCCGGGCATCGGTGGTTGTCTCTAGGGCGATGGCAAAGCGTGGGTTAAAGGCCAGTGCCTGGTTCTCAGCGGTCTCAGGGAGCTGACGCTTTGGGGTGCGGAACGTGAGGTCCTCCAGGCGCAGTTTCCCGGTTGCCGTCGTGGCAATCGTGGGCGTTAAAAGCGGCCCTTTGATGGTGAGCTGACCGTTGACCTTGCCCTTGAGCGCCTCTTCAAGCCCGCCTCCGATTTTACGAGTTATGCTCTGGCTCATCAGGAGGGCGGTGGCATTGTCGGCATCGAGCTGGAAGTCCGTGAAGCGGGCTTTGAGATCGAACTCGCCCCGTAGCTTGGGGGGGGCCTCGATCTCCTCCTTGCGCACAAAGAGGCGGGTAAAGTCCTCCAGGTTCTCCAGGCGGATCACGGAACCCGGCTCGAGCGCTAGTGTGCCTGCGCGGGCGACCTTGGTAAGCGCTTCTAGCACGACAGGCTTACCACGCTCTTGTTTCGGGGCAGGAGGAATGCCTGTCAGAACCAGCTCCGCACGAGGGAAGCGAATCTCCTTGCCCACAAACTCCGCGACGATATCCAGGTGCTGGATCGGGTTGAGAACCTCGCGGTTTGTTGGCTTGGTGGGGTTGGGAAAGCGTATGGAAGAGTCACTCAGAGTCAGCTTTCCTCCCAAGCGGGGCTCATTGAGGCTACCTGTGACCTGGATGCCCCCTCGGATCGTCCCTGCTAGCTGGGTAGAGTTGGTTTTGAAGTACTGCGCGAGTGTCTCTAAAGTGATACCCGTGCCATCATCAATGGTGGTCTGAAGGTTGATCGGGCGGTTGGCCGCGATTCGGCTATTGATCGGGTCGTAGGGTAGCGTTCCCGAAAACGTCAGGACTTCTTTGTTGTGTGCCACACGACCATCGGAGAGAGCAATGCTCCACTCCGTCTTGTTAAGACCGACAAGCTCTACCTGGAACCGGAACTGGTCTAGAGTCAGTGGGGGGACATTGAACGTATCGGTGCTCCCGGTTGTCTCACCCAGCAGGAGGTTATCTCCAAAAAACGAGGCGGTGATACGAGGCGTGCTCGCCGTGCCATCTGCCGAGAGGGTTGCGGAGGCTTTCCCTTGGATGGGCACGGGAATCGCCTTTGGCACAAGTGCCTTGACCAGATCCAGTGGGATCGCGTTAGTATCCAGTGTCAGATGGTACTCCAAGGGCTCGTCTTTGCTGTAGGGCAAGCGGAGCCAGCTCTTGGCCGTGACCATCTCACCGGTCTTGGGGTCGCGGTCGGGGCGGGGGAGCAGGCGCAGGATCATGGGCTCGTCGTCCTTCGCATCTGCTAAGTTCAGGGTGGCGGAGTCCAAGCTCAGGCGCTCATCTGTAAGCGTTGCGCGGGCGGTGAGCTGTCCCGTTACGGCTGTCTTACTCCCCTCGGGCTGAACCGTTAGCTCACTTGTGGTAAGCCGCAGGCTCGCACGACGGTCTCTAGGCCCAGTGGGGGTGATCCGAGTCGCGAGAGTACCCGTGAGGCTTGCTGTCGTGTTGATGGTCGTGGGGATGTTATAGAGCGAGCTGAGAAAGTCGCGGCCCTCCTGGGTATCTTCGAGATGGGCATGGCGCAGCACCTCCACGATTTTCTGGAACTTGGCCTCGGTCACCGCGATGCTGGCTGAGAGCTGCTGGGACTCCAGATCGTAGCGAACCTCGCTGAGAGCAAGCGTAGCCGCTCCTGCTCCCAGCTTCAGAGCTGCCTGAGGCAGGGTAATGGTGCCTCGCAGGGGGGCATCTTCCACGATCTCGGGGCTGATCTGGATATCGCTGATATTGAGTTCGGTCAGGGGGAGTCCTGCCACTTCTATTGGGCGAGCTTCGGCAAGATGAGCGGTCAGAAGGGGGCGCTCTTGGGTGCCCGCAAGACGCAGTGTGGCGGAGACGGCCCCCGTGATACCAAGCTGTTTTTCCACCAAGCCACTGAGCGAGGAGAGAGCCTCCAGATCAATACTATTGGCGACGAGTATCCCCGAGAGCTTTTTGTCTGCGCCAAGCTGTGCCTCCCCCGTCAGCGTCCCCGTGGCCGTGGCAAGCTGGATAGAGTGAACCCGCAGGTTGCCCGCTTCCTGACTGAACGCTAGGGTTCCGCCTTCGATGGGAAAATCCGTTACTAAGAAGCGGCCTAGGGTTGCCTCCCCGGAGATCTGCGGGTCTTTTGCATCTCCGGTGATCGTGGCCTTGGCCGTACGCACAAAACCGCTCACGGGCGGCTTGGGAACACCACTCCACTCTAGGTCGTTGAGAAGCTTGCGGTAGCCCGGCAGCTTCTGGAGCGTGGGAGGAGCATGTCGCCCCGGCTCATCGCTGAGCTGCGCGAGAATCTCATCCAACTCGACATTTTCTGCGGTTGCGGTGAGATTGAGCTGAGCGCTATCTTTAGCCCCCGTGATCGTCCCATAGACCAGCGCCACGGCGGGGGAGTGTGCGACACGTAGCGGCTGCATCGGGTCAAGCTCAATCCGCACCTGGCCCGTAGGCAGGAGGCGTAGGCTGGCACGCTCCGCATGGGCGGCATCGGCGACAAGGACATGGTTGTCGAAGCGATAGCGGGGCTGGAGAACCGTGATATCGCGCAGCTGAAGGAGGGGCGCTTTTTCGGTGCCCGTGAGCTGGGCCGAGGCCGAGAGGGTTCCTCCCGCACCGGGAAGGCCAAAGGCTTCGGTGAGCTTGCCAAGATCCGCACCGACAAGGTGAGCTTCCAGCGCAAGGGCCCCTCCCAGCTCACCCGACCCGGCGACACGAACCGTCCCACTATTTCCCGAGAGCGCCCCATCCAGCACCTGGAAGCGCTTACCATTGAGCGCAAGCCGGGCGTTGGCGTGCGGGAAGCTCAGTCCCGCGATACTGAGCTTCGTGGCCTGAGCCAGCCCTGATGCGCTCAGCGTCTCTTTTTGAATGGTGCCCCGTAGATCGGCGGAGAGCTTACCCGAAGGAGCTGCCTTCAGCCCTTTAAGAAGCCCCACGCGGGTAAGCTCCGCGCCTCTCAAATGGGCCTCAAACGTCCCCGAGCGGCTCTTAATCGCATAGCTTCCTTGGCCTGTGAGGGTTCCTCCCCCCGCCAGGCGTGCCGTGATCGCGCTTGCCTCGACCGTGTTCTGATGGTAGCTCAGGCTCGCCGAAGCCTTCACGGTTGGCAAGCCCTGCCAGCTTGCCGTGATTCCTGAGACACGGGCCACAGCGGCGGGATTTTGTAGTGTCCCCGTAAGAGTCGCTCCTTCTAGGCTGGCGAGTGGCCCAAGGCGCAGCTCTCTGGGGAGCTTGAGCTTGGGAAAGAGCCTCATCCCCGTTGCGATAGGCACACGCGGCATGGTGACTGTCACGGCGATTTGTGGGCTCTGGCTCTCTAGGGCGCTAAGAGCTCCATTGGCCGTAAAGCTCTCCCCAAGCGCTTTTCCACGGAGTGAAGCGGCTAGGAAGCTCCCATCATAGGTCGCCTGCCCTGTGAGGTCGGTAATGGCTGTCTTCGTGGGCTGCTGGAGCAGGACATCCACGCTTGAAAACTGCGCCTCCGCACGGATGAGCGGCTGGGGATCTTTGGCATCCCGGAGCAGTAGCGCGACTTGGGCGGTTGCGCGTCCACGTGTGAGGGTGGCTGCTGGGCGGGGCTTGATGGTGTAGCGGAGCCAGTAGGGGATATCGGCATTGCGGACCGTCGCAACAAGGCCGAGCAAGGGCTGGTTTGCTTTTGGGCTATCATTGCGTGGGCCGGGCTCGCCGCGCCGAACTGTCCCTTCGAGCTCCAGTGGCCCCGAGAGACGGCTCTTTGTCAGGCCAGCAGGGAAGCACCTGGCAATAAACCGAACCGTGCGCGAGCCCATAAGATCTACGGTAGCATCCAGGCCCTCTAGGCGATTCTCTTCAAGTTTCCCTGGCGCACGCAGGCTGGCGAAGTCGCGGAATCTTAGCTGAGCCCCACGGAGCTTAACAAAGGTCTGGAACGCGGGCTGCGTTAAGTCGGGCGGCGTTTTGGGCTTAGGAAGAAAGCTCTCAACACTAAGCTTGCCCTCAGGAGTACGGAAAATCAGTACCTCAGGCCGCTCGACAGTCACCTCACGGAGCCCATTTTCGTTGAAAGTTCCGGCTTGGAGGGCCGTAGGGGAGAGCTGTGCGCTGACTTTTGGCACGCGCAGGAGCCAGTCTTGGCCCGCCCAGCGTCTCTCATCAGGACGGCAGCCCAGCTCGATATCTTCCGCGGCGACGGTAATCACCTCCCGCTGAAGAGCTGCTTGGAGAGTGGCTATACTCAGCTCTGGGGTGAGCTTGCCGATTCGCACCGGGCGCTCCAAAACCGCAGAGGCCTCTAGCTCGATGAGGGGTTTGCTGGCGGCAAGCTGCTCGTCGAGGCGTCTCTGGACCTGCGACCCGCTCCAGCGGACAAACGCGAGCGGGGGGGCGATGGCAACCGCAAAGGCAATAAGCCCATTGGCAGCGGCCCCGACGCGTCTCACGGGAGTCTTATCTCAGAGCACCGCCAGAGGCTGTGTCAGGCGGCGCACACCGGGTGTGGCCGGGCGTGGAGGAGGCATGCCGCCTTCGAGATACTTCTGGCGAAAGTCAATGGCGTTGTACGACGAGCGCACGAACGGCCCGGAGGCAACATAAAGAAAGCCCATGTCTTCAGCGACTTTTTTGTAGTGCTCAAAACGCGTGGGGTGGACATACTCGACCACGTCCAAATAGCCCTTGCCGGGCTTGAGGTACTGCCCCAGGGTCACGGCATCCACGCCCGCATCTTTCCAGTCTGAGAGAACCTGCATGATCTCTTCTTCGGTCTCGCCGAGCCCTAGCATGATCCCTGATTTTGTGTAGATCGTGGGAGCTAGCTCTTTGACGGTGCGTAGGAAGTCCAGAGACCGCTCGTACTTGGCCTGAGGACGGACGGTTCGGTAGAGGCGTGGTACGGTCTCGGTGTTGTGGTTAAAGACATCGGGATGGGCATCACAGACCGCCTGAATCGCGAACTTTCGTCCTCGGAAATCCGGCGTGAGAACTTCAATACTGGTCTCGGGAAGCGCTTCTCGGAGAGCGGCAATCACGGCGGCAAAGTGGGAGGCACCGCCGTCCAAAATCTCATCACGGTTCACCGACGTGACGACCACGTGCTTCAAGTTCAGCTCTTTGGCGGCATCTGCGAGGCGCTGCGGCTCCTGAGGGTCGAGCGGCTCGCCCCGGCCTGTCTTAATGGAGCAGAAGCGGCAGGATCGGGTGCAGGTGTCGCCCATGATCATGAACGTCGCCGTTCCCTTGCTCCAGCACTCGCCAAGATTCGGGCAGCGTGCTTCTTCACAGACGGTCACCAAGCGCGACGAGCGCATGAGCCCCTCGACCTTACCAATGTCTTTGGCACGGGGGACTTTAATGGTCAGCCACTCGGGGATGCGGCGGTGGATCTTGGGCTGGAGAGTGACCAGCTCGGTTTCAACGGTAATTTCTTCGCTCACAGCCTTAGAGTCTATCGCGCAGAGGTAGGGCTCTGCAATGCCCTCCTCCCCCGCCCCTCCTCCCAACCCTGCGGAGGCAGGTTGGGGAAGGGGAGTCTCTCTAATTACAGCGCCTCTTACAGCGCCTCTGCATAATCTCCCCTCTCTCCCCCTCCTCCCAGGATTGGGAGGAGGGGCGGGGGAGGAGGGTACAATGTCCCGTGAACTTTCTCTCGCACCATGCGCTTGCCCGTCAGCTTGCTCCCGATGAGCCGCCACTGTTCTACGCCGGAAATCTCGTGCCGGACTGGCTGGGGATCTCACAAGAGGGCTCGCTCAAAAAACGCCATGTGGAGGGGAAGACGGGGTCACTGGCAGACGGGGCGCGTCTGCACTTGGCCGCCGACCAGCGCTTTCATACAGACCCGGTTTTTGTGGCACTCTGCGACGAAGCCAAGGTGCTCTTTGCGCCCGTGCCGCTGAAGCGCGTCTTTTTCTTTGCCCATATCGCGGTGGAGCTGGCAATGGACTCGTATCTACTGCGCTCTGACCCCACCCACGCCGCCGATCTTTTTCAGAGACTGACGCGCTGCCTGCCCGAGATCGCGCCTCAGACGGCCTTATTGCTGGAGCGGGAGTCACTGCCAGAGCTGGCGGGAGTTGCGGAGCGATTTCTGGAGAATCGCTGGATCCTGGCCTACGAAACCGATGCGGGCCTGGCGCGACGGCTGCTGCAGCTTGGGCAGCGCGTGGGGATTGAGGCTCTCGATCCTGACGCTTCCCAAAAGCTCCCCGAAATCTTTGCGCAGCTCTACCAAATTGTGGCCCCGGAGACACTGGGGCTGATTTCCCGCGCGGCTCCCATATGATAAAATCTCCGGTAACACTATGCCGACAACGATTGAACGCCCCGACCTAGAGGAAGCTCCCACCCTTCCCCCAGACTTTGTTCCCAGCCACCTCGATATGCCGGGCTTGGACGATTTAAGTGATATCCGCGAGGGTGTCGAGATCACGGGCCCTTGGGTCGTGATTCTCTACAACGATGACTGGCACTCGTTTGATGATGTGATCGGGATTCTGCAGAAAGCCACTGGCTGCACGGTCGAGGCTGGTTTCCAGATCGCCCTCCGGGTGCACCTAGAAGGCCGCGCCATTTGCTTCTCCGGCTCCCAGGAAGAGTGCGAGCGCGTCGCCAAGATCATCGCCAGTATCCGTCTCCAGGTAGAGACCGACCGCGCTTAACACGCCTCTTTTAAAAACGCGACGACCCGCTCTCCGTAGTGGGGAGCGGTGTGGACGCTCTCCGTGTGTCGTGCTCCCTCCACCAGCCAGAGCTGGGCGGTCCCGCCTGATGCAGCCTGGAGCCGATGGGCGTGATCCGGGGTGACGAGGGCATCTTGCGTCCCGTGGATCAGTAAGACGGGGCGTGGTGCGATCCTCCCAATGGCCTCCTCGGGGGCAATCCGCGTCGTTGAGGAACCGAGAAAACGCTCTCCCATGGTCTGTGTTGCGGGTGTGAGAGCGCGGGCGAAGTTTGCTCCAAAAAGTGTCTCCAAGCGCTGCCGAATCGGGCCGTCCATGCGGGCAAAGCCACAGTCCGCCACCACTGCACGGACACGTGGCTCCTGAGCGGCGACCAGCAGCGAGACGGCGGCTCCCATGCTCTCGCCCATGAGAAACAGCGGCAGCTCCGCCAGTGATTCCTGCATCTCGACCCAGCGGATCGCCGCTTGAAGGTCACGGGGCTCCTCAAGGCCCAGCGTGGCTCGCTGCCCTCCGCTCCAGCCATGTGCTCGGAAGTCGTGGAGGAGCACGATGTAGCCCGCCTCATGTAAAAATTTCACGTAGGGAAGCATGGTCTCTCGGCAGCCTGTGTAGCCATGAGAGAGCAAGACCAGTCCCTGTGGCTCCGGGTGAGGCACGAGCCAGGCTGAGAGCCGAATGTCATCGTCTGTGGTAAAGCAGGCGCGGGTGTAGTCTAGCCCAAGGGCCGTTTTCGGGGTTTTTCCATGACGGCGACGGGGGGGATGCAGGAAAAACCAGGCAAGCGCTGCCGGGAGCGCCAGGGTCGCACTGCCTAAAAGAAAAGGGAAGAGTCGTCGCACAAAAAAACATACGGTTTCCTTTAGAGTATAGTTCCCTGCTAATTCTGGGTATGATAGACTTTAGGGAGCGGAAACGTCCGCTTTTAGAGGAGAGATAATGGCACGAACCCCAATAATTGCGGGTAACTGGAAGATGAACAAGGGGACTGTGGCAGAGGCATCAGCACTGGCACAAGAAGTGGTTGCAGCGGTTGCGGGAAAGAGTGGGGTCACGGTGGTGGTCTGCCCTCCGTACACGGTCTTACACACCGTGCGCACGGCACTCACAGGCTCCTCGGTCGTCATGGGAGCACAAGATGGTTTCTGGAAAACGACCGGGGCCTACACGAGTCAGATCTCAGCAGAGATGCTCAAAGATGCAGGCGTGAGCTATGTGATTCTCGGCCACTCGGAGACGCGGGGACGTTTTGGGTTATCTGAGCCCGAAGAGACCCTGAAGCACTATGGGGAGACCGATGCGACCGTCAATCTCAAGGTAAAAGCGACACTTGCGGCGGGCTTGTTGCCTATTATCTGCATTGGCGAGACTCTCGATGAACGTGAGGGCGGCAAGACCGATTTTGTGGTGTCCTCGCAGGTTGCCGGTGCACTCACTGGGGTGACAAACGACCAAGCCTCCAAGCTCGTCTTCGCGTACGAGCCTGTCTGGGCTATTGGAACGGGAAAAGTCTGTGATGCTGCCGAGGCCAACCGTGTCTGTGGCATTGTCCGCAAGACCGTCCACTCCCTCTACGGTGCTGAAGTCGCGGAGGCGGTTCGTGTTCAGTACGGTGGCTCAATGAAGCCCGACAATGCCGCGGAGCTGCTAAGCCAGCCGCACATTGACGGTGGCCTGATCGGGGGCGCAGCTCTCAAATCCGCCGACTTCGCCGCGATTATCAACGCCGCGTAGCAAGTCGCTAAGACGCAAAAAAAGCCGGGAAATCCCGGCTTTTTTGTTTTTTGAGTACACCCGGCAGGTTTCGAACCTGCGACCCTCCGCTTATTCGTGGTCATGAGAATCGAACTCATGTAACTGCCTGTGACCACGGAAGGCGGATGCTCTATCCCCTGAGCTACGGATGCTTTGGCGTTATTTTATCACACGGCTTCCGGTCCAGCGGTACGTGGTGATGGTCGTTTTCTGCCGTAGAATCTTTCCATTTTCGTTGCGCTCTGTGACGGTTGCCAGCTCGCGGATCTGATCGGGACGGCCCCCGGGATCACGTGGGAAGAGGAGTTTATAGGTCTGGCTACCAACTTCGTTGCTGCTGGAGAGTGCTCGTGGCCCCAGAATGAGCTGACTGCCGCGCTGGAGCAAGAGTACCTCGCCATTGGGGTAGTCGCAGGCTTCGTAGGTAAACTTCAACCGGAAAAGGCGCTCGACTCCCGCCAAACCTTGCCCGCCGCTGGCAAGAACACCGAGGGAGTAACCAAAGCGAGCTGTCTCCTGAACCTCGATGGTCGGGAAGCGTAGCGTGTTGCTGCCTGTGTGTAGACGCGCTTCTACTCGCCGGAGCTTACCCGTGCCCGTGCCCACCACACGCGCCAAAAAGACACGTCCATCGGAGAGGGGATAGATGGCGTTGGCAAGCTCACCGCCCCAGAGCGTCTTCGTCTCCCCGCCCACTTGGACGTCGTAGAGGCTATCGGTGTAGCCTGCGACGCTCCGCATTTTTTCGAGTTGTTTGACGATTTTTACGTGCGCCCCATCTGACCAGCGGCGCGTCGTGGCACCCGCGACAAAGCGACCATATTCCCAGCATTGCATAGAACCAGGTTATACCTGAAAGTGTCGTGTTTAGTCCGGACGGAAGAAGTCGCCCAGGAGCCAGCCGATAATAAAACCTGCGAAGATGACATTGCCACCCAGCAGGAGAGTCTGGCCAGCACCTCCCGTGCTGGGCATGCTCCAGCAGATCGCAAAGAGCGCGGTCATAAAGGCAATCGCCCCGTAGAGCTTGAGCAGTGAGGGAGTGAGAGACTCTTGGATCAGCGCGATGGCAAGATGCAGGGCAGCGGCAATCCAGAAAAAGACGAGCCCGACGAGGACTATCACGATTCCTATAGGCGGGGACTTTGCACCGCCACTGTTACTCGTGAGAATCAGGTCGTCCTCAATCCGCCGGATCATACCCGTGATGGTCATTGCGGAGCCCAGAAGCGCCCCGGCGGCAAGGAGCGAAAAAACAAAGGGCCAGCTCCACGACGAGACAAAGGGAAGAATCTGCGTAGACTGAGGAGACTTATCCAGGTACGACCCTGTAAAAAGCAGCAGCAGAAATGTCCCAAAGAACCCAAAAAAGCCAGCGAGAATGCGGGCCAGAGGACGTTTTTCCTCGGTGAGGTTGGTGACAATAGGAGCGGTGCGTGTGCTAGGGCGACCGGTGGCGCGGGAAGCTTGGCTACGTGCCGTGGGCGTCGCAGGTGTGTAGCCGGTCGAGCCACTGTAGCCACCCGAGGGCTGACGGGCGATCCGCTCGATCTTTTGTTGCACGGTCGCACTACGGGGATCGTGCTGGCTGGCCATCGTATAGTGGCGCAGGGCATCGTCGGTGCGGCCCTGGTTGCGGCAGACATCGCCCAGGACTTCCCACGCGGCTGCGTTCTTCCGGTTGTAGCGCAAGGACTGCTCGGCGAGGCTTCTGGCTTCGGCGACGCGCCCTCGCGTGAAGGCTGTCTGCGCCTGCCGCAAGAGCCGCTCGGACTCCTGGGTTGCTGTGGTGACAGGCTGGGGAGTGGGTTTTGGCGCGGGACGAGGGCCTGCAGAGTGATTCAGTGGTCCCGTGGGCTTGGCATTGGCTTGGCGCTGACGGAGGGCACGCTCCGCATCGTAGGCACGCCGCGCCTCGGTGTCGTTGAGAACGCGGTAGGCCTCTGCAATGTCGGAGAACTGCTGCGCTGCCTGCTTGCTCGCATTGACATCGGGGTGGTACTTGCGCGCAAGGCTGCGGTATTGTTTTTTGATCTCTTCGAGAGAGGCGGTTTCCGGGAGACCCAGAGTTTCGTAGTGCGTTCGCTCCGGCATAGACTTTTCAGGCTCAATTATACCCGGTCGCCAGAGATAACTTGGAGGGACTGTTGCGATAACTTGGAGGGGCTGTTGCGACACGCGGGCCGTACTCCTTATGGCTGCTGCTTCCGCCCTGACCAGGTTCGAAGCCGACCCGCTGCCGTGAGATGATTCTATCGCCTCGATTGAACTTTTACCAGAGCTTGTTTGTCGTAGCAGCATGACACGGAAAAATGTACTACTCTCTGGGATCGGTACGCTCCTTTTCGGAGCGGCACGAGCACAAGAAAAAACACCTCCCGAAAAGCCAGTCTTTGAGCAAGTGCCTGAGCTGATCGGTGCGCCTAAAGACTGGATCAATGGCAAGCCCGTAAAGCTTGCGGACCTCAAAGGAAAAGTGATCGTGGCTTGCTACTGGACTTTTGGCTGCATCAACTGCAAGCGGACGTTACCCTTCTGGAACAATTGGGCGAAAAAATACGCAGGCAAGGAGGTCGTTTTTGTGACGATTCACACGCCCGAGCTGGAAAGTGAGCGCGTGGTCGATGATGTCAAGAAGTTTATCGAGAAAGAAAAGCTGCTCTTTCCGGTGTTGATTGACAACGATAAGGCAAACTGGAAAAAATGGCGGAACCAGTGGTGGCCTGCGACGTACTTAATAGATAAAAAAGGACAGGTTCGGGGCCGCTGGGATGGGGAGCTAGACTACAAGGGTAGTGGCGAGTTCAAGCGTGTTGAGCAAGGAATAGAGCTGCTCCGTAGCGAAAAGTAGAGCGGACTAAAGCATGGCACGTATCGTAAAAAAACACCCTCTGGCGATCCGCTGGTTTCACTGGATCAACTTTCCCCTCTTGGCACTGATGATCTGGTCGGGGACGCTGATCCTCTGGGCTAACGATACCTATGCCACGCAGCTCTACCAGGGCGGCTATCGGGTTCTCCATGGAGGCACGGAAGACAAAAATCCGCCCAAGTGGCTTAAAGTACCCGATCGGATCATCCTGCGCCCCGATGTCCGCGTGCTCTACTCCGGCGACACGCTGCCCGAGACCTACCCCGCTGAGGATAAGCGCTTAGAGATCATCATGGGCTTTCGGCTCGCCCAGGGAATGGCATGGCACTTTCTCTTTGCCTGGTTCTTTGCGATAAACGGCGCTATCTATGTGGCCTTTCTGATCTCCAGTGGGCAGTGGCGGCACCTGGCCCCGAAAAAGAACTCACTGATCGAGGCGATGAAGGTTGCGCTTAAAGACCTGGCGTTCTGGAAGAAGATCGAGGCCGCACCCGAGGGCGAGAAGTACAACCATGCCCAGCGGCTGGCCTACTCAGGGGTGGTCGTGCTGGGAGTGCTCATGCTCATCACTGGGGTGGCGATCTCGAAACCGGCGCAGCTGGGCTGGCTGGCGGTTCCTTTTGGGGGCTACCAGGGCGCACGGCTGATCCACTTTATCGTGACCTGTCTCTTTGTGGCGTTTTTCTTCGTTCATGTAAGTCAGGTAGCACGAGCAGGCTGGAATAACTTTCGCGCCATGATCACGGGCTGGGTGCTGCTCCCACCCAAAGAGGAGCCTATCGCTGGACTGATTGGACCCAAGATCGAGCTGGCTATTGCGCAACTAGAACCCCTTCCAGAGACTCCTGAGACAGAAACTCCAGAGAGTGAGATCGAAGTGTCGCTGGTAGACGATGCAGAGGATATGGACGAATAAAATGGACGACGAAGTAAAAGAGCTGACGGGTTTGGAGATGCGGCGACTCTCACGACGCTCGTTTCTCTGGGCTGGGGCGGGTGTGGCAGGGAGCCTGAGCCTGCTCTCGCTCTTCAACCAGAAGGCAAGCGACGATGGCACCGGAATTAAGAAAGTCTTTCGGAAGGCGCACGAGACCAACGAGGAGCTCGCGAAGCTCTTTGTCTCGGGACGTAACGCCCCGACGTTTCCGGCAGCCCGCGCTGTCGAGCCCCGCAACAACTACCACAGCATCACACCTGAGCCCGATCTGGCAACCTGGCAGCTGACCCTAGGCGATGCACAAAACCCTGATCCTGAGGCGATCCAGAAGTTCACGCTTGCAGATCTCAAGGCTCTCCCCGAGGTCACCCTGACCACGGAGCTAAAGTGTGTGGAGGGCTGGAGCGCGATTGTCACCTGGACGGGCTGTCGGTTTGTGGACTTTGCCCGGAAGTACCCGCCGCTGCCGGGCACGAAGTATGTCTCGCTTCGCTCGGAGCCCGAGGGATTTGAAGACGCTTGGTACTACGTGGGTCTAGATGTCGAGAGCGCACTGCACCCACAGACCTTGCTCGCCTGGGGCATGAACGGGGAGCCGCTCAACGCTGAGCACGGGGCACCGCTTCGGCTTGCAATTCCCACCAAGTATGGGATAAAAAATATCAAGCTCATCACGAACATTACCTACGCGACCGAGCGTCCTAAAGACTACTGGGCCGAACAAGGGTATGATTTCTATGCAGGATTGTAAACGAGGAAGAGGAAGATGAAAATGACACGAAACGCAATGGTGATCTTTGGTGCCGCTCTGGCACTTGGCAGCGCGGCCTTAGCACAACAGGAGAAACCTGCTGCGCCGACGCAACCCGCCAAAGAAATAGACTGGAAAAAACTCTCGAACTCGGAGTGGCGCAAGCGGCTCACGCCCACGCAGTACAGCATTCTGCGCCAAGCAGCCACGGAGTACGCTTTTCGCAACGAGTACCATGACAACCATAAGGTAGGAACCTACCAGTGCGCGGGCTGCGCGCTGGAGCTCTTCAAGAGCGAGGCCAAGTTTGACTCGGGCACGGGCTGGCCCAGCTTTTACCAGCCTTTCAAAAAAGGCGCAGTGCTGGAAAAACGCGACCCAGACGGTGCGCGTGTGGAAGTGCTCTGTAGCCGCTGCCTGGGCCACTTAGGCCATCTCTTTGATGATGCCAATGGCAGCTTTGGTATCCCCAAGACCCCCACAGGCCTACGCTACTGCATGAACTCCGGAGCCATGAAGTTTATTCCCGCCAAGAAACCGTAGGTGGTAGATTAGTCACATTTGGGGTATAATCGGAAGGTTTTTGCCGCGCCGACGAAGGCTTCCTTAGGAAGGGCTTTCGGGCGCGGCATTTTTACGAATTCTATACCCGGAGAAAAGTTGACTTATGGCAACACAGAAGCGTGTTTGGCTCTTCCGTGACGGTGACAAGAGTATGCGCGACCTCCTCGGCGGCAAGGGTGCAAACCTCGCTGAGATGACCAATATCGGACTGCCCGTTCCCCCTGGCTTTACGATCACGACCGAAGTCTGTACGGACTACTACGCGGAAGGGCGTGCGCTCCCCGCTGGTCTGATTGATGAGATGAAGGCTGCGCTGGCCGATGTGGAGAAGCAGCTCGGCAAGACGTTTGGCGATGTGAAGAACCCTCTTCTGCTCTCGGTGCGCTCCGGGGCGAAGTTCTCGATGCCCGGAATGATGGACACGGTTCTCAACCTTGGTCTGAACGATGCGATTGTCGCCGAGTACGTGAAAGTGGCCGATCCGCGCTTTGTCTATGACAGCTACCGCCGCTTTATCATGATGCTCTCCGATGTGGCGTTCTCCGACAAGTTTGATCATATTACCAAGCACGACTTTGAGCACATGTTCTATGATCTGAAGAAGAAGCTCGGCGTCAAAGAGGACTTAGAAGTTCCCGCCGAGAGCCTCAAAGAGCTGTGCGATGGCTACAAGGCCCACGTTCTGAAGCAGACCGGCTCCGAGTTCCCGCAGGATCCGTTTGTCCAGATGACCGCCGCTGTGGAGGCCGTCTTCCGCTCCTGGAACAACGAGCGTGCGTTTATCTACCGCCGCAAGGAGAAGATTGACGACTCGATTGGCACCGCCGTGAATATTCAGGCGATGGTCTTTGGAAACCAGGGCGATGACTGTGGTACCGGTGTCGCGTTTACCCGCGATGCGTCCACGGGCGAGAATGTGATCCTGGGCGAGTACTTAATGAATGCGCAGGGCGAGGACGTGGTTGCGGGGGTTCGTACTCCCATGCCCATCTCCGAGCTGAAGCGTGCCAACCCGGCGATCTACACGCAGTTCGAAGAGACCTGTGCCATCTTAGAGAAGCACTACAAGGACATGCAGGATATCGAGTTCACCATCGAGCATGGCAAGTTCTTCATCCTTCAGTGCCGCTCCGGTAAGCGCACCGGCCCCGCCGCTGTGAAGATCGCGGTGGACCATGTCAAAGAAGGCCTGATCACCAAAGAGGCGGCGATTGCCCGTGTTGAGCCCAATCTCTTGACCCAGTGCCTCCTGCCGGTGATCCCCAGCAATGCGAAGTACAAAGTGATTGCCAAGGGACTTCCCGCTGGCCCCGGTGCCGCAACGGGAATCGCGGTGTTCTCCTCCGACCGTGCCGCGGAGCTGGGCAAGGGCGGCAAGGGCGAGCGCGTGATTCTTGTCCGTGCCGACACCAACCCTGATGACCTCAAGGGAATGCTGGCTGCACAGGGAGTCCTGACCGAGCGCGGGGGAATGACCTCCCACGCCGCTCTCGTGGCTCGTGGCTTTGGTATCCCGACCGTGGCTGGGTGTTCGGAGATCGCGGTCTCTGAGGGCTCGTTTATTGTTCATGCCACCGGACAGGTGATCAAAGAGGGCGACTTTATCTCCCTCAATGGCGCCGCTGGTG
>JAPLCP010000151.1 GCA_026392155.1 Armatimonadota bacterium | reverse complement strand
TTGTCAAAGCCTGCCTCGGCGATGAAGCGTCGCACAAAATGCTCGCGTCGGGCATCGACGGCCTCCGCGCCGTGGAAGTGGTCGAAGCGGCGTATAAAAGTGTCGTCAGCAACCAGCCGGAGCGGGTGGTGCGAAGATAGCGATGCGAGACCCAAAACTAACCGATGCCGCCGTGCAAGCGGCGCTGGCACTCCGTGCGGGCTGGAGCCTGAAAGATGGGATGATCTCCCGCACGTTTGTCTTTGCCGACTTTGTGGCGGCGATGCGCTTTGTCAATGCCGTGGCCGACGCGGCTGAGGCGGCGGATCATCACCCGGACATGGACATTCGCTACAACAAAGTGACGCTCGCACTCACGACCCACGACTCGGGCGGGCTGACGGAGAAAGACTTTGCGCTGGCCGCGCAGGCCGATACCTTGGTCACCGTGGATTGAAATCCCGGCTATACAAAACAAGTCGGCCTTCGCCGACTGCTGAATCTACAGTCCGCGGAGGCGGACTTCTCTTCACTAGCCGCGAATTCATTCGACGGCGTACAATACCCGCGTGAAGTTTACGGTCATCGCGGAGCATGAGGGCGTCGCCACCGTCGCGGGTTGGGAGCGCGCCATTGGGCAGTTTGTTGCGCTAAACGAGCCGCTCCTGCGCCTGAGAAAGAGCGATGGCACGGAGTTTTTGGTCTTGGCCCCCGTCTATGGCGTGCTCTTTAAGAAAGCCGTTTTAGAGGCAGAAGCGGTCGAGGCGGGCGAGCCGCTGGCCGTTCTGGCAGGTGTTACCGAGACAAAGACGCATACCGCACCAGAGCCCGACTACGTCCCCGTTGGCCCCGAGACGCGCTACACACCCACCGAAAATGAGCAGCACTTGGCCCGGCATCATGCCGCCGCGCTCGCTCTCGTGCCGCATCAGTACACCACACTCTCCGTCGATCTCACGGAGACGCGGCGCTTGCAGGAGAAGTCCGGCGCGACACTTTCGGCGTTTTTTGTTGCCGCTGTCGCCGCCGCCTTAAAAGCCCACCCGCGTTTCAATGCCGCCTGGCTCGCCGACGAGGAGATTCGGCTCCGAGCAACTATCAATATTTGCTTGCCGCAACCCGGCGGTGCATTCCCCGTGCTCTGCGACGCCGACAAAAAAAGCATTCTCGCGCTCTCCCGCGAGCTAGAGAGTATGGCGGCGCTTCCCACACGCGGGGCCACGGCAACGCTCACCATCGGGGAGGCAGAGTCCCAGACACCAATCCTACACACGCCACAGGCCGCGCATCTCTATATCGGCCCGACGGGCACACTCACCCTCGCCCATGATCCCCGCGCCGCAGACAGCTTCGCCGCAATCAAATTTCTCCAAGAAATTCAGCGCAACCTCGAAGAAACCCGCTTTCTGTTTGTTTAGATTCCCCCCCACCCCCCGTCCGACGGGGGAGAGACAAGGAACTCTTTCCTTATTGTCCCCCCGCGCAGCGGGGGTTAGGGGGGCCTAAACCCCAGGCCCCTTGATGCGCCCGATGCGCTCCAGAATCCGCTTGGTCTCGCTCTGACGGTGGCGCACCCAGTCGTCCCAGAGCTTGGCGGTACTGGGGAGCTTCTCTTTGGCAATCGCGAGGCCCTTAAGCGTGTACTCGAACTGCTCGTTGAGGAGCGTGCCATTGGGATAGACCGAGAACTTATAGCGGTGCGTCCAAGAGACAAACGGCCCCTCAACTTGCTGGAAGCTCAGCAGGCGTGGCTCGTCGTGCTCGCTCACGGTGGCGGTAATATCGCCCCACGGGCCGCCGCGAAACAGCACCAGTGCGCCGACACCCTGCGCAAGCCCGGTCGCCTCTTCTTTCTGATCCTCGGGGCAAATGCGAGCGTAGTTGCTCAGGTCTGCCACAAAGGCAAAGACGGCTTCGGGGGGGCGCTCGATAAAAAGCTGGTACTGACGGCGAATAGGGGATGACACAAGGAGCATTTTATCCTATGTTCCCCGTAACCAGATCCCCCCAACAAACGTCCTCTTGAGATAAGATGAAAACGCTCGCACTATTCTTGGCGCTTGTTGCCCTTAAGACGCCTCTGCTGCACCACGATTGGCCCGACACAAGTCACGGAGCTCACGGTGCCGCCCACCGTTGAGGACATCGCGCAGGACTTCTACCGCAACCGTCCACCGCAGGCTTTGTCAACGACCTCGCGGATCTGTCACTCGCGCAAGCACTCACTTGGAGACAATTATCGCCGTTAAGAGCCGATCCAGCGCCGTCTGTCCACGCCCCGGTGCCAGCGGAAGCGCCCCGAGGCCATGGCGAGGACTTGCCGGATCGGGCCACCAGTGCGCGGTCTTTCCCGGATACAGCGCGACGGCAGCGAGCGTGCCGGGGAGGGCATCACGGTAGGCATGCATCGTGAGAATATCGTCGGTGAGGGCGTCGTGGTGATCCGTGAGGCGGTACTTGGCATCAAAGTGAACGCGCATTTCCCCGGTGGCCAGTGTGATGTCCGGGCGCACGGGGCGCGTCCACGTTGGCAGGGTCGGGTTGTAGAACAGCGAGACTCCGTCCGACTCCAGCCGCAGCTCGGTGCCACGCCGCAGGGCCAGCGAGTAGCCATCTGCTGTGGGCGTCAGAAAAGCACCAGAGGGCCAGGATATCCCCAAAACGCGCTCCACGGCGGCGGCCACTTCGAAAAAGCACCAGTACTCGTAGAGCGTCGCCACATCGCGCCGCCCAGCTCCAAAGACGTCTTGCCCACCCTCCCACGAGAGCTGAAGCGCCTGTTGCGCCGCCAGCCAGGTCTGGTAGACCTCCCGATAGCCACTACGCCGCGCCAGAACCTGGCTCCCCGTGGGGAGCTGTGTCAAGGTTCCGACCTCAGCAAAGAGCGGGTGCGCGAGAGCTTGCTCCAGCGGCGCTCTCAGCCACCACGCTTCTTTTTGCAAGCGTTCGGTCACGGTGCAGGCATCTAGCGTCTCCAGCATCTGCCTCAGAGCATACTTAACAAACCGATTTTCGGGCGTGTCACCGGTCTCCGTGGGGCGCGTGTGGGGCAGGTGCAGCGGCACCGTTGCCAGACCACGCTTCGTTAGGCAATGTCCAACGGGAACAGGCTGGCGGGGCGTGGCCGTGGCGAGCCAGCGCACCGTACTGGGAGTCAGCCGCCGCGCCCGGTTCAGCGGCAGCGACTCGGCCTCCGCATGGAGAATGCGGTGCGGGTCGGAGAGTACTCGGGCGAGGCCGCGCTGAAACTCGCCGCTCTCCAGCAAGCCGCGCAGGAGAAAAAAGCGCTCTACCAGCCGCGCGGGATCGGGGCGCTCGGTGGCAGTCATCGGTGACGTCATCTCGGTACGCTGGCGCAGGAGCAGATCCGTGGCGCGGCGTGCAATGTCCTCTAAGAGCTGCCGAAAGTCCTCGCGGTAGCCGAGCTTGGCACTGACAATCTCAAGCCCAGCGCTCGCCCGCAGCCTGCCTGTCTCATCTTCCAGCACCAGGGTGAGCAGCCCCGCCTCATTGCCCGCCATAAGTGTGCCCGAGTGCAGGTTCGTGCGGCTGACACGCACCGGCCCGCCCTCCCGCAGCCGCCAGCTTTTTGGAACTCCAGAAAGCACCCACTCCGCCACCCCGTTCTCACGAAGCTGCACAGGCTCTTCCCCAAACGTCGCCGCTTCGGTAGGTGGAATTTGTCGAAGGGCGTCGGAGTAGAGGAGTAAACCTCCCCCCGCCGCTGAGACGGTGACCCGGGTACCCTCCGGGTGCGGCAAGCGAAGGGGGATTTTGAGGGGGTTATTCAAACGCGTAGCCCCCGAAGCCGTCGCGAAGTAGGCGGTTCTGGAGCGTGCGGAGGGCAACGGCGGTGTGTGTCCAGCCTTCGACCTCGGCGAGCGCGAGCAGGGCATCAAGCACAGGTGCGAGGCGGCGCTGGGAACCGTGGAGGCGTGGGAGGAGCTTCAGGCAGATTGCGGTGTCCAAGCCATCCCTCCTCCCCCCGGCCCCCTCCTCCCAATCCTGGGAGGAGGGGGAGATTAGATCGTAGATCTCGCAGAAGCGCAGGATCTCGGTGGCGGTGCGCAGGCCAAAGCTCATGTCGTGCGCCGTGAGCGTGGCGTGCAAGCGCAAAACAGCCTCAGAATCCCCTCCTCCCCCAGCCCCTCCTCCCAACCTTGGGAGGAGGGGTCGGGGGAGGAGGGGAAAAGAGCCCCCGCCTCCTAACAGCTCCAGCCGAAGTGGCAGGGGATTTTCCAAGAGCCCTGTCAGCTCCGAGGCATCAAAAGTAAGCACAAAGGCGCGGTCGAGGACTTTGGGAGAGAGCGGGTGCGTCGTCTCGTCGATATTGACCGTGCCGATCAAGAACAGATTGCTCGGCCAGGGCAGGCTCTCGGGGGGCGTGCCGCCCAGAAAGATCGGCTCGCCGGACTCCATTGCAGAGAGCAGATCGGCGCCGTAGCGCTCCACAGGGCTGAGGTTTAGCTCGTCGAGAATGAGAAAGTGCGGCTGGTCGGGGTAGGCATTGGCGGAGCGGAGCAGCTCCAGCGCGGGTGTGGAGACATAGCGGCTCGGGTCGAGGGCATCGGGGTAGCCCAGGAGCGGCTCGCGGGTGGTCCAGTCCGGCCCCACGGCGACGAGGGCATAGGGAGCATTGAGCCAGCGAGCCAGTGCCTGTGCCAGCCGCGTCTTGCCGGAGCCGGAGAGGCCCGCCAGGATCACAAACGGCTTGGCGAGCAGCGCCGCAAAAAACGCCATGAGTCGCTCCTCGCTGTAGAGCAGCCCAGCGGCAGCGCAGGCACTACGGAAAGCAGGCACGAGATTTCCCAGATCGGGGCTAGCTTGATAAATCGGTACAGGCTCATGCACCGCCACAATAGATCTGGGTGCGGTTGGCTTGCGGCCTTTGCGGCGATAGATCGGCTCGGGCTGGCCCTCGGTGAGCAGCTCGGTGTAGAGGCGCAGGCTCTCGCGCAGGTGCTCCCAAAACGCCTCGGCATCCAGTGAGTCCACAAAGAACTCCTGCGGGTTGTGGAAGGCGTCGTTGAAGCGGTACGTCGGGCTGTCCACATCGAGTGCATACTCTGCCAGCGGCGTGCGTTTTCGGGTTGTGAGGAGCACGTCGGGCGGGTGTGTGGCGGACTTCATCACCCCCGCGACGATCCCCCGCCCCTGCGGCTCGACACTCACGGCAATATAAAACCCCTCCTGAACTTTTTGCCCCGGCCCTAAAACGCAGAGCCACGGCACTTTCACAGCCTTCCCGCGCCCCACGGAGACCTCGACCGTGAAGTTTAGATAGAACTCGGGGAGCAGCTCGCGCTCTAGCCAGGCTTTGAGGGCAAGAAGCTCGGTGAGAGTTGCTTGGACGCGCGAATCTTTGGTCGTCACGGCGGCGGACGACGTCTTCGAGGCATTCCAGGCGGCGCGGCTCTGGCAGAGGTTCAGGAGAATTTCAGCGAGGTTCATACTTCCCCCCTAACCCCCACCCGGTGGGGGACAATAAGGAAATACCGTATTTCCCCCCCGTCTCACGGGGGATGGGGGGGGAGGCAAAAACAAAAAGAGCGACCGCACCGTCTCGCGGTGGATCGCTTTTGCAGGCCAACTATGAGTATAGTATAGCACGTCCCAAGCGGATCTCGCCACAGTCATATGTTTTTTTGAAAAGTCCTTATTACGATCACAATCATTGATTAGGAGTAAAAAATATACTTTTGAACCAAAATTTAGGAATATTTTTTGATTTACAGTAATATACCTGTCTTGAATTTGTCTCAAAAATACTTCTCTCTCTCCTTCCTCCCAGGATTGGGGGAAGGAGGGTTTTGAGACAACTCCCCTCGCATAAATGCGGGGGCTTCTATGAGGTGCTAAAACCGGTGGCGGGGAGTGTCCCGCCCGTCTCGTCAACCCTTCTGCTTAACTAGCTGTCCGAAAAAATGGGGATAGGTCACCAGCGTAACAGGTGGGGTACACTAGAGAGGAAATTTACAAGGGCCGGATCTGCGGCCTTTTTGTCTGTCTGGAAGGAAGTTAATGCAATGAGCGGGAAGGCGAACTTTGACCTGTCAAAAGACGCGGATGTAGTCGTGATTGGAGCGGGACCGGGAGGCTATCCTGCGGCCAAGCGGGCGGCGCAGCTGGGGGCGCGGGTGGTCTGTATTGAGTCTGACAATCCGGGCGGGACGTGTCTGAACTGGGGCTGTATTCCGACCAAAACGATGATCGGCTCGGTCGCGGCGCTGCACACGCTCAAGCATGCGAAAGACTTTGGCCTCACGGCAGAGAATGTCGGCTACGACTTTGGGGCGCTGATGGGGCGCAAGGACAAGATCGTCACGGGGCTCAATAAAGGCGTCGAGTTTTTACTCAAGAGCGTGAAAGTCAAGCATATCGCAGGCTACGGCAAGATTTTAGATAAGAACACGGTCGAGGTGACCAAGGCTGATGGCTCGGTCGAGAAGATCACCACCGCCAATATTATTATTGCTACCGGCTCTGTTCCGAGCAAGGTGCCGATTCCCGGTGTGGACAGTGCCGATATCTGGGTGGACAACGCGGCGGTCAAGGCCAAGAAAGCCGCTGGCACGCTAGCAACCGGCCCGCTCTGGACCAGCAACGAAGCCGTCAGCGCTCAGAACGTCCCCGGCGAGCTGGTGATTGTCGGCGGTGGCGTGATTGGGGTGGAGTTTGCCTATGTCTATGCGGGACTGGGCTCGAAAGTGACTGTGCTGGAGTTCCTGCCGCGCGTGATCGCCAACATGGACGAGGATCTTTCTAAAGAGCTGGCCAAGAGCCTGAAGAAGCAAGGAATTGTGATTCAGACTGGCGTCAAAGTGACCCGTGTCGAAGACAAAGATGGCAAGAAAGAAGTGTTCTTTGCCGGTGAAGATGGTGCGGAGAAGAGCCTTCCCGCCGATGTGGTGCTGATCGCCACGGGCCGCACGCCCTTTACGACCGGCCTTGGGCTGGAGAGTGTGGGCATCACCTTGGGCTCGCCCAAGGGCCGCGCCGCGATTGCGGTCAACAACAAGCTCGAAACCAGCGTCCCCGGCATCTACGCCATTGGCGACGTGATCGGCTCTGGGCTGGCGCACACCGCCACGGCGGAGGGGCTTGTGGCGGCGGAGAATATCTGCGGCCACGCGGCGACCATGAGCTACAAGGCGATCCCGAGCTGTATCTATACCGAGCCGGAAGTCGCTGCCGTGGGTCTTACCGAGGCGCAGGCCAAGGAGCAGGGCTACGATGTCAAGGTCGGCACCTTCCCTTTCCGCAACCTCGCCAAGGCCATGGCAATCGGCCAGACTGAGGGCTTTGTCAAAGTCGTCGCTGAGGCCAAGTACGGCGAGATTTTGGGGGTGCACATCATCGGCCCCCACGCCACCGACCTCATCATGGAGGCTGTCGTCAGTATCCAGCTAGAGAACACGGTGGATGAGCTCATGAAGACCGTCCACTCCCACCCCAGCCTCGCCGAGGCAATGGGACAGGCCAATGAGGACGTCAAGGGCTTGGCAATCGACAAGTAGCATATTGCACAGTGAGCAAAAGGCGAGGGGCCTCCCCTCGCCTTTTGCGTTTCGGCCAAGGAGCCTTTTATGTGGTCAAGAGAGCTTTGTTTCTTCGGGCGCTGGGACTTGCGCGGCAAAGAGCGTGCCATCACGGTTAACAGTGGCAGCTATGTCAAGGCACGCTTCTCAGGCACAAGCCTCAGGGCGAGCTTTGATCTCTCTCTGAATAAACCGCACTGCGAGTGCACCAAAGAGGGCTCGTATCCCACGATTGCCTGGCAGATTGATAGCGGCGCGTGGCAGGAAGCCGAGATATCTGCAAGCGTTAAGCTCGCCCAGGGGCTAGGTAAGGGCTCGCACACCGTGATGTTAATCGTGCGTGGCCTTGACGAGCACCAGAGCCGCTGGATGCCGCCGCTGGTTGCCAGCGTGACGTTCACCGGGTTTGAAGCGCAGAAGCTAGAGCGGGCGCTTCCCGCGTGGCGAAGGCCCAAGCTCACGATGGAGTTTCTGGGCGATAGCATCACCGAGGGCGTGATCGTGAATGAGGGACGCGCGGGGGTGCTTCCGGGCATTCCCTTCACCTGGCCCTGGCTCGCCGATGCACGGCAGTCCTACGCGGCGCAGACCGCACTGGCGCTCGGGGCGGAGTGGCGACAAGTGGGCTTTGGGGCGACGGGCCTAAAGCTTGTGGGAAGCGGCGGTGCGCCGGGAGCCCTAGCAGCGTTTGACTTCTTCTACGCCGGTTGCCCGCGTGATAAGTGGCAGCCCGATGTGGTGGTCATCAATCAAGGCACCAACGAGCCGCCTTCTCCTGAGTACCAGGGGCTCTATGGTCAGTACCTGGCGCAGCTACGCCGTGCCTACCCTAAGGCGAAGCTTGCCGCCCTGCGCCCGTTTGGTGGCGCACACGGTGAAGATATCAAGGCTGCGGTGAGTGCTTGTAATGCTGCGGGGGACTCGCGCATGTACTACATTGATAGCACAGGCTGGTACACAGGGCCCCTGCATCCCAATATTGAGGGAAGTGCCACACTTGCGGAGAAGCTGGTGCACGCTCTGAAGACACAAGTTTTATAACTTTCTCCATGGTTCTTGACAAAATCTAACCGTTTAGATAAAATGCGACGGTATCAATCATGGTAACGATTCGCGATGTTGCAAAAGAAAGTGGCGTGTCCGTGGCGACCGTCTCCTATGTCCTGAACAATGGCCCCCGTGCCGTTCGCCCCGAGACACGAGAGCGGGTTGTCTCCACCATGCGTCGCCTTAACTACCATCCCAATGCCGTCGCACGGAGCCTCGTACGCAAGCGCACCCACATGATGGGGATTCTGGTAGGCGATGAGCAGTCCGAGATCGTGAACAATAACTACTACGCCGGAGTTCTCGCGGGCGTCTTTGCAGGAGCACGGCAGCGCGGCTACAATATCACGTTTTTTACCGCAGCAAGCACCGACAAAGACATCGAGCATCATATTCGAGCGCAGCGGCCTGATGCCATGCTGATGATCGCCCCCCGGCTCGGGCAGGATCTTCCCAAGCGCCTGAAAAGCGTCGGGGTTCCCCTGGGAGTTGTGGGAGCCGGAGATTCCTACGAAGACGATGCGGCGATCTGTGTGGACGTGGACAATCGGGCGGGAATGCGGCTTGGGATGCAGCATCTTTGGGAGCGCGGGCACCGCAAGATTGTGTATGCGATCGGCGATCCGAACCAGGAGAGCACGCAAGTGCGGCGCATGGTTTTTGAGCAAGTTCTACGTGAGTGGGGAGTGGAGCCAAGCGAGCACGACTTCATCGCGCACTCGTTTCACAAAGAAGTCGTGTATACAGCGGTCGAACAGCGCTTGCAGCAGGCTTCTCTCCCCACAGCGATCTTTGCCGGCAACGACGGTATCGCGCTGGCTACCCTTCAAGCAGCGCGTGACTTGGGGCGGCGCGTCCCAGAAGACATCGCCGTGATCGGCTACGACGACTGGCCCATCGCCTCGTCCATGACACCAGGTCTAACGACCATACGGCAGCCCATGCACGAAATCGGAGAAGCCGTCGTGCAGGGCCTCGCGAACCTTATAGAGAAGAAAAGCGTCAAAGCCGAGACGAGAGTGAAGCGTTTCCCGCCAACTCTGATCATCCGGGACTCGACGTAAGAAAAAAAGAAGATCAGACACCAATTCAAACCTAACGTAAGGAAATTTGCAATGAATAGCAATAAGAGAGCGTTTACGCTTATTGAACTCCTCGTGGTGATCGCGATTATCGCGATTCTCGCCGCGATTCTTTTCCCGGTCTTTGCCCAGGCCCGTGAGAAAGCACGCTCCATCAGCTGCCTCTCCAACCTGAAGCAAATCGGCACCGCGTCCATGATGTACATTCAGGACTACGATGAGACCTACATGTGTGGCTGGGGTGAGCCCGATGGGAGCACGATGTGGCGCTGGGTGCTCAACCCTTATATCCAGAGGAACGGGACATCCATGTACAACGGTAATGCTACCAACAATAGCATTCTGATCTGTCCCAGCACCCGTATTGGGGTAACGAGCTATGGCTACAACCAAGCACACTTCGCCAACCGCTGGGCTCAGGCACCTAATGGAAACTGGAACAATGGTGGCATAGGCATGGCCGCTATTACGGAGCCTGCAAACCTCGTGATGATCGGAGAAGCCGCCAAGTCAGGACGTACCTCACCTGGGATTGATCCCAACTATGCTGATGGCTCTGCCTACTGTGGCACACGCAATGGCACCGCAGCCAACAACCCTGCGGACTGTGGGCCTTACCGCTTTAAGGCAGACACCTGGAAAAAGGATCCAGGCGATCCGACCTGGGATGCAACGGTGGACTGGGACATGGCAATGCCGGGCGATGGCAAGGGTGAGTGGAATATCGCATCAGGTCAGGGCAACAACGGTAGCCGTCGTCCGCTGTTCCCGCACAGTGGTCTGGGTAACTTTGTCTTTGCCGATGGTCATGCTAAGGCGATACAGGGTGGCAAGCTTGCAGTTAAGATCGGTACGCCCGACGATATCTGGCATAACCGCTAGTTCGTCTACCAGGAGGTACACCTGTACTTTCTGGTAAGAAAAGGGGGAAGCGATTGCTTCCCCCAATTTTTGATCTCCTATGCGTCAGCGTCGTTTGGTTACAACCCTCGCCTTCCTTCTAGTGCCTCTCGCCGGGGTTCTTTGGTGGCGTGCCGCCCGTTTCCTTCCCTCCTCCCGAGAAAGGGAAGCGGTACGTCTGTCCCTGCCTGAGCTAGAAAAAGGGTTTCCCTCCCACCAAGACGACCCTATTTATCTCTACCACCTTGGGAGTCGTCTACAGGCGGCTGGCCGCTCCGAGGAAGCTCTGGGCATTCTCGAGCGTGCCGCAGGGCTGAGTCCCGATGAAGTTCGAATCCGTCGCGCTTGGACGGATGTACTGATGGCAACGGGGCGTGTCACGGGTGCGCAGGGCTATCTTCAGGAGTTTGTGAGGAGCCACCCCAGTAGCTCTGAGGGACACACCCTACTCGGTGAGTTCTACGGCTCGCAAAACTCGATGGAGCGCGCCCAAGAGGAGCTAGAGACAGCGATCCGGCTGGACTCCCAGAATAGTCATGCCTGGACACTCCTTGCCAAAGTGCGCGACTACTTCTTCAATGCGGGGGGAGCGCGTGAGGCGGTACTTGCAGCTCTCAAAGCGGATCCTCAAAACGCCGATGCCCATGCCTACCTGGGTCGCCTGGAGACTAAAAGTAATCCTGAGGCCGCTATCGGCTCGCTCCGTGAAGCCGTGCGTCTTGCCCCAGAGCAGAGTGAGTTCTCCCGAGCGCTTGCCGGGCTACTGCTGGACACCACAAAACCAGAGTCACTCACCGAGGCGGAGGGGCTTCTCCGTAAGCTACAGAGCACTCGCCCCGAGGATGCAGAGAGCATGCGTCTTCTGGGCCGGGCCTTGCTTCTGCGAAAGCAAGTCGCCCAAGCGCTCCCTCTACTTGCGAAAGCCGATACTTTAGCGCCAAGCGAGCCACTGGGAGCCAAGTACTTGCTAGAGGCCTATCGCCTTGCAGGAGAGACCACGCAAGTCAATCGCTGGCAGAAAATCTACGAAGAGCGCCAGAAAGATGCCGAGGCAGCTCGCCAGCTACGGGATCAGCTCGTCAAAGACCCCAAGAACAAAGACACACATCGCCAGATGGCACATCTCATGGCAAAGCGTGGTCAGCCGGAGCCGACCCTACGTCACTATGCCAGCGCTATTGGAGCCGCACTCGACTCTCCCAAGGCACTCATTCTCGCTGCCAACGACCTGACAGAGTTTGGTTTTGGGAAAGAAGCTCTCGCGCTGGCGCGTCTTGCCGTGCGGCATGGACAGAACAACCCAGGTGCCCTAGAGGCGCGGGGCAATGCCTTACTCTCCCTGGGACGTATCCGCGAAGCCTCGGTGGACTATGCCCAGATCAGCGACCTCCAGCGCGAGAAAATGCCGATGTATCGCCAAAAGCTTCTTGCGGCCATCCAGAAACAACAGCAAAACCCAACACCAGGTGAGCGCACTCTTTTGGACGTTCAGCAGAGACAGCAAGCGGAGATTGGCCCTCGGCGGACCACCAACGAGCTGCTAGGACTTATTGAAAAAGCACTGGAAAAAGAGCCGGAGAGCATCGCTCTTCTCTCAAAGCGCTTTGAGATGCTGGTGGCGCGGCGGGAACGCGATAAGGCCCTGGCTTGTGGCGCTCAGCTCTTGGCTCTCTCGCCTGAGGATACACAGACACATGCACGTATGGCGGCGCTCCTGACAGATACGGACGATGCAAAGTTTGATCCGGCTCAGGTAGAGAAGCACCTCGATGAGGCCGACCGCGACCCTCTCGTCCAGCCCACCCTACACTATGTTCGTGGCCTCCTGGCGCTCCGTCGCCAAGACTGGCCCGTCGCCGTCACGGAGCTTCGACAGGCCATTGCCATGGACCCTAGCAGCGATATCGCATACCTTCGCCTTGCTAAAGCTGAGCGAGCCGCAGGGAATGAAAAAGAAGCCGCAGAAGCAACACAGATCTATGACCAGCGGCGGCGCAGTAAACAAGAAGAAGTGGATCTACTCATGGAGATTGCAGATCACCCCAATCAAAAATCTGGCTACCAAAAAGCCATCCAGTACTACCGTCAAAAAGACAGAGCAAGTGAGGCGGATGCAATCCGTCGGGAAGCGATCCGTCGTTTTGGCAGTCTCTGAGACAGAGTCTCAAAACAACCAAGAAAGGCCTTAAAACAATGAAAAGTGAAATAAAACCCCTTTGGATTGCTCTGGCAGCAATCGGAGCGATTCTTCTTCTAGGAGTTCTCTACAAAGTATTCCTCGCAGAGCCTCCTATCCCTGCTGGAGTTTCAAAAGAAGAAGAGATGAAGCACAAAGGCATGAACGCCAAAAACTACTCGTCGAGCTACCAGCAGCAGTACACCAGCGGTGCCCCGCGTGCGGGTTCCCCCGGTCAGAGTGGTGGCTATGGTGGCGGTTACGGCGGTGGCTACGGCGGAAGCCGCCCCAGTGGCTATGGCGGAAGCCAGGGAGGTTATAGCGGCGGTGCACCGCGCTAACCAACATCGTTTACAGGCACTGCTGACTTCCTCTCTGGCGATAGCCGGAGGGGGAGTTTTGCTTGCGGGTTGCCCTAAAGCAAAAGAAGGCGCCACTCGCGAAGCGCCGCTCTTTCGGAGTGTCCTTGCGGAGTCTGGGATACGCTACCAGTGGGAGATCCCGGGCAAGCGCCCCTTAAATATCCTCCAGACCATCGGCAACGGGTGCGCGTTTTTAGACTACGACGGCGATAGCAACCTTGATATCTTGCTCGTCGGCCCCAAGCCTGCACTTTTTAAGGGGGATGGTAAGGGAAAGTTTGTCGATGTCTCAGAAACGACGGGAATTGGGGCGCTGTCCGGGCACTTTCTGGGCTGTGCTGTCGGGGACTACGACGGAGACGGCTTTTCGGATCTCTATCTCACCGGCTGGCGTGAGGGTCGGCTCCTGCACAACAATGGGGGTAAGGGCTTCACCGATGTCACTGTCGCCCAAGGGCTGTCCCCCGAAACGTGGGGAACATCGGCGGCTTTCGTGCCGCGCAGGCGATCCGCGCAGCTAGATCTTGTTGTCTGTAACTACGCCATTTTTGGCCCCGAACCTGGCATCAAGCAGCTCTGTGAGGCAAAAGACAAGTCCGGCAAGATGATCCTGACTTCCTGTGGCCCCCGTAGCTACACCCCCGTTCCCGCAGCTCTCTACCGTTTTTCTCCCACCGGAAAAGCGCAGCGGATTGTTTTAAAAGCCTCGACGGGGCGCGGTCTCGGCGTGGCCGCACTCTTCCCCGAGGATGAGACCGCTCCCTACATCGCCTTCGCAAACGATGAGATCTCAGGGGACCTTCTCCAAGAAGGCTCCAGCGGCTTTACCAATCTCGCAACCACAGCAGGAACCGCTTACGATCGCGATGGAAATGTGCACGGTGGGATGGGCACCGACTGGGGCGATGTCGAAAATGATGGCCGCCTTGATCTTCTTGTCGCCACGTTTCAGAACGAGGCCAAGTCGCTCTATCACAACGAAGGTAGTAAAGTTTTCTCCGACATGGCGTACCCCGCAGGCATTGGTAGCACGACCACGCCACCTGTCGCCTTTGGGATTCGTTTTCTTGACTTCGATAACGACGGCTGGCTCGATGTGGTCGTAGCCAATGGGCATGTACAAGACAATATCGCGGAGATAGACACGAGCACAACTTTCCGTCAGGCATCCCAGCTCATTCAAAACAAAGGCCTCGGAGCCAACCGCTACGCCCGCTTTGACGATATCAGCAAGCGCTGCCCTGATCTTCAGAAACCTATTGTTGGGCGAGGACTGGCCACAGGTGACTTCGACAATGATGGACAGATAGATGTGCTTATCGTGGATGCCGAAGGAGAGCCCCTACTTCTCACAACGAGAGTCGTAGTAAGAGCCACTGGCTGGGGATAAAGCTCGTGGGTAAAGGCCGAAATCGGGATGCCTACGGTGCCCTTGTCACCCTTGAGCTAGAGGGCCGCAAGATTGTCCGCCACTGCCACGCCGATGGCTCCTACATGTCCTCGTCTGATGCACGCGTCCACTTTGGTTTAGGGGCTGCCACCAAGATAGAGCGCCTTACGGTTCGCTGGCCCAGTGGTCAGCTTCAGACGATAACGGAGCTTTCTCTAGACCGCTATACCACTCTTCAAGAGACCACAAAATAACTTATCTCCCGCCTAAAGGCAGGGAGCTTTGACAGTGGAGGGAGGCGAAATCAGGCCACATTCTAGACATTGGAATTTGCATTGAGATTTTCGATTATGCTTATCGCAGTAGCCACAGGTAGAGCAAGTACGGGAGGTGTTGCGTGGATCAACCAGAACCACGGGCACTCCTGCACGTCTTGCCTTGTAGCTGACAAACTGTTTAAGCTGATCGAAACTCCAGTTTCCAAGCTCAAAACGCATTTCTCCCCAGAGGTTCGAACCTCCATCTCTGTTCATAACCGAAGCCCGTTCTCGAATCCCACTAAGGTCTTCAAGAGCGATTGCCTTACCAGAGACAGCAGCCGATTCGACAAGGCGACGGCTGATATTGTGGTTTACCCATTTGGTAAACCGAGATTGACGACGGCGCAACTTCTGAAGGTGCCGCTTTGCCGACTTAGAACCATGCTTTTTTGCGGTATGTTGAAGCCCCGCTTTGAGCTTTCGCATTCGGCGACGGAGGGAACGAATAGACTCTCCGCTATATTGGTTTCCTTCGCTGTCAGAAGCAATCTGAACAATGCCAAGGTCTACACCAATATACTCAGTGGCTTCGTTCTGAGGGGCTTCTGCAATGTCGCAGACGACCATAAGATAAAACTCACCACCGATAAAACAAAGATCGCATTCGCCTTTTTGAGTCAGAAGCATTTCCTTCTGAAACTCTCCAGCGGCGAAGGGAATTTTCATGCGCCCGACAACTGTCCAGAGCGAAATTTGGCTCTCCTCGGTGAAGAAAGTCAAGATTCTGGAATCGTAGGCGATAGAACCTGTGGGGCGAAAGTCTCGCTTCGTGAGTTTGTCCAGCTTGTACGAATCAGCGACTTTGGCATTACAGCGAATAATCAACTGAGAAGCCAGCCCAAACTCTTCCCGGATGTTGTGATAGCAGGCTTTGTGCAGGTCAAACTGTTTGAAGCATTTGTTCTGCCAAGCGTGCTCAGACATGCGATTGCAAGCCTCGTTCGCCTTTTTGAGCGTGGTGAGAAGGACTTGCTTTTGCTCTGGAGAGGCAAGGAGTTTGACCTGTGCAACGAGCTTCATTGTCACGTTACTCCTAACCGTTCGTCAAAACCGGAAAGAAAGAGAGAGATTAATTTGAAGACTCAATTGCGGGAACTTCCATGCGGTTCCCGATTCATCCCACGGCTAAACGCCCTTCCCTCCGGGTGGGCACCCAAGGTTTCCTCAGAGGTGTTTTCATGAAAGATGAAACTCCTCTGCCTAAACAGCGCTCCTGGATCGAAGCCTACGGAACCCCCGTGGCACTTGGCGCGGTGATCCTTATTGTTATCATTGTGATCTTCTCTTCCGTACCCGCATCTGTGCAGCCCAAAGTCAATCCGTCTCCTGGTATCACGGAAAAAGAGTACTATCAGAAACAAACAGAGGACACCGATCAAGTGATCCGCAAAGCCGTTCAAGAGTCGGGGGGAGACTGGAATAAAATTCCACCGGTTGGTCAACAGCGTATCCAAGAACTAAGCCAAGGTCATGGCAGAGAAATGCTTGAGATCTATGTGGAGCGTATGAAGGAAGAAAAGAAAAAAGGGAAAGCGAAGTCACCATCAAAATAGCCCCCGTGCCGCTGGCGCAACACGGGGGCTCTCGTGCAAATCGGAACTACTGTGGGTTTCCGCTACCCGGATAGGCAAGCAGGCCGCGACGAGTTGCCTCGCGGAAGGCCTGGAGCCTATTCGTAACACTCAGCTTGCTGTAGATATTGGCCAAGTGGAAGTCCACTGTCCGCTTGCTGACATAGAGCTGGTCGGCAACTTCTTTGCTCGACTTACCTTCGATGACTAAAGACAACACTTCGACCTCACGCTTGGTGAGCTTCACTTGGCTGTCTGATGACACTCCGCTATTAGTATAAACGCCCATGGGGCTGTATCCCTCCTGTTTTCTCTCTCCACGGCTGATGGAAGATCTTCTGTCTCCTTGCAGCCGAGAGCCCGATCTCTCTCTTCGGTGCTCTGTATTTTATATTTGCCATACCCAGGTAAATAAATCATTGAAAAAATTACCAGTTTTCTCGTGATTGTTCTAGCTGGTGTACAATACGGGTAATGCAGGCTGTCATTCTCGCAGGGGAACGCGGCGCTCCCCTCTATCCGCTGACGGCGCGAACCCCGCGCGCCATGCTTCCGATCGTGGCAAAACCACTGGTGCAGTACTCGCTAGAGCTTCTTAAGCGCCATCATATCTCCGATGCGATTCTCTGTCTCCAGGTGCTTCCTGAGGTCTTTGAGAGCCGCTTTGAAGACGGTAAGGAGCTGGGGCTGACTCTGCGCTACCACCGGGAGCAGGTTCCCTTGGGAACGGCGGGAGCGGTGCGCGCCGTTTCGGATCGCTTGGTGGGCAAGAATATTCTCGTGCTCAATGGCCATGTGCTCACCGATGCCGATCTCAGTGCCTTAATCGCTTTCCACGAAGAGAAAGAGGCGGCAGTGACGATCTTGCTAGCGACGGTGCCGGATGCCTCGCGCTACGGGGCGGTGGTGCGCGATGCCGAGGGCCGTGTGCTGGCTTTCGCGGAGAAGCCACCCGTGGGTGAGGTCGCCACGGACACGATCAATGCGGGAATCTATGTGATCCGCCGCGATATTCTGCGCCGCATCCCCACGGGCACGGAGTTCTCCTTTGAGCGCCAGCTCTTTCCTCAGCTGGTGGCGGAAGGAGCACCCGTCTATGGCTGCGTCGCCCAAGACCGCTACTGGCGCTCGATCACGACGCTCACCGACTACCAGCGTGCCCAGTCCGATGTGCTGGAGCAGCGTGTCGAGGCGCGGATTGAGGGAGTCGAGGTGCGCGAGGGAGTCTGGGTGGGAGAAGGTGCGACGATTCACCCGACGGCGGAGATCCGGGGACGCGTCTTCCTCAACCACCATACGGATGTGGGGCGTGGGGCACAGATTCGGGGAACCGTGGTCATTGGCTCCCGCTGCCTCATTGGCGAGGGAGCACTGATTGAAGACTCCGTGATCTGGCGTGGCTGCGTTCTGGAGGAGCAGACCGAGGTGCGAGGGAGCATTCTGGGCAACCACTGTACGGTTCGTGCCGGGGCCAGAGTCCGCCCTGGAGCCGTGGTAGGGGCCGATGCCGTGATTGCGTCCGTGGTGGCGCACCTGCCGAGCCAGAGTGAAGTCCAGCGGGCAGGGATTCGCTTTGGCACCGACGGCTGGCGGGGCATTTTGGGCGACGATGTGACTTTTGAGAATGTCCGCCTCGTCACCCAAGCGCTCTGTGACTGGGTCAAGTCCGATGCCGTGCCTGGCGAGGGCGTGATTATCGGCTACGACACCCGCTCCCAGTCCGATCTCCTGGCCCGTGCGGCAGCGGAAGTGGTTGCGGCCAATGGACTGCGTGCACGCCTCTCCCGAAGCGCTTGTCCGTCTCCTACCGTCAGTTTTGCCTGCCGCTTCTTTGGAGCCGCAGCGGGGATTGTGGTCACTGCGAGTCATAACCCCGCGTCTTTCTCGGGCTTAAAGGTGAAGGCCAACTACGGTGGCCCCGCCTCCCCTGAGATGACCGCCCGGATTGAGGAGAAGCTGCGTGAGCTGCTCATGAGCGGGGGGACGGCCCGAACGGAGGGCGGAGCGGTCGAGGTCACGGATCTGGCGGCTCCCTACCTGGCACACTGCGCTCGCTTTGTTCCGCTCGACAAGCTCTCGGCGGTGGGCCCCGTGGTGGTGGATGCACTCCACGGCGCGGCGGCGGGCTACCTGACCCAGCTCCTGGCTCCGGCGGGAGTCGCGATTCAAGAGATTCGCACCGAACGCAACCCTTTCTTTGGCGGGGTTACCCCCGATCCGACTCCTGAGAACCTGGAGGCCCTCTTTACCGCCGTGCCTGCCGCACAAGCCACGCTGGGGCTCGCCCTAGATGGCGACGGGGACCGGCTGGGTGCCTGCGATGCGTCTGGCGCATTTGTGGATGCCCACAAGCTCTTTGCCCTGCTCCTGCGTCATCTCATTCGCACCCGTGACGGTAAAGGCAGCGTTGTCCGCACGGTTTCCACGACCCGGATGATAGACAAGCTCTGCGCCGCGCACAACCTGCCTCTGATCGAGACCCCCATTGGCTTCAAGTTTCTCTGCCAGAAGATGCTCACGGAGGATATCTTGCTCGCAGGCGAAGAGTCAGGGGGCTTTGGTGTCGCAGGCCACTTGCCAGAGCGTGATGCTGTTTTGTCAGCGCTACTCATCCTTGAGGCCGTCGCACTCTCGGGGAAATCCCTGATGGAACTGCTTGCCGAGATCACCGAAGAGGTGGGACCCCATGAGTATCTTCGCATCAACTTGCGGCCCACACCCGCCCAGATGCACCGTATTCATACCGCGCTTCAGGGCTTTCGAGAGACCCACCTTGCCGGCGCAGAGATCGCCGCGATCCGTCGCCGCGATGGCACCCGGCTCGACTTCACCGATGGCTCTTGGCTGCTCCTGCGGCCCTCCGGCACAGAGCCGCTCGTTCGTGTTTATGCCGAGGCTGCCACCCGCACCCGCGCCCGAGAGCTCACTGAAGCCGGTGCAGCCTTTATAGTAACATCATAATATTCCAATCTTGGGAACATTTCTTGTACAATTAACCATCTGATGCAACGGTGCCTTAAAAGAGGCCAAATTAAAGGGAAATATCGATGTCACTTGTAAAAGAATTTCGTGACTTTGTGGGATCGGGGAGCGCTGTAGACCTCGCCGTGGGTGTGCTGGCCGCAGGAGCCATTGGCACTATTCTAAAATCGTTTATTGATGAGATGGTTCTTCCGCTAACAGGTCTATTGGGAAAAGCCGACTGGGCCAACTCCTATGTTATTCTCAAAGGCGGAGATGCACCCGCTTACACAGATCTTGTTGCAAAAGCGAAAGATGGCGTTGTCGCCCTTGCCGAAGCACGCAAGGCAGGTGTGGTTGCGCTAGGCTATGGCCAGTTTATGACCGTCGCCGTGAATACGCTGATCCTAGTCTTTGCTGTCTTCATGGTCGTCAAGGCCATCAATGCCTTGAAGAAAAAGCAAGCGGAAGAAGCTGCCGCAGAGCCTGCTGCTTCACCTGCACAAGAAGTGCTCCTCACCGAGATTCGCGATCTGCTCAAATCAAGATAGCCGCGGCGATGTTAGGTTTTTTGCTTTTATCGGCAGGATTTTGCACACGGATGATCACAAAGTAACTTTTGGGAACTCAAGTCGCAGAAACGCGTAAAGTATCCCAGCATGGATAGCAAAGGTTTCCAGGCGGCGAGTTGTGCACTCGTCGCCTTTCTCATGAGTGGCCCCGCCGGAGCATCAGGCCCCGCACAGCGGGAGAGCTTCGCGCTTCCCACCACAAAAACAGCCCCCAAGATAGATGGCAATCTCTCCGATGTCTGCTGGAAGAGCGCCTTTAAGGCAGGAGACTTTGTGCGATTTACCGGCAATGCTCCCATTGTCGAGCAGACCGAGGCTTGGGCGACTACCGATGGAGCGACCCTCTATATCGCCTTTATCTGCCAAGACGAGCACCCGGAGCTGATGCGCGCCAGTGAGACCCAGCGTGGAAGCTCTGCCGTCGAGGGCGATGACCATGTGACGGTCGTCATTGACAGTCAGAACCTGCGCCGTGGGGTCTCCAGCTTCTCAGTGAACGCGCTAGGAACCCAGGTAGAGCACCTTGAGGGAGGAACTGCGAGCAATATTACCTGGTCAGGTGACTGGAAGGCGGCCACAAAGCCTCTGCCAGATGACAAGGGCTGGGCCTGCGAGATCGCGATTCCCTTTCAGCTCCTGCGCCACCCCGCGAAGTCAAAGGCATTTGGGCTCCAGCTTGCTCGCTCCCTCAACCGAGAAGGCAACCAGATGATCTGGCCCGCCCTGCCGCCTGAAGGCCAGTCGTTTTTCTCCCGCGCCCAGTTCCTCCCCGAGCTACGCCTCGCGCAGCCCATGCCCGACCAGCGCCCCCCCACAGTGATCTTGCCCTACAGCCTCACCACAGCCTCCACAGAGGGCGCACGGGCACGACAGGGGGTTGATGTCAAGTATCCCTTTAGCACCACGGTCACCGGCCTTCTGGCGGTCAACCCAGACTTCCAGACGGTCGAGCAGGATGTTGCCAATGTTAACTTCTCTTACAACGAGCAGCAAGTGCCGGATCGCCGCCCATTTTTCGCCGAAGGAAATGAGTTTCTGCCTTCTAGTGAGGTTTTCTACTCACGGCGCATCGGACAGTTTGACCAAGGCCTGAAGGTGGTTGGTCGCGAGGGGCCGACCTCGATCGGGCTTGTGAGCTCACAGTCGCAGGTGGGTGAAGCAGACCGCACGAGTGCGGCTCTGGCGCTCCGTCAGGCCGTCGGTCTTTTTAGCGAGTATGGTGTCTATGCTGCCAGCGACAACCGTGCGGATCGGCTGAGTAACCGCGTGGTGCGTGCGTCGGGAACCTACGGCTGGGTTGAGGGCTCCCAGCGCAATAGTGTCTCGTTTGCCCGGAGCCAGTCTTGGCAAGGGGGCGTACAGAAAGGCGGTGCGGGTGATGTGACGCTCAGTAGCCGAGGAGCGCCCGGCCGTCCGCGCTATCGCCTCTCAAGCTCCTATCTCTCCGAGGACTTTATCACCGACCTTGGCCTTGTACAGGACCGCAACCGTCAGGGTTGGTCCGCGAGTATGGGAATCCGTAACCAGCTCGACCGTGGCCGCTTACTCTCCTATGATGTGGACTGCGACTATACCTCCAACAAGCGGCTTACCACAGGAGATTTTTTCAACGAGAGTATCTCCCTTGACATGGGAGTCAATACCCGCGATGGCTTCGGTCTCGATATCAACCTTGACGACGGTCGCCGCCAGCAAGATACCAGCAACTACTTCCGCGACCGACTGGCGGGAGGGGGCTTTTCCTGGAACCAGCGAACTCTTTTTCAAGGCGGAGGACTGCGCTACCGTAGCGGCACACAAGGCGGACAGCCAACCCGCAGCCTGAGTCTAGCGCAGGGTTTTCTGGTGAGCAAGCCTTTCTCTATTCGGACATCCTACAGCCAGCAGCAGCGCGGGGGCGTGACCACGCAGCAGGTTATCGCAACGGGTACCTACCGCATTGACACCCTGCGTGCCATCTCCGCGCGTCTGCTCTCGCAAAATGGAACGGGCAATGCTGCCAATGTCGGGGCCCAGACTGGCACGAATTTCTACATGGCGTTTTCGCAGCGCTCCCGCCGGGGCACAGACTTCTTTCTCTTGCTCGGCGACCCCAATGCCGCCCGCACAACGAGCCAGATGACGGTGAAAGTCACCCGGCCCTACTAAGACCTCTCCTCGACCTCTCCTCGATCTCTCCTCTGCTACTTCCCGCGTCCTGAGGCTTTGGGAAGCCGGGCGGCGGCAGGCGGCGCAGCGGGAGTGGGCTTGCTTGCGTTGCCCTCATCGCCCGATGTTCCCGCGGTGTTGCCAGGTTTGGGCTGTCCTGAGCTACGGTACTGCTCTAAAATCTTTGCTGCTGCCGGCGAGAGTGCCGGTTTTTTCTTACTTGCTGCCATTGTATTTCCTTTGTATTCTCCTCTTAGGATCGTCGAAACTGATTGCCTGGCTGGCGCTGAACCAGCCCCTTCATCTCTAGCATCGTCGCGGCCACCAGCGCCTGCGCGGGCGCTAAGCCCGCTGCCTCGGCGGCATCGTCCAAGCCACTTGCCATGCTAGAGAGCTGTGTCAGGAGCGCCGCTTCATCGGGCGGAAGCTCCGGGAGCGGCTTTTGCTCGGGCACTCTCTCTTCGACTTCCAGCGGCAAAGCCAGGTTTATCGCCCGAGGCATTACCGCCAGCGCCTCTAGTATATCCTCTGGGCTGTCGGCAAGCGAGGCTCCGTCTTGGACGAGGCGATGGCCCCCTCGTGAGCGCCCCGTGTCCACCGGCCCTGGCACCACCCAGACATCGCGCCCGTACTCAGCGGCGTTGCGAGCCGTGATCAGCGCTCCCGACTGCTCCGGCGACTCAATCACCACAGTAACTTGCGAGAGTGCCGCAATAATTCGGTTTCGGGCGGGAAAGCGCCAGGGCTCGGGCTTGGTGCCCACGGAAAACTCACTGACAATCGCTCCCCCTTGCGCCACCAGCTGCTCAAAGAGCTGTCGGTTCTCCGCCGGGTAGATATAGTCCAGCCCACAGGCCACCACGGCGATAGTGGCTCCTCCGACCTCCAGCGTGCCCTTGTGCGCCGCCGTGTCTATTCCGGCTGCACCTCCCGAGACCACCGTAAACCCGGCCTCCGCAAATACCTGGGCAAAGCGTACCGCCTGGCCTTTGCCATAGCCTGTCGCGCGACGAGAGCCCACAATGGCGAGACCCGGCGTCGCTGGCAGCTTACCACGCACAAAAAGAATCGGCGGAGAGTCGTCAAAGTGCCTTAGGTCTTGAGGATAGTCCGGACTGGTGCAGACGAGGGCCGTCACGTCCCACGCAAGTGCCTGCTCCCACACACGTGGGTTAGGGGTCGCTTTTGCGGCACGCTCTAGGCGCTCGATCTGGCGCGGGGTAAGCCCTGTGTGCGATGCCAGAGCCGCCTCGGGATCGCCTCCGGATGCCTCAAGAAGTGCCCGCAGGCGTGGCGGCGGGAGCATCGCCTCCGCAAGACGGTGGCAAGCCAGAAAAGAAGAGGTCTCTGCCGTAAAGTAAGTCATGGTAAAAAACGAAGCGGGCGAAGACTGCTGCCTTCGCCCGCCCAGAATCCAAGGCGGCGGCTAGCCCCCTCCACCCTTTCCTGCCCCACCAGGACCAAGCCCCCCCCCACGAGTGGAGCTAGGAGCCGAGGAAGTGGGACGAACCGGCAGGCTGTTGTCTACGACAAAGGACCAGGTCTCCACAGTCTCATTGCCACGCCAGTCTTTGGCGCGGAGCGTGACTTCGTGCCGACCATCCGCAAGCGGTGGATCCACAATACGCCCTGAGGACTGAGTGGTGTACCGAATCCGGCTCAGCTTACTGTCATAGACCGCCGTGATATCTTTACCGTCTAGCGATGCGGTGATCGTGGCGGGATTTAGCCCAGAGCCATCGTCAATCAGCTTTGCGCTGATCACAAAGGGCGGCTTACCATTGAGTGCTGTCCCTGGTTTAGGAGAAAGCTCATTGATCACAGGGCCACTGGAATCGGGTGCATCGGCACGGAAAGCAGTCAGAGAGCCATCGGCAGAGAGAGCGTAAAGAGTTCCTCCTGAGAGAGCAAGGGGGGACATGATCGTCGTCTCGGTGCCAGGATTGATATTTGCTCGATTCGTTGCAGGCTGAATCCGGTAGGTCCAGAGCACCTGACCATCGTTCTTATCAACCCCCATGACAGTGCCACGCTGGCCGGGCACATAGATCACCTCACCGGATACCACAGGGGCACCCATGGGGTTAAACGGCAGTGCAACGGGGTCTTTCCAAAGAGTGCGGCCATTGTCTTTGATGGCATAGAGAAGGCCCGCATCACCCTTGGCATCTTTACAGCCAACATAGACAATCCCATTCGAGACAACGGGAGCCGCCTGGATGTCGTTGGGCAGGTTACGGTGCCAGCGCTCCGAGGCAGAGGCAGGCAAGAGCGCATAGAGCGAAGGGCCTGTCGCCACAAAGACACTGCTCCCCGCAAATGTCATCCCATTGGGCAGGAAGGCATAGGGAAGACGGGTCTTCCAGCGGAAGTTGCCCGTGGCCTGCTTGAGCCCGTGCACCTGGTTGTCCGAGGTCTGGAAGAGCATCATGTCCCCCGCCAGAAGAGGAGCGGAGCTCACGCCCTCGCCCGCGGCGTAGGCATATCCTACGGTGCGGCGGTTGCGGACATCCATCTTGGTCCAGCGCTTCTCCCCCGTCTGGGCATCGAGCGCATAGAACGTCCCATCGTTGCAACCAAAGTAAAGGGTTCCGTTCTCCACGATGGGTGCAGACTCAATGCGCCGTCCGAGCTGAAAGGGACCACCGACTTCTTTGAGCGTGGTCGCATCCAAGACATAGAGGGTTCCACTAGAAGACCCGATGTACAAACGCCCCTTGTCATAGGTAGCGCTCGTGGTGAAGTAAGATCCCCCCGGCAACCCATTGGGATCGTTCGGGAACGAAAGCTTCTTAGCTCCGGTTCGTGTGTCCAGCGCGTAGAGAATCCCACCCTGCTGAGCGCTAGCGCGGGTCGTGTAGTAGACAGTATTGCCTACGACCACAGGAGAGGTCAAGTTGTTGTTCTGTGCGCCTCCAGTGAAACGCCATAGCACTGCCAATGGTGGCTTGATTGCCTCAGCAGAAACGCCCGTTCGCTGCGTGTCTCCACGAAGCTGGGGCCAGTCCGCAGCCACGGCAGCGATACCAGATGTCATCATGATTGCGGCAGCTACACCGACATGGGTATGTTTATTGCGACGAGAAATTCGCATGGTTTATCCTTCGACACGGCCTAAGATGTCGCATAATTATAACTCTAAGCCTTCCCAGAGTCAAGCGCCAGTTTTATGATAGGATTCTGAGATGCGTGTCTTGCTTCATTGTCCCTTTGTCCTGGCAGAAAATACAGGGATCACACGCTACATAAAAGGGCTCCTTCAGGCACTCGCCGCGCACTCCGATATCGAGATTCACTGCCTGATCCCCCCCGGCTGGAGCGGCCTTCCCGACCCGCTCAAGCCCATTGAGCTGCCCACGCACTCCGGTGGTGGAGCCGGACATCCCCTGGGTCGCCTGCTCCGTGAGTCGGCGTTTTTGCGACGGCTCCATAAGAAACAGGGCTTCGCACTTTTCCACTCCCCGTTTGGTTATCTGCCCTTCTCTCTCCCCACCCCCAGCGTCTTAACCGTCCCTGATCTGCGTATTCTGCGCTGGCCCCAGAGCTTCTCCCCTCTACGCGGAGCCTTTCTACGGGCGATCATGCCGCGCTCGATCCGGCAAGCATCCCATATTCTACCCATGTCGCAGTTTACAAAAAGGGAGATTCTTGCGCTGGTTCCAGGGGTGTCTTCCGAAAAACTCACGGTCGCCTACCCTGGCGTAGACACGTTCTGGAGCACGCCAGCTAGCCCCCAAGAGCGCTCAGAGTTTCGCCAGCGTCTCTCCAGGGATTTTGTCTTGGCCGTGGGCACGAGTGAGCCACATAAAAATCTCCCGGCGCTTTTAGAGGCGATGGAAAAACTTCCCGAAAAAAAATTAGCGCTTGTCGGAGAAACTTTTTCCAGTGGCCGCTCCCAAGCCCTCACACTTCCCCCCAATGCCTGTATTCTGGGCCGCCTGACCGACACCGAGCTACGTGCCGCCTACGCCGAGGCAAGCGCCTATTGTTTTCCGTCGCTCTATGAAGGCTTTGGCTATCCACCACTCGAAGCCCTCGCACAGAGCTGCCCTGTGGTCGCCGCGGATATTCCCGTGCTCCGAGAGGTGCTCGGAACCTCGGCAAGCTTTGTTGATCCACGCGATCCCGCAGGGCTGGCAGCGGCCCTGCAAGCGGCTCGCTATGACAGCACGCCTGCCTACACCTGGCAAGCCCACGCGGAGACGGTTCTCGCCGCCTACCGTGCTATACTTTCTTCGTGACGACTCCTGAGATCCAGCTCTCTGAGGTTACCGTGCGCTTTGGCGCGGTAACCGCGCTGGAGAGTGTCTCGCTCGCTCTACCGCCAGGTACGCGGGTCGCCGTGGTCGGGGAGAACGGCGCGGGAAAGTCTACGCTGATGCGCGTCCTCTTTGGCCTGCTCCCGCCCGACTCAGGTCAGCTCCTGCTCAATGGCCAGCCTACTCGCTTTACCTCACCCCGCAGCGCCATCGCCGCTGGAGTTGGGATGGTACAGCAGCACTTTGAGCTCATCGCACCGTTCACGGTGACGGAAAATATTATTTTAGGCAACGAGCCCCACACCGGTCCCAAGATCAATGTCGCTGAAGCGCATAGACAAATCGAGGCTCTTGCCAAAGAGAGCGGCCTGGCGATTGACCCTCGCGCTCGTGTGGAAACTCTCTCCGTGGCGGCCCAGCAGCGGGTGGAGATTCTCAAGGCGCTCTATCGAAAGGCCCGCGTGCTGATTCTCGACGAGCCGACGGCAACTCTCGCTCCCCCTGAGGCCCACGAGCTCTGGGCAGCAACGCGCCGCCTCTCGGCGCAGGGCGTGACGGTGGTTTTCATCACCCATAAGCTCGATGAAGTCATGGCCAACGCCGACTCGGTGACCGTTCTACGGCGCGGCAAGCACATTCTGAGCAAAGAAATTCGTGAGACCAGCCCCGCCGAGCTAGCAGCGGCGATGGTGGGTATTCCCTCCTCCCGATCCCGGGAGGAGGGGAGCCAGTCTCCCTCTTCCCAACCCTCGGAGGGAATTCAGGAGGAGGGAATTCAGGAGGAGGGAATTCAGGAGGAGGGACTGGCCTGACCCTCCAGAACCTCACCGTGGGTAGGCTCAAAGACTGCTCACTCACGGTTGCGCCGGGGGAGATCCTAGGGATTGCGGGCGTGGATGGCTCTGGCCAGACCGAGCTTATCGAAGCGATTGTCGGGCTACGAAGGCCAGAGAGCGGCACGATTACGGGCACAGAGACAGTGGGCTTTATCCCCGAAGATCGGCACCGTCACGCCGTTGCGCAGAGCCTTTCGCTGGCGGAGAATGCCGTGCTAGGGCGGCACCGAGAAGCCGTCTTTATGAAGGCAGGCGGATGGATTAAAAAATCTGCGATCCAAGAGTTTCTCGCCGAACGCGTCGCGACTTTTGATGTGCGCGGCGCAGAAAATCCCACTGCCCCGATGCGCTCGCTCTCGGGCGGCAACCAGCAGAAGCTTGTGTTAGCGCGGGAGCTCTCGAAAAAACCAAAGGTAATTGTCGCCTCCCAGCCCACGCGTGGTTTAGACTTCGCCGCCACCGAGTTCGTCCATCAGCGCCTGCGAGAAGCCGCCGACAGTGGGGTGGCAGTGCTCATCCAATCGCTAGACTTAGGCGAGGTCCTCACACTTTCTGACCGAGTGGCAGTGCTCTTGGAAGGAAAGCTCGTCGGAGTTTTAGAGCGCACAGAAGCCACCGAAGAGCGTATCGGGGCGCTAATGACGGGAGCAAGCCAATGAGAGCAGTGTTCGCGTTTCTGGCGGCTTTGCTACTGGGAGGCACTGTCATCGCTCTGATTGGGCAGAGTCCGATGGAGGCGTATCGGGCGCTCTGGGACGGGAGCTTGGGATCGCCAGACGCGTGGCTGAAGACTCTGGGACAGGCGACACCACTCTTGCTGACGGGAATCGCGGTGCTGATCGGGCTTTCCGTTGGGCTGTTTAACATCGGAGCCGAGGGACAGATGGCCATCGGAGGGCTGGTGGGTGCCCTCGTCGCAGCAGCCGTGCCGAGCGTGCTGGCAGTGCCGCTGGGGCTGCTCGGTGGCGCTCTGGGCGGCGCTTGCTGGGCGTGGCTCCCGGCGTGGCTGAAGCTCAGGCGTGGGGCGCATGAGGTGATTGTTGCGATCTTGCTGAACTATGTTGCCCGCAACCTCACGCGCTGGCTGGCGACCATGCCTCTGAAAGACCCCACTGGCCAGGCACCACAGACCACAGAAGTCCACGCCACACTCCCACGCCTCTTTGAAGGCCACGATGTCCACGCGGGTCTGCTCCTAGGGCTGGTCGCCGTGGGGAGTATCGCCTGGGCCCTGACACGTACGGTCTGGGGCTATGAGACGCGCCTCGTGGGCCAGAACCCCGAGGCGGCCCGTGCAGCGGGCGTGAGAGTCGAGCTTGTGACACTGCGGGCATTTCTGCTCTCCGGGGCGCTGGCAGGGCTTGCAGGAGCCGTGGTGGTACTGGGCGTGGTTCCGTTCCACCGCTTCCCCGCCGACTTCTATGGCATCGGCTATGGCTTCGATGGTCTAGCCGTGGCGCTACTGGCGGGGAGCCAGGCATGGGCCGTTCTGCCCGCCGCCCTGCTCTTTGGTGCACTCGGAGCTGGGGCGGATCAGATGAGCTTCGCCACCGAGACACCCAAGCAGCTCGCTCAAGTCGTCCAAGCACTTCTCATTCTCGGGCTCTCCGCACGCTTCGTCTGGAAAAAACGTCCCGCCCGTTAGAGGGGTGGGACTGGAGAGCCTTCGTTCCAATCGAGGGGACTATATCCCCGAACCCGCCTCTTCTCCCTCGCGCACCAAGGGAGTTTTCATGTTCCAGTCCGTGTCGTACTCTTGAGCCGCCACACGCGCTACTTCCTCAGAGAGCTGGGCAAAGAGGCGATCCTGGATCGCAGCAAGGGTCAGATCACGGCGGAGATCACGGGGACGGGGCGCGTCAATCAGCACATCGGCGATGATCCGCCCAGGGCGTGAGGCCATCAAGATCACCCGGTCTGAGAGCGCAACGGCTTCTTCCAAGCTATGGGTCACAAAAACCACGCTGAGCTTCGTGCGCTCCCAGAGCGTCAAGAGCTCGATCTGAAGCAGTGCACGGGTCTGGGCATCGAGTGCACCAAACGGCTCATCTAGAAAGAGCGCATCGGGCTCCAGCACCAGTGCACGGGCAATTGCAGCCCGCTGGCGCATCCCACCGGAGAGCTCATGGGGGTAGGCTTTTGCAAAACGCGCCAGGTGAACCGTCCTTAGCGCCGCCTCTGCCTGCGCCTGACACTCGGCTCTGGGCAAGCCACGCAGCTCCAGCCCAAAGCACACATTCTGGAGCACTGTCTTCCACGGATAGAGCGCCGCCTCTTGAAAGACCACGCCAGGGCGCTTCACCCCTGCCACGGTGCCCGCGCTAGGCTTATCGAGCCCAGCCAAGAGCGAGAGCAGGGTGGACTTCCCACAGCCCGATGGCCCTACCAGGGAGACAAACTGCCCGTCTGGGATTACCAGCTTGATGCCTTCCAGCGCAACCGTCCCGCCCGGAAACTGTCGGGTAAGATTTTGTGCCTCGATCATGCGCCCTCCACTCCCCAGCGCCGTGCGATCAAGCGCTCTAGCGGGGCAAAGACCACAACGTCCACGGCAACGCCCAGAAAGAGAATCACGCTCACCATTCCCAGTACCATCGGCATGTCGTTAAGATCACGCCCCGTGCTGAGTAAGTGCCCCACCCCAATCTTCAGCGACTGGGAGAGCAGCTCCGCCGCCATGAGTGAGCGCCAGGCAAAGGCCCAGCCTTGGCGCATTCCCGCCAGAAAAGCGGGCAAGATCGCGGGAAGTAAGACGCGTCGCCAGAGAGTCGGGCCCGTCGCGCCCAGCATCTGCGCCGCCTTGAGCCAGAGCGGCGGCAGGCCACGCACTCCCGAGCGCACCGCCAGCGTGATGGCAAAGAGTGCGCCCATCACCACCACAAAGAGCACCGATTTCTCCGTCAGCCCAAACCAGAGTAGCGCTAAGGGAAACCAGCAGATCGAGGGCAGGCTCTGGAGCCCTGTGACAGCCGAGCCAAGCGTGGCATCGGCCAGCTTAGAGCGCGCCAGCAGCAGCCCCAGTGCCGTTCCGAGACTCAGCGAGATCAGATAGCCCAGCCCCACCCGGCCTAGCGAGGTGAGTAGCGCCGAGAGCAGCGAGCCGTCTTTGAGGGCTGCGAGCAAGAAGACTCCCACATCGCCCGGAGAGGGGAGCAAGTAGGGTGGCCAGAGACGGAGCGCCGAAGCGCTCCACCAAGCCAGCCCTAGGAGCACATAAAAGACAATCCGGGCAGCCTTCATCTATGGAGTCGGGTTCCTTCTCCAGAGGTTGTTGGTATACGACTTCCAGGTCTGCTCCGGGCGCAGCCACTTGGCATGCCCATCGGCGAAAGCGATATTGCCACCGCCCGAGTGCCGTGCCCGAAAACGTGCCTGCTGAGACGCATCAGGGAGAGCACCATCATCAAAGGCCCAAGGCTGGGGATAGAGTCCGCCTCGTGAGGCAATGCCACTCGCACGCCCCGCTTCGGCAATCGCGATAAACTCGGCGGGACGATCCAGGATCGCCAGCGTGGTGGTCTCGTTAAAGCCGAAGTCTGGGTTGTTGATATACCAGATACGCTGAACTGCTCCGACGAGATTGGCCTCGTTGTGATTGTTGCCATAATCAGTGGTAAACCAGGCTCCTACCTGAGGTGTGGGCCAAGCCGGAGCGGAGGGACACTTGAAGATCTGGGCATTCTTGATATACGGCTCTAGCTTGGTCTTGTAGCTGAACGGAGCACGTGATGCCTGATCCGCCCCTGTTCCAGGAGGAGCGGTGCGCTCGGTGACATGGGGATAAAAAGTCTCATCATAGTCCTGGAGATACATGGTCAACGCCGTGCCGAGCTGCTTGGTATTGGAGAGGCAGCTTGTCTGACGGGCTTTCTCACGCGCCTGGGCAAAAACGGGAAAGAGGATGGCGGCAAGAATCGCGATGATCGCGATCACGACAAGAAGCTCAATGAGCGTAAAGGCATGTGTTTTAAAGCGAGCTGTTTTCATTTTTTAAGTTCCTTTTTTTAAGTTCCTTAGTTGGCTTTTGGCCTCCCGTAGTCGGGTCAGCACGCAGAGAGATTTTGCTAGCGCAAGCGCTGTTTTTCGGTTTTGTCGATCTGCACGACAACACCATCTTGGATGATGATCTGGACAACACCAAAGCGAATACTACGAATCGCAGCCTCGATCTCGCTCAGGGGAAGGGGCGGTGGCTCCGGCGTGGTAGGCTTTTCCATCATCGCTAGTCCTTGAAGAGTTCCTTGAGTGCCTCGCGGCCTTCCCGGAGATAGCCGAGGTCTTTCGACCAGTCTGCAAAAGTCAGGATGCTCTCTTTGAGGGGATCAGTAGTGATCTCGGTACGGGTAAGTGCGGTCTTGAGCAGCGCATCTGGGATGGCTTTTCCCGTGAGCGCTTTTATCTTCTCGCCAATAGCGGCGCGTACCGTGTCAGGCTCGGCCTGGATGGCCTTGACTGCCTCTTGGTGCGCTAACAGAAGCTTGGTGACGAGCTCCGGGTGGGCCTTGAGAAACTCGGAGCGGACAATCACCACGGCAGTGGAAAAGCGCCCTTCTGGCCAGAGGGTCTTCTCATCCAGGACAAGCTTCGCGCCTTGCTCACTCTCCAGCCGCGCCACCCAGGGCTCGGGCAGCCACGCGGCATCCAGCTCGCCACGAGGGAAGAGATTGAGCACATCGGCGGGGGCAAACTGCACCACATCCACCGTGCCTCCCTTGTCTTTGGCATCCAGCCCCACGGTCTTGAGGGCGTGGCGCAGCGAGATATCTTGCGTGCCTCCGGTCTGTGGCACCGCGACACGCTTGCCGTCTAAGTCTCTCAGCCCCATGATGGCAGTATCTTGACGAACAACCAGCGCCGCGCCCCCCGACGATGCCCCCGCGATAATCTGGAGTGCCTCGCCTTTGGACTTTAGGAAGCCATTGACCGCTGGCCCCGGCCCAATATAGCCAAGGTCTACTTCTCCCGCAAAGAGCGCCTCAATCTCCTCAGGTCCCGCTTTAAAGACACGCTCCTCAACACTCCCCGAGTCGCCCAGTGCCTTGCCAAAAAGGCCCTTCGCAGAAGCATAAAGCGCAGCGGAGTGGGTGACATTGGGAAAATAGGCAACACGAACCGTCGGCTTGCCCGTCGCTTTTCCCGACGGCTCTTTGGACGACGGACAGCCTGCCAGAAGAGGGAAAGCAGCAAGAAGTAGGCGGATCAGAGAGTGCCACGTCTTTATGTTGAGTATCCTATTAGAAATAGTCATGTTTAATCATATGCATTCTAAGTTCATAAATCGGAATTGTCAACTTTATCGAAAAATAAAAGCCCCCCGCGCCTAAAACACGGAGGGCTAGACTCAGTCCCAGAGAACAGGCTCTCTGGCTTACTTCGCCTTTTTCTCTAGCGCCGCCATGCCATCTTTGACGGGCTTGATAGAGCGCTCTTTCATCGGGCTCTCTGGCACTGTGGCGAAGTTAAGCGGGTTGTAGCCCTTCATCATCGTGTCGAAGCGCTTCTTCATGGCCACGGGATCCATCGCTCCCATTCCACCGCCTCCGCCCGGACGACCACCACCGCCCGGAGCGCCACCACCGCCACCGGGACGACCGCCGCCGCCACCACCGCCCCACTGACCGCGCTTGGCTGCTGCTTCTTTGGCAAGCTGGGCCGACTTAGTTGCCTGCGCGACCGTCATGGTTGCCCCGATGGTCTTAATCAGCTCCTTGGCGTTGGCATCGGTCATGACGGGCTTAGTCTTCCAGGGGCCAATAGCTGCCATGATCTTCTTGGCCTGATCCTTAGTGAGAGCCGTCTTTGGGTCTTTCTCAAACTCGGCAAACATCCCAATAGTCTGCCCCATGTTGGCAAGATTCTTATTTTTCTCGCGCCACTCCCCAAACTTCTTAAACATGGCCATCATCTCGGGAGAGGGGCCACCGCCACCGCCAGGTGGCTGAGCAAACGATGCCCCGGAGATACTAAGCAACAGAGCTACTAAAACGATTTTTTTCATAGAAAACAACCTTTCTTGATATTTATTCATATCGAAGTGCCTCAATCGGCGAGAGATTCGACGCCTTGAGCGCCGGGTAGAAACCAAAGAACACGCCCACGACGGCGGAGAAACCAAAGGCCAGAAGAATGGTGGACGACGAGACCTGGACGCGCCAGCCATTTGCTTGCGCCACTGCATCGCTCCCCAGCATCCCCGAGGCCACCCCAATCATCCCACCGACAAGAGAGAGAAAGAGCGCCTCCAGCAAGAACTGCGTCAGAATATCGCTACGCCGCGCTCCAATGGCTTTTCGAATGCCGATCTCGCGGGTGCGCTCGGTCACCGAGACGAGCATGATGTTCATGATCCCGATACCCCCGACCACCAGCGAGACAATCGCCAGATACTTGATCAGATTCCCAAACGTGTCCTGTTGCTCATTCTGGGTTGCGGCGATATCGGCCTGGTTGAAGATAATGAAGTTATTGCCCGTAGAGCTTGTCCCCAGGCGCTTCTGCATCACTTTCTCAATCTCAGTCTGGGCACGGCTCATGAGGCCAAACGACTTGGCTTGTGCTGTGATGCTATTGACATTGTCCAGACCAAAGAGGCGGCGCATGGCGGTCGTCACCGGGACATAGACCGCATCGTCCGGATTGCGGAAGCCCATCCCGCCTTTTTCCTTGAGCACCCCGATCACCTGGAAGCTCTGGCTGTTGATGCGAATGATCTTATTGAGCGCGGCTGAGGTACCCCCAAAGAGGTCTTTGGCAGTCGTCGAACCCAGCACCGCGACGCGCTTCTGGGAGCGCACTTCATCGGCGTTGAAGTAGCGACCGTATTGTATGGGATGGTTGCTGACAATCGGGTAAGGCGGACCATTTCCATTGACCGTGGTGCTGGTATTTTTATTGGTCGCCTTGATCTGCGCCGATTTATTCACCGACGGATACGCTTCACCCACCGACGGGCAAGAGCGCTTGAGCAGCTCCACATCGGAGAGCTTCATCGTGCTCTGGGAGCCAAAGCCCATGCTCACACCACCACGGCGCTGCTGGCCGGGAAGAACCGTCAGCACGTTACTGCCCAGCTTCTGGATACTCTCCTGAACCGCGGCCTTGCTTCCCTCTCCAATCGAGATCGCGACAATCACCGCCCCAACCCCAATAATCACGCCAAGCATGGTCAGAAAAGAGCGGAGCTTATTGGCCCCCAGTCCTGTCCAAGCCATCTGAAGACTAACCAGAAACGCACTCGCACGGCCCAGGCTTGCCGAGCCTTCCTGCGATTCAGGAGCAGGAGTAGGAGAGATAGCAGTTGCCATTACCGTCGGCCTCCACCACCGCCACCCATACCACGATTGTTGCCACCGAAAGGTGAGGTGCCGCCGGTCTTAGGAGGCTCAGGCTCAATGGTCTGTAAGACAATCACATCGCCCTCAGCAACGCCTGATTTGATCTCCGTCGTATCGTTGCCCTCCATGCCTAGCTCGATTTTTACTTTCTCAATCTTGACATCAATCTTGGTGTCTGCCTCAGCAGGCGTGCCCGTCGTGGCATCCGGCGGAGCAGGCTTGCCCCCGCTGGCCTTCTCGATGTACTTAGTGCCATCACTTTCGTCTTTGAGGGCATCGTTGGAGACCACTAAGACATTGCTGGCCTCACGTACCACAAACTCACAAGTGGTGTTCATACCAGGCTTGAGGAGCTGAAAAGTCGGGGTTGCATTGTCCACTTCGACGCGTACATGGACACTCGTGACATTCTGATTGACCACAGCCTGTGGATCTACCCGAATCACTTTTCCCTCAAAGGGGACACCCGGATAGGCCTCAATCGAGACATCCACTTTCTGGCCCATCTCGACATTGGCAACATCGGTCTCATCCACCACGACATCCACGTACATCCGGCTGGTATCGCCGATGGTCATCATGCTCGCCCCTGCGGAGTTGATTCCCATCGCCGAGGCGATAATGGTTCCCTGCTCTACGGTCTTGGAGAGCACCACGCCACCCATCGGGGAGCGGATCTCGGTGCGCTGGAGCGTTGTCTCGGCATTGGTGCGACTCGCGGCAGCACGCACAATTGAGGAGTTATTACTATCAATGTCGAAGCGTCGCACATCGTTGGTGCCGATATTATTGCGAGCCTGATCCAGCGCCACTTTGCTACGCATCAGGGCAGCCTCGCTCTGCTTCACCGCAGCCTCGCTCTGTTTGACTGCCGCTTCCGCCTCTAGCACGGAGTTTTTTCGGTTGGAGATATCCGCAATCCCCGCTTGGGCCTGCTCCAGCGCGGCTTTTGTCTGGGCCACACGAGCATCGGCGGACTCCAGCGAGCCACGCAGCTCACTGTCTACGGTGTCTAGCTTGATCTTGGCAGAAGTCAGAGTCGCCTCGGCGACATCTAAGCTGGCATGGGCACTGTCTACAGCCTGCTGGGAGACAAAGCCTTTCTCCACCAGCGCTTTTTGCCGATCCAACTGAAGACGCCCATTGTCCCGGTTGGCGACCGCTTGCCGGTAGGCAGCATCGGCGGCGGCACGCTGCTGTTTGGTGGTGGAGTCGAGCTGCTCGCGCTGGACTTTAGCCTGATCGTAGCTGGCCTTGGCATTGGCGATCGCGGAGTTGGTGAGCGCAGGCTGGGTCTCTGCCTGCTGCTTTGAGGTGAGGAGCCGTGCCCTCGCTGCCGATAGGTTCGCCTTCGACGAGTTGAGAGTCGCCTCCGCAGAGCGAACCCCGACTTCCGCATCGCGCACCGAGATTCGGCTCTGCGAGACCTGCATTTGCCAGGTCTTCTGGCTCTGGTCGCGCCGGGCAAGCGCCGAGCGCTCATCCGCCTTGGCCTGGTTGAGCTGCATCTGAACATCCAGCGGGTCAATACGGGCAAGAAGCTGCCCTGGGGTCACCTTGCTACCAATGTCCACCCCTAAATACGTCAGCTCGCCACCCGCGCGTGCCTTGATATCCACCACTTTCCAGGCCTGAAGAGTCCCGCTGGCAGAGACCGTCTTCTTGACGCTCCCCGTCTCCACTTTGCCCAGCTTGTACTGAGTCTTCAGTGCCGCCCCATCGGCACCTGCGAGCCGCTTACTGAGAAAGTAGCCCCCGCCGCCAAGCACGCCTAGCGCAACAACTATAGAAATCAGCCTCCGTAACAATCTCACTCACCTCACTTATAAAACACAGTATTCCTGAATACATCATCTTATGCACGCATGAAAAAACGATTAAAGCCCTAAAGAGCCTACTCTGCTACAATACCCTATGGTTCTCACCCGGCGCACTCTCTTGCTGGCTTCTGTTGGTGGGCCGCTTTCTCCCCCGCAAAATGCCCCTCGCTGGAACGCAGAGCGAAACGGCACTCTTCTTATTATCGCCCCCGAGCGACACCTTCGCCTACCCCCTAGAGCATGGCCTGCTCGACCCAGCAGGCTAACTTTAATGTCGTGCAGGGCGAGCTTTGCCAGCGCCTCGGGGAGCGCGATTTTCGGAGAAGCAGTTTACCGATGCTCTACTTAGATGCACGGCTTCTCTCCCTAGACGAGCTGGAAAAGCGATTGCGGCGCTCTCTACTTCCCAACCCGGCTATGCTACAATAGCGCGAAATGCAAAAAAAATTTGATGTTTTCGGGATGTGTAACGCCCTCTTTGATCTTCAGGCCGAAGTCACCGACACCACGCTCACAGAGCTGGGCGTTGAAAAGGGCACGATGCGGCTGGTCTCTGCGGAGGAGCAAAAAGCCCTTGTCCCTGCTGTTTACTCTCATATTGTCAATACTCAGGCGGGCGGCTCCGGGGCGAACACGATGATTGGGATCGCGCAGATGGGCGGCACGACGAGCTTCACGAGCCGTGTGGGACGCGACGAGCACGGGCAGATGTATAAGGCGAGCCTGGAAGAGTCCGGGGTTAAGCCCAATGTCGGGGTGGCAGCGACGGGGGACACAGGCCTCTGTTTGGTGCTCATTACCCCCGATGCCCAGCGCACCATGGGAACCTGTCTTGGGGTCTCTCAAGAGCTGCACCCCGAAGACATCAATGTCGGTGATTTAGTGCAGAGCAAGTATCTCTATGTGACGGGTTATCTCTGGGACACAGACACGCAGAAAGAGGCCGTCGAGTACGCCATGCGTGAGGCCAGGCAGGTGACCGATGTCAAAGTAGCCCTCTCGCTCTCGGATCCGTTCTGTGTGAGCCGCCACAAAGACGACTTCACCCGCCTTCTCACCGAGTACGTGGACGTCGTCTTTGCCAACCGCGATGAAGCCCGGATGATGACCGGCGAGGACGATGCAAAAGTCGCGGCGAAAAAGCTGGCGGCGATGTGCAGCGGGCTTGCGGTTGTGACGCTTGATAAAGAGGGCTCAGTTCTGGTGCAGGGCGATGATGTCCATGAGATTCCGATCTACACGGTGCAGGCCGTGGACACAACGGGAGCCGGTGACATGTACGCCGCGGGGATTCTCTACGGGCTCTCCAAAGAGCTCCCGCTCCCCATCACCGGACGGATTGCGGCGTGGGCTGCCGGAAAGATTGTCGCCCATCTCGGGCCACGGCTTCCCTCGCTGGATCTCGATGCCATTGCGGAGATCGAGCGCGGAGGCTTCCCCTATGACGCGTGAAGCGTCGCCGCTCACCCGTGAGCAGGTAATTGAGGCGGCGCAGGCTGCCTTTCTTACTCACTACGGCGTGGCCCCGACCGCTGTCGGGGTTGCGCCAGGGCGTGTGGAGCTTCTCGGTAACCACACCGACTACAACGAGGGCTTTGTGCTCACCGCTGCCGTGGACTATGTCACCGCCATCGCCGGAGCCCACAGCCAGCGTCCCCTGACCCCTATCGCGACCTCGGCAGGCTTCCCTGAGGCGACGTTCGATCCCCATGCGATGGAGAAAAGCGCGGGGGAAGACCGCTGGGCCAACTACCTCAAAGGCATTATAGATGAGCTCCAGAAGACGGGCTGCCCCGTGGGCAACTTTGCCGCCTTCGTGACCTCGTCGGTGCCCGATGGCTCCGGGCTCTCGTCGTCGGCGGCGCTCTTGGTTGCAGCCGCGCGGCTTCTTACCACACTCTGGCCCGACCCGATAGCCGCCGACCCCATGGAGCTGGCGAAGCTGGCACGACGTGCCGAAAATGGACGCTTTGTCGGGGCTCCCGTCGGGCTTTTGGATCAGTTTTCTTCTGCGTGTGGCCTCGCCGGTCATGCGCTCTTTCTCGACTGCCGCAGCTTCACCTGGAAAGCGGTTCCGCTGCCTGCCGAAAAAGCGGGGATTCTTCTGGCCAACACCAATGTCAAGCACGAGCTTGCCGCCGGTGGCGGCTACTCCGAGCGGCATGGGCAGTGCATGCAGGCCGCGCGCCAGCTTGTAGGGCGCGGCGATGCCAAGCTCCGCGATGTGACACCAGCACTCCTGGAGAGCAAAGGAATCGGCCTGGACCCCGTGCTCAAGCAGCGCGCGCATCATATTGTCTATGAGAATGTACGGGTCGAGAAAGCCGCAGAGGCTCTGGAGCAAGGCGATCTCTTTGAAGTCGGCAGGCTGATGAAGCAGTCCCATGAGTCTTGTAAGCGCTACTTTGAGAACTCCTGCACCGAAGTAGACTTTATCGTCGAGCTCGCTTGCAATCAGCCAGGTGTCTATGGCGCAAAGCTCACCGGAGGCGGCTGGGGCGGCTCTGCTGTGATCCTCCACGATCCCACCGAAGACATCACCGAGGCGCTCAACGCGGCTCTCATCAAGGGCTACACAGAGCAGTTCGGCGCGGCTCCCACGCTTCTGGCCACCACTGCCGCACAAGGGGCCGAAGGATTTTCGTGCTAGGCAACAAGAGCGGCTAGGCGGCAAGCGCTAGGACTGCCTCGCGTGTCAAGCCACCCCCTGTAAGGAGCTCTCGGTCATCGAAGGTGAGGACATCGGCCTGCTCGGGCAGGGCAACGGCACTGCAGGGACACTCACCGTGGTGCGTCACGCATACTCTCTCCACACGATAGCTCCCCGGCTATAGTAAAGTGACCGGCGGGCTTACTCTCAATGGGCAGAGCTTTGCCTACGCCCTTACACTCTCCCCCGTAGCGGCCCTTGATGGGAGCTATGGCTTCACTCTGGTTGGCAATACCGGACGGACAGGCAACGCGCTACTGGTGATAAGCGGGCGCTTTACCCCACGACGGCGCACCACGCTCGCCCGCCTCGTGGGGGATTTCCAGCGCATCGCCCCTCGTGGGGGGAGCTTAGTCGAAGCAGGCCGTTTTACCATCACTCAGGTTCTTTAAGTTGCTCCTGGTTCCTTGAAAAGGAGCAGGTGAGATCACACATTTTTTAACGAAATAAGAGGGCAAGGGGTATGGTAAAATACCCCTCCCATGCCCCAAGCGCCTCAGATCACCGTCGAGAACCTGGTCAAGCACTTCACGATCTCGGAGGGCGGCTTTCTGCGCCGCACATCTAAAACCGTAAAAGCCCTCGACGGCATCTCACTGAGCATCGAGCCCGGCGAGGTAGTCGGCTATATCGGCCCGAACGGCGCGGGAAAGTCCACTACCGTTAAGATTCTCTCTGGGATTCTCGTGCCCGACAGCGGAAACGTCACGGTCAATGGGCGCACGCCTTGGCGGGAGCGGCAAGCCCATGTCGCCAAAATAGGGGTGGTTTTTGGACAGCGCAGCCAGCTCTGGTGGGATCTGCCCGTGGTGGAGTCTTTCGCACTCCTTCGGGAGATCTACGACGTCTCCAAAGCTCAGCACGCGCAGACACAAGCGGAGCTGGTCGAGAAACTCGATATTGGTAGCTTTCTCACCACCCCTGTGCGCCAGCTCAGCCTAGGCCAGCGCATGCGCTGTGAGCTCGTCGCCAGCCTCCTGCATCGCCCTGAGATTCTCTTCCTTGATGAGCCGACGATTGGCCTGGATGCCATCAGCAAGCTCGCCGTCCGTGAGTTCGTGGGACGGCTCGCTCGCGAGCACGGCGTCACGGTCTTGCTCACCACGCACGACATGGACGATATCGAGGCGCTCTGCTCACGGGTTCTCGTGATCGGTGGCGGCAAGATTCTCTTGGACGGCCCGCTGGAAGCGCTTCGCCAGCAAGTCACCAAAGAGCGCTGGCTGGTGATTGACACCCCCCACGGCATCAGCGCCGTGACCCCCTCGGCAAGCGAAGGGGCTGAGATATTAAAAGTGGAGGGCGAGCGTGTCACCTTGCGCTTCGATCCCGAGAAAACTCCCGTCGCCACGCTCATCGCCCAGCTCAGTGAGCACCTAGAAATCCGTGATCTGTTTGTGCAGAACCCACCGATTGAGGAGATTATCGCGCGGTTTTACCAAGCCCCACCCCCCCAGCCCCCGTCCGACGGGGGAGCTAAGTGAGAGCCTACACCGCGATCTTTACCGCACGGCTTAAGATGCTCTTGCAGTACCGAGCGGCGGCGTGGGCGGGCGTGGGGACGCAGCTCTTTTTCGGGGCGGCGCTGGTGGCAATGCGCCAGGCGTTCTACCACAGCAGCCATAGCACTCCGCCACTTCCCGAGGCGCAGATGGTCACCTACTCCTGGCTTGTGCAGGCGTTCTTTGCGCTCTCGCCCTTCACCTCCAACCCCGACCCGGAAGTGCGCTCGATGATGCGCGATGGCACCGTAGCCTACGAGCTGGCCCGCCCACTGGATCTCTACACCCTCTGGTTTACCCGCAACTCTGCCAATAGGCTGGCTCCAACAATTCTCCGCTGCCTTCCGATCTTCGTCATCGGAATGGCATTTCTCGGCATGCAGCCCCCGCCCTCAATCGCCGCCGCTCTCGCCTTTCTCTTCGCGCTTACGGGAGCCGTCGCACTGATCGCCGCGTGGTGCACGCTGATTACGATCTCGCTGCTCTGGACAATCTCCGGCGATGGCATTGCGCGGATCATGCCCGGCCTTGTCGCCGTTCTCTCTGGCCAGATACTTCCTCTTGCGCTCATGCCTGACGGCTTCAAACCGATCTTAAATTTCTTGCCCTTCACCGGCATGGTAGACACCCCATTTAGTCTCTGGGTCGGGAGCCGTGCGCCCAGCGAGGTGGGGAGCATTCTTCTACACCAGCTTGCTTGGACGGCGTTCTTTGTGCTGATCGGTCGGGCTCTGCTGACAAAGGGACTCAAGCGACTGGTTGTGCAAGGAGGGTAGGGCCATAAATCTGTCTCCTCGTCTTGACAGTTCGCTAGCATTTATGATATAAACCGAACGTTCATTCTAAGATAGAAAGCCACTATGTCCCAACGCACCGATCAGCGCCGAAGCGAGGTTCTCCAAGCCGCCGCTGCCTGTTTTATCCGCCGTGGATTTCACCAGACCTCCATGAAAGAAGTCTGCGCGGAGGCGAAGCTTAGCCCTGGGCTGATCTACCACTACTTTGAAAGTAAAGAGCAGATCATCCAGGCTATTGCCCAGGAAGCGCATCAGGCAACAGGCAGTCTTATGGCGGAGCTAGAGACTCTCCCTACCTTGCGGCTCGCCCTCGCTCGCCTCACAGAGCGACTCACTCACTGGCTTACCCAAAATGGCGAGGCGAGGCTCTACATTGAGGCGAGTGTCGAGGCATCACGCAACCCGAGCATTCGTGAGACGTTCCGTGCCACAGATGATGCCTTTGTTGCACAGTTTCGCACGCTTCTCGATGCGGCTCTGCAACGAGGCGAGCTCACCCACAACCCCGATACGGAGCTTTTGGCGGCTCTTGTGGGTATCTGTTTGGATGGAATTATCCTGAACACTGCCATTCAAGGAACCTTACTTCTCCCCGCAGAGGTACTCCAGCACCTTCTAGAGCGACTCGTGGGGCTTTCCTAAGAGCCTCTTTTTTTGGAAAGATATTCGAATGAACACTCAATCAATTGCGATGCGCCCTGAGCGACTGGCTCTGCCAGATCTCTTACGGGGCTTTGCCCTCCTGGGAATTCTGGTGGTCAATCTCACGTTTTTAGCGCATGGCATTAACCCCGTGCCCGCCTCGCTGGAAGCCGCGCCTTGGGATCGCCTCGCAACCTGGATCGTCCGCTTTGCCTTCGAATCTAAGTTCTATCTTTTGTTTTCGTTTCTCTTTGGATACGGTCTCTCGCTTCAGCTTGCCCATGCAGAACGCCAAGATATCGCCCTTGGGCCGCGCTATGCACGACGGCTCTTAGGACTGACACTTTTTGGTATCTTGCACGCCACCTGCTTTTTCATGGGTGATATTCTCATCTCCTATGCCTTACTGGGAACCATTCTCTGGGGCCTACGGAAGCGCTCCGTACTCTTTCTTATGAGATTCTCTCTTGGTATGCTTCTAGCTGCGGTTCTAGGGCGCTTTGTGCTGGCAATACTCCTCTCCGATGCGACAGGGTCACTCACCTCGGCCCTGTCCTCCACGAGAACTGGCTACCGAGGCACGTTTACCGATGCGATTCAGCAGCGCCTGCAAGACCTGATCGTCTTCTATATCTTTACGCCACTCTTCAACTGGCCCAGCGCTCTGGGGCTCTTCGCCCTTGGGCTGGCAGCAGGCAAGGAGCAATTGCTGGAGAAAACCGAGCGCCTTGAGCGGTCTCTCAAGCGCACTCTTCCATGGCTCTTACTTTTGGGTATCGGAGGAAATGCCCTCTATGCCTCGTGCCCTGAGCACATACTGAGCCTCGTCCTGGAGGCGCTCGCCGCCCCCGCGCTCTCGGCTCTATATCTGCTTGGAGTCCTTGTGCTACGCCATCGCCTGAGCTGGCTTGCTCCCGCAGGCCAGATGTCACTGACAAACTATCTGGGACAGGCCATGATTGCCTCCTTCGTTTTTTGTGGCTGGGGTCTGGGGCAGTTTGGGCTCTGGGGTGCCAGTACGCTCCTTCTCTTTGCACCGCTTCTCTGGGGAGGACAGCTTCTACTCAGCAAGCTCTGGCTCCAGAAATTTCGCCAAGGCCCCGACGAGTGGCTTTTGCGCTGCCTGACCTATGCTCGCTGGGAGCCGCTACGAAGAGAAAAAGATAGAATAGCTACTGGTTCATGAAAGTCATCTACTCGCCGCGCTTTGATATTAACTTCTTCGGGCTGGAGAAGCTGCACCCGTTCGACGCGAGGAAATACAGTCGGGCGTGGGCGCGGGTGCCTGAGCTCCACGAAAACGCGCTGACCGAAGGGCTGGTTTTTAATCTCTCGGGCGGCTACCATCATGCCAAGCCGGATCAGGGCGAGGGCTTCTGCCCCTTCAACGACATCGCCGTCGCAATCGCCATTCTGCGAGCCGAGGGGCTACTGGGCAACATTATCTACGTGGATATGGACGCGCACATGGGCAATGGAGTCGCACACTGCTTTCTCGACGACCGCTACCCCTACAGCGACACGCTTGCCCGGCAGCGTCTCGACTGGCCCATTCCGCTCAAAGATGGGACGGCGGGTCCGCTCTATCTCAGCTTGCTCAAGGCCCAGCTCCCGGAGTTTATTGAGACCGTCGCCAGCATGGGCGAGATCGCGCTGGCGATCTACAACGCGGGTACCGACCCGTTTGAGAAAGACTTGCTCGGGGGCTTGCGCCTCACGGAGCCCGAGATTCTGGAGTGTGATCTGTTTGTACTGACCACCCTCCGCGCTCTAAACCTCCCGACTCTTATCCTGCCCAGCGGCGGGTACAGCGATGCCAGTCACCGGTTGATTGCCAACATGCTACAAGGAGCACTGGGTCTCCCTGAGGAGCTGTCGTGCTAAGAGTCTTGCTTGCCCTCATGCGAGCCTCGATTCGCTCCCAGATGCAGTATAAAGCCAGCTTTATGCTCTTCTCCATAGGCAATTTCTCCGCGGTGGCGGTGGAAGTAGTAGGGCTGTGGGCCTTGTTCGCACGCTTTGGGAATCTGCCGGGCTGGACTCTGCCGCAAGTGGCGGTGCTCTACGCCATGGTGCACATCGCCTTCGCCCTCGCCGAGGCAGCCGGGCGGGGCTTCGATCAGTTTGCCAGTGTGGTGCGTGCCGGAGAGTTTGATCGGTTTCTCCTGCGCCCTCACCCCACGGCACTACTTTTGGCGGGCCAGACCTTCGAGCTGTCGCGAATCGGGCGCTTTATCGCGGGGCTGGTGGCGCTCTTCTGGGGCGCGACGAACGCGGGCGTGCACTGGGACGCACTAAAAATCGCGACTCTGGTCGGGGCGATCTTGGGCGGTGCGCTGATCTTCTACGGTGTCTTGGTGATGCAGGCCGCGCTCTGCTTTATCACGGTTGAGTCGCTGGAGATTGTCAATGCGCTCACCTACGGCGGGATCATGGCCGCCGAGCTTCCCCTGACGATCTATCCCAAGTGGATTCGCCTGCTCTTTACCTATCTGGTGCCGATTGCCTGCTTCAACTACCTGCCCGCCTCGGTGATCTTTGGCCACCCCGGCGCGTCTCCATGGATAGCCCTCCTCGGCCCAACAGTTGGCGTATGCTTCCTCACCCTCGCCCTCCAGCTCTGGAAGCTCGGCGAGCGCAAGTACCGCTCCACCGGAAGCTAGCGGTATAATTATCGTATGTCTGCCCCTATCCCTGCTGGTTTTGACCTTGCTAACCCGGAGCACTTCTATGCGTTCTGCCAGGCTAGTGCTCCCTGGCGGATTGAGCGCAATGTCAAAGGAGAGATTGTTATAAAAATGCCCACAGGAGGCGAATCGTCAAACAGAAACTTTGAGCTAAATCTTCAGCTCGGTATCTGGGTTAAGCAAGATGGAACAGGCCGAGGCTTTGATTCCAGTGGTGGCTTTGACCTTCCCAACGGCGCGATGCGCTCGCCTGATGCGGCATGGGTGAGCAAGTCCCGCCTCGACACGCTCACTGCGGAGCAAAAGAAGAAATTTCTTCCCCTCGCCCCGGACTTTGTCGCCGAGCTACGCTCTGAGACCGATAGTCTTACGCTCCTTCAGGAGAAGATGGAGGAGTACATCGCCTGCGGCGTCCGCCTCGCGCTGCTGCTCGATCCCACCACCCGCAAAGCCCATCTCTACCGCCCCAGCACCGAGCCGCAAGTCCTCGAAAACCCCACCGCCGTAGACTGTTCCCCCGAGCTCCCCGGCTTTATTCTCGACACCCAACCCCTCTTCGCCAACGAGCTTTAGCAACTCCCTCCGCCAACCTTCCTCCCAGGGTTGGGAGGAGGGCTGGGGAGGAGGGCCTTACGCCGGGCTGTCGGCCTTTAAATCGAGGTAGAGAAGCTCTTGCTCGGTGAGGTCGGTGTTGAGCGCGGCGACGTTGGTATCCACTTCTTCCTGGTTCTGGGCACCGACGAGCGCAAAGACG